>NZ_JBVVQI010000053.1:0-27782 GCF_055811495.1 Mesorhizobium sp. WSM4830 | reverse complement strand
TGCCAGCCTTCTCCGACGGCATCGCAATGTGCCAAGTTCGTGGTGCTACAGCCACGCAAAGGAGAGGAAAGCATCCATGGAAGAAGTTACCATCATTGGAGTCGATCTGGCAAAGAACGTCTTCCAACTGCACGGGGCGGCAGCGATGGATCTGTTGTGTTTCGCAAGAAACTGACGCGCGCGCAGTTCGGCACGTTCATGACGGATCATCCAGCCTGTATTGTGGCGATGGAGGCTTGTGGCAGCGCCCACCACTGGGCTCGCGAGATGGCCAGGCTTGGCCATCAGCCGAAACTGCTCGCCCCAGGCTATGTCAAACCGTTCATCAAGCGCCATAAGAACGACGCGGCGGACGCGGAGGCGATCGTCGAGGCAGCACAACGGCCGACGATGCGCTTTGTCAACCGAAGAGCGAAGAGCAGCAGTGCCGCGCCATCGTGTTCCGCACCCGGGAACAATTGGTCAATCAGCGCACCGAACTGGTCAACGCATTGCGCGCGCACCTTTATGAGTTCGGATATGTTGCTCCGCAAGGCATCGGCCACCTACGACGCCTGGCAGAGATCATCGAGGACCAGAACGCGAAATTGCCAGATCTGGTACGTGAAATATGCGACGATTTGCTGGACCGGATCGCCCACCTGACTGGCCGGATCGAGGCACTGAAGAAGACGATCAACGCGCTGTCCAAGGAAGCGCAAAGGTCGCGACGTTTGCAGACCATGCCCGGTGTCGGGCCGATCGCCGCCCTTGCCGTCGAAACCTTTGCGCCGCCGATGGAGACCTTCAAGTGCGGGCGCGACTTTGCCACCTGGCTTGGGCTGGTCCCGCTGCAGAAGTCAACCGGCGGCAAGCAGCGATTAGGCAAGAGCTCGAAGATGGGCCAACGTGATATTCGGCGGTTGCTCATCCTTGGTGCCATGGCTGTGGTGCAATGGGCCTCCCGGAAGGGTGTGCCCAGCGGCTCTTGGCTTGCCCGCATGATGGCAAAGAAGCCACGCATACTGGTGGCTATCGCGCTGGCCAACAAGATGGCGCGGGGGGTCTGGGCGATGCTAACGAAACAAGAGGATTACCGGAATCCGGCGATGGTGCCCGCATGATCATTCAGCAGCACACCTGAAGCCGGTACGTCGGGGATGTGAGGAAGGCAAGAACCGCATGGGCAAATGATGGATCAGATCGGGGTCAGGAAAACCAGTGTTTGAACGGGAGCTGTACAAGCTCGCCAAGCAGATTTGGACCTGATCCGCGCATCACCATACCGGCCCCGCGGCATGTGAACGGCCGCACCTGAGACAGGCCTGACACAAGTCCGCACTCGATCACACGCCCAAAAGTTCAATGCTCTTCTTGCAAAGCGGCTGGCATCCGGGCTCAGGACGGATCTGACCGTCCGCGACATCTCCCGTCAGATCGCCGGCGATGTGGAAGTGGACGCGCTCTTGAAATGGTCGCTCTACCAGGCCTCCACCGTTCTCGAGCAGCGTCAGCGCGAGCGCGGCCGCAAAATCTATATGTTGCATGCGCACAAGGTGTAATGCATCGGCAAGGGCAAGGCACACGCGCCCTACGCGTTCGGGGTGAAGGTGTCGGTGGCGTCGACGCTGCAGCGCTCAAAGGGGGGCCAGTTCGCTCTGCATGCAAAAGCGCTGCCCGGCAGTCCCTATGACGGCCACACGCTCGCAGCGACCATCCCTGACATGGAAAAGACCATCGGCAACGAGATCAGCCGCGTTCTCGCCGACGCCTGCTATCGCGGCCACAACGCGCCGCAAAGCCATAAGTTCAGGGTCTGCACCGCTGGTCAGAAGCGCCGCATGACATCGGCCATCAAGCGCCAGATGCGTCGGCGATCGGCCGTCGAGCCGGTGATCGGCCACATCAAGAACGAACACAGAATGGGCCGCAATTACCTCGCCCACACCCAAGACGATGCGATCAACGTCATCCTGGCCGCCGCCGGCTATAACGGCTCCCTCCTGCTCAGGTGGCTGAAGCATTCTTTGTGGCTCTTGATCGCCGCGTTCCTGAACCGGCCGAAGCAGCTTGCCGCTTAGCTAGCGGTCAACATTGTTCACGGTCGACTACTTGGTTTTGGAGACAGGTTGGCGGCGTCGCTGATCCGACCATGAGAAGCTCAAGATCGTTCTCCAGAGTTGGCATGCCCGGCGCCAAGTTCCGCGACAGACGGCGCAGTGGCATCTCGCGTTCGTTGCTGATCCGATGGCGACGGTCGTTTTCGCTCCCGAGCAGACGGGGATGCCGAACAACGAGTTTCGTCCCGGCAACGGCGATCCCGGGAACCCGAATGGGCAGCTGGCACCGACCCGATTTCCCGGGGGCGATCGACGCTGTCGGTTGCCGTGGGGGTGCTGGCGAGGAGCAGCAAGAATGAACCCCATTTCCGTCGCAGGTCCGCGTGGGAATTGCTATCGGTCACGCCGACACGTGCTTGCGCGAATTAGCTGGCGCTCATGCAGGAAGCCGTCTAATTTGGTGGCGTTGTGTATTCATCGATCAGAGTGCCGCTCGGTACTCACCGCGTTTCAAAGTTTTAACGCAACCGGCTACAGTTCCGAACGCTGAGCCGCTGCAGTGCGGCATCCCCTCCGACAAAAATAAAGCACTGACACCCCTGTTCATTTCCGAGTGCCGCGCGATCTCAAATGAACCTTCAATGTCGCTAGCTGCTCCTCTGTGTGTCTGATGGCCTCAAGAGCTTTCTGCCCTCCGTGGCCTGTCACGAGCGCAGAAAGGACCTCAGCCACAACGAATGCGGGGGCCATCGTATGAAAAAAAGAAGGGCTTTCTGTCGCGACAAGAATGGCGTGCTTTGCTACCTTGGCGAGCGGCGCGAC
Organism: Mesorhizobium sp. WSM4830; assembly: GCF_055811495.1. Lineage (NCBI taxonomy): Bacteria > Pseudomonadati > Pseudomonadota > Alphaproteobacteria > Hyphomicrobiales > Phyllobacteriaceae > Mesorhizobium > Mesorhizobium sp. WSM4830. The sequence continues at coordinate 24,921 of NZ_JBVVQI010000053.1, read as the reverse complement.
CTCGCTGTCTGTGATTGCGATGATCGGAACTCCTCGCGACGCAGCGTACCGCGCAATTTCAACGGTCGCGCGGGTGTAAGGATGGACGCTTGCGACGAGAAGCACATCGCTCTCAGTTGCTGCTCGAAATGGATCGGCTCCAACAGCCCCAAGTGCGTCAAGAAGGACTGCTCTATCGTCCAACAGCGACACAATGTAATGAAAATACCAGGTTACAGGATGGCTCGAGCGAAGACCGAGGCAATAAATGCGGCGGGCTAAAGAAAGCGACGAAGCTGCTGCCGAGAGAGAATCGAGAATGCTGTGATCCATTAACTTCGAGATCTGGTCTATATTGGAACTTACAATCCCGGCTGCGAGCGCCTGGTCTCCCTTGAGTTTTTGGCTTGCAATCTGCGTCTCAGCCTTTTCCGAAAAATCAAGGCTCCCGTTTCGCACGGTTTCTGCATAAGCCTTGCGAACAGGTTCGTATCCCTCCAGCCCAAACCGCTGAGCAAGCCGAGTCATTGTCGCAGGCTCGACTCCAGCCTGCCGGGCCTGCTGCCGCATTGACAAGAGAGCGACGTCGCGCGGATGATTCAGGACGTAACGCGCGGCCACCTGCAGTTGCGCAGGCAGTTCGTCGAATGCTTCGATGATTCGTTTGCGGAGAAATCCTTGATCCATGTGACTATTATAGGTACCGGCGGCGAGACTGCCAGCTCCATGATCCTGCCGGATTCTCACCTTCTTCGGTGCGAGCTTTTCATTACCGCCTCAAACCCTGGCCAAAAATCGGGGCAACCCCGAACGCGGTTCCAGAACTCAGTACCGTTAAAGCAGATTACCGATATCGCCTTTGGCAATCAGTTCCCTTGAAACCGGGCCAGGCGCTTATCCAGCAAGGCTTCGACCGCCTCGAAATGATCCGAAGTGTCGTGGCACATGCCCTGAAATGCGGCGCAGAGGTCAAGGTAGTCAGGCAGGTCCAACCGCTGCGTCGCCTTCAGTAATCGCTTTGCGAGCCGAAGTGCCTGAGGGGGTTTTCCGGCAATGCTTCCGGCAAGCTGCAGCGCTTGCGCCTTCAATTCGGATGCTGTCGCGATGTCAAGCACGATTCCCAGTCGTAAAGCCTCCTCGGCGGGCACCAGACGCCCGGTGAAAATCAGCTCCGCTGCTCTTTGGGGACCGAGCAGGTCCTGAAGGAACCAAGCGCCGCCGTCTCCCGGAATGATCCCGAGATTGATGAACGTCGAGCCGAATACGGCGTTATCATCCGCAATTCGAATATCGCACATCGTCGCGAGATCGAAACCCGCTCCGATCGCAGCGCCATTGATGGCGGCAATGGCAGGCACTTCCAAGCGGTGCATGGCGAGCGCAATTCGTTGGATTCCGCGGCGGTAGCGATCTTGCACCTCAAAGACATTCCCAGCGAAGCTTCCTCTACGGTCCCGCATGTCCTTGACGTTGCCACCGGCGGAAAAAGCCTTCCCAGCCCCGGTCAAGACCAATACCGAAACGGCCGCTTCACCATTGATCCAGTCGACCGTCCGCACGATATCGTCGATCAGGGCCGTCCCGGTCAGTTCGTTGCGGACGTCGTCGCGGTCAAGCACGAGCATGGCCACGCGGTCGCTAACCTCGAGTTTCGAGTCGATGAGTTTCGGCAGATCGGTCATGCCTCAATCCCTTGCTTCTCTACCGACCGCGCTGTGGAGGACGCGGTGAGAAGGATGCGAACATCCAGAACGGCCAGACCGTCGGGATAGGCAAGGACGGGATTGAGGTCGAGTTCGTCGATTTCCGGGAAGGCTTCAACGAAATCCGAGATACTCACCATGAAATCTGCAAGCGCGTCTCGATCAATCGGCACGCCCCCGCGCATGCCATCGAGAACCGCTTGCGCCTTGATTTCGTCCAGCATCGCAAAGGCATCATTCCGCGAGATCGGGAGCGCGCGGAAGGCTACGTCACTAAGAACTTCGACGAGGACTCCACCAAGTCCAAACATCATGACGTGACCGTACGCTGCGTCGCGCACCACGCCGACGATGACCTCGATGCCGCCCTTCGCTGCCATTGGAGTGACGAGGACGCCGGCAACATTCGCATCCGGTACTGCAGCCTTGGCATTAGCGACTATCTCGACAAAACGGCGACGCACCGATGCGATATCGGCAACATTGAGTTTGACTCCGCCAACCTCCGTCTTATGTAGGATGTCGCGAGATACGATTTTCATCGCGACCATCTTTGCGCCGAGTTGAAGAAAGGCTTGTTCGGCTTCTCGTTCATCCACAGCAAGCAAAGCGGGTGCGAGATGCAGGCCAAAGTCGCGCAGGCTGGCTCGCCCTTCATGCTCCAAAATCTCCCGCCTACCCTCCGCCCTGCATCGCGCGAGAACCTGATCGAAAACTCTGCCGTGCTTCGTTCTGTTTGGCGGCGACGCTTCGAAGCCGCTGCCCACTTCACCGTACTCCGCTAAAGCCTGCATGCACCGCACAGCGGTTTCCAGCGAACTGTGCACGGGGATGCCGCCGCGGCGCATGTCACTGAGTGGTAATGGCCGTTGATCTCCCTGGAGAGCACTGTAGAGGCTGTGAACGATCACGGGCTTGCCGAACCGGCGTGCCATTGCGGCGATCAGGTTCGTCGTATCCATCTCTGCGGTGAGCAGGTCTTGTGAAAAACGGACCGCATATCCGCCGTAGAGACCGGAAATCAGCAGTCCATCCACCATCGAATCCTGCAACAGAATCTCGGCGCAAACGGCGAAAACCGAAGGATCTGTATCCGTACCGCCGGCAACGTCGACGGGATTGACAACCGTTGCGGCCGGAGGAAGCACTGCTGTAAGTCGCCGCCTCGCCTCTTCGCTCAAAAGAGGCAGAACCAATCCACGTTCAGACAATGCATCGGCGGCAATTGTGGCGTGACCTCCACCGTCTGCAAGAATGGCAACGCGGCGCGACCTCAGGGGCGGCAGCAGCGATAGCGCCTCCGCTATTGGCAGAATCTCATCGGATCGGTGCGCGAGAACCGCGCCGGCTTGCCTCAGCACGCCCTCACTAACCGCATATTCGCCTGCCATAGCGCCGGTATGAGACTTCGCCGAAATGCGTCCAGCACGTGTCCGACCCGATTTGTAGATAATAACTGGTTTCTCTAGCGAGATACGCCTCAAGGCGCTCAAGAAGCGGCGGCCGTCTCTCAATCCTTCAACATAGGCGATCACCACGTTGGTGTAGGGGTCGGCCGCAAAATAATCGAGGTACTCGTCGAAGCGGATGTCGGCCTCGTTACCTACCCCTACATAAGTGCTCAAACCGATATGCCCATTTGCCTGAGCTTCCGTGACGAGCGATAGAGCCATGTTGCCGGATTGGGACAAAAGTCCAACGCTACCCGTTCGCAAGTCCGAAAAGCCGACGAGATTGCAGGCCTTGTGAGTATTGAACATGCCCGAGGTGTTTGGCCCAATTATCCTCACCCCGCCAGTCCGCGCAGCGGCTAGCATTGCATCCTGGAGCCGCTTGCCGTCGTCTCCAGCCTCTCCAAAGCCGCCCGCCAGAACCACGGCACCAAGCACTCCTTTTGCGGCGCATTCGGCGATAACTAGAGCAACCGTCGCGGCGGGAGTACAGATCAGCGCAACGTCGACTGGCCCGGGAAGGCTGCCCAGATCGGGCAGGCACCGAATGCCGCAGATTTCGCTTTCCTTCGGATTAATCGGGTAGATTGCTCCTGCATAGCCGTCATCCAAGAGTTTCCTTAGCGACCGATATCCGCGCTTGGCCGGATTCTTGGATGCGCCGATAATCGCGATGGAGTTCGGGGATAGAATGTCGACAAGTTCGTTCGACGCCATTGTTACTCCCCCCGGAATATTGCCGAACGCTTCTCAGCGAAGGCGTCGATGCCCTCCTGCCAATCGCGCGTCGTTGAACAGAACATCATACCCTCAAGCTCAGCGGTAAGCGCTGAGTCGAACGTCCCGTCAGCAGCCGATGCCAACTGCTCTTTCGCAAGCTGCATCGAGAATGGCGCCTTCTTTGACAGTTCGCTCGCCATAGTGCGGACGCCTTCAACGAACTCCTCGTCGGGGAAACAGTTTGAGGCCAGCCCGATCCTAACCGCTTCCGATCCATCGATGTGCCGGCCCACGAAGAGCAGCTCACGCGCTTTTGCCAGGCCAACAAGTCGCGGAAGAATGTGTGTGACGCCGCCGCCAAAGAATGCGCCAAGGCCGATTTCGGGAAATCCAATCCGCGCCGACGCACCCATGACTATAAAATCACAAGCGAGAGCCATCTCGGCACCGGCGCCAAGAGCATAGCCGTTCACGGCGGCAATGACCGGCTTCGGGTGTAAGTGCAGACGTCTACACACCTTTTGTTCGCTCATCAGATATTGTCGCCTGTCGAACGCCGCGCGGCCGGCCTTATGTTCCTTCATATCGGCTCCAACACAGAACGCCCGCCCTTCTCCGGTCAGGACAATCACGCGCACGTTTTTATCTCTTTCAGACTGTTCGAGAGCCGCCAGGACATCGTCGTACAGTTGCTGCACTACTGCATTGAGCCGGTGCGGCCGATTGAGGCGAATTTCAGCAATGCTGTCCTGAATTTTGTAGGTGACAGTATCGAACATCACGTCCTTACCAATGACTCCAGGCGGGTTGGGTAAACCTGTTGGGCCGCACGATAGCAAACCCGGACTCGGGTTGCAACATACGTTTCATTGCTATAAAAATGATTCGGACAGATCAGTGCTGCTATCGGAGGGCACACCTCTTGTGGAAAGCTCATGCTCTGCGGCGCCCTGTTTGCGACAGCAAGCAGTGTAACGGTGCTAGGCTTCAACTTTCTCGCAAATAGGAGTGGCAATGTCGAATACCGGCCAAACAGGAATGGCACTGTCGAATGCCGGTCCAAAGCTGGCCCGGCGTGGCGTGATCGCTGCGGGCTCCCCGCCGGCGACCGACGCGGGCGCAGAGATGCTGCGGCTTGGCGGCACTGCGGCGGATGCGGCAGTGGCGGCGGCACTGGCCATATGTGTCACTGATCCCGCGAACGCGAGCCTGCTGGGCCGGTGCCAGATCGTCTTGCGCACGTCCGAGGGGCGCTTCGCCGCGATCGACGGGGCGAGCGCCATCCCGCATCACTTGCCTCATACGCTCGGGTCTGGGCCGTTGAGTTGCGCTGCCATCCCTGGCCTGCCGCAGGCGCTGGAAAAGCTTCATTCCGAGCACGGTCGGCTTCCACTCGATCTGGTAGCGGCCCCGGCGGTGCGGCTGGCTGAGGAGGGGTTTACTGTACCGGGGCGTCTCGCCGCGGTTTGGGCGCTCCGAGCCGGCGCGATGGCGGAGAGGGGCGCCGGGCCCTATCTGGACGGCCTGAACCCACCGACACAATTCCGCCACTACCAACTCGGCGCGCTGCTTCGCGCATTTGGGGCAAGGGGAGCCTCCGCAATCACCACTGGAGAGACCGCCCGGCGCTTGGCCGAAGGGGTGCGCGCCCGCGGCGGGCATTGGCGCGCGGAAGATCTCGCGGCCAATGCCAGCCGCGACGGCGAAGTCCTTCACGGTCGTTTCCGCAACTGCCGTATTACGACCGTCGGCCGCCAGGGCTGGGGCCACAGCCTGATCGAGATGCTGGCAATTCTTGACCGCCTACCCACCTTTAGCCCGGAGTTGACTGGCGCTGAGGCTTGCCGTCTGATGGCCGTCATCGAAACCTGCTTTGCTGACCGCCCTCAGCACCTCGGCTCACTTGTACCCAAGCCAGACGGCCTCGCCCTTGAGACCCTGGTCAGTCCAGAATTGGTCACTGCCCGGTGCGAGGCGATCGTCCAGCGTCTGGCTTGGGTGCCGCCGACAACTGCCCCTCGCGGAGCACGGCCCGCCCTGGCCAAGGAGCGTGGAGACACTACACATCTCTCGACGCTGGACGCTGAAGGCGCAACAGTGGCGTTGACCATGTCGATTGGTCCTTATTTTGGACTGTGCGCGACGGATGGCGTTTTCGGCCTGTTTCCCGCGAAAAGCTACCGGATGGAGTACGATCCCAAGCTAGGCGCCCGCGATGTAACTGAGATGTGCCCGGTGATCGTGACCCGCGAAGATCGCGTGCTCCTATCGCTCGGCGCAGCGGGCAGCGAACTCATCCCTGGGGCGATCGTCCAGGTGATCGTCAACACCATTGACCGCGATCTTAGCATTGCCGAGGCGCTACGTCACCCCCGGGTGAACCTTGCGGAGGACCAGCCGTACATTCATCCCGATGCGGGAGGTGAGGCAATCGCCGCGCTCGGAGCGCGATGGCCCAGCTTGCGGGTCAGCGCGCGAGGCCACGAGAACAACCTTGGCGTCGTTCACGCAGTGGGACAGGATGCCAACGGCCATCTCGACGGCGCCGCCGACGACGCCTGGGATGGCTCGGCCGTGTCGGTGCCCTCCAGCTCAAAACGATGAGCGACTACCTATAACAATACCCTCCTGGTGAGGCTAATCTTCTCTGAGGTCGCCGCCATGTATGGTGCGTCACTCTTGCGCTCATGCCGGAAAGAAGGCCGTCAAGGAATCTGCGCCCGTCTCCCGCAGCTCACGACCAGGAAGCACTCACCCCACCCGAGCTTTTAGCGCTGTCAGTTCCTTGTCTCAAGCTGTCAAGCGAAGTGAGGATTTGACCCCGTCATCCTGATTGACGCGCCGCGACAATCTAAAAGCGCATTGCCTCGTCGAAATGTTCCTGAATGTTCAACCGTTGCCTCACATAAGTTGCTCCTACCGGGGGGTAAGAGCAGGGGCGACTATGGGACGGCTGAGGATGGCGACAAGGAAAGAACTGACGACGGCGGTTTCAGAGCGCTATCCTGCTTCGACGCGAGCGGAGAAGGCGAGAATTGTGGATGAGTTCGTCGTCGTCACGGGCTTCCACCGCAAGCACGCGATGCGGCTGCTACGACGCGGTGAGGGCCCGTTTGCAGGCCGGCGAGCGCGGCCGCGGATTTATGATGAAGCGGACGCAATGCGCTCATATTACTCTGGGAGGCGTCCGACCGCGTCTGCGGTAAGCGGCTGAAGGCGTTGCTGCCCATCCTTCTTGAGGCGATGGAACGGCACGGTCATTTTGACCTAGCGCCCGAAATCCGGGGCAAATTGCTGGCGATAAGCGCGGCCACGATCGACAGGACGCTGGGACCGATCCGAGAAGGCTTGGGACGTCCCCGACGACGGCCTGCAGCGCATGCCCTGCGACGGAGCACTCCATTAGAACGTCGGCGGATTGGGACGATCCAGCGCCAGGTTTCGTTGAGGCGGACCTCGTAGCCGATATCGTTGAAAAAGTCGGCCGCGTCTCGGCCACGACATCGACTGATGTCAGGTCGTGAGCAGACGTCTTCCGCCTCATGCCGGTTTCGGCATCGGCACCGGAATCAGCTTGGCGAGTTTCCGGAGGTTCTGGGCAGTGGCTGCCAGATGGAACTCGTCTCGAGCACCGTTTGGTCCTCGTAGTCGCAAGCGATCCAGCTTCAGGATGCGCTTGAGGTGGGCAAACAGCATCTCGACCTTCTTCCTCTCGCGACGCGAGGTGACATAGGCGTCGGTGGCGGCAATATCGCGGGCCATGTCCCGCGCACCCTCGTGGATAGAGCGTAGGATCTTGCGGGCTGGACCGTTCGGACAGCATCGAGGCTTGAGGGCGCAGACGTCGCAGTCGAGCTTGCTGGCGCGGTAGCGCATGAAGCCCTCGTCGTCGACACCGTCGCGGGGTGAAGCGAACCGCCGACGATACTGCCTGAGCTCCTTGCCGCCTGGACAGGTGTAGAGATCGCGCTCGCGATCATAGCTGAACTCTGCCCGCTCGAAGGTCCCATCGCGACGCTCCGACTTGTCGAAGACCGGGATATGCGGCTCGATGCCGCGCTCGTGCACCAACCAGCCCAACATCTCGGCCGAGCCGTACGCGCTGTCGGCGGCCAGGCGTTCCGGATAGAGGCCGAAGCGATCCTGGGCGCGATCGATCATGGTGCGTGCCGCGCCGACTTCCGCCTGGCGTATGGCCCGGCTTGCCTCGACGTCCACGATGACGGCGTGATCCAGGTCGATCAGATAGTTGGTGGCGTAGGCGAAGAAGGCATGCCCCTTCATCGCTCCCGTCCACTGAGCCGCCGGGTCGGACCTCGATATGAACTTCGGCTTCACCTCGCTCGCTGCACCCCACGCGGCATCGTCCAACGTGTCGAGATACTCCTGTACCGAGCGGCGCGTTGCCGCCATCGTCTCCCAGTCGACCTGCTCCGATCCCTCGGCAGAGCGCTGCTTGTTCGCGTCCGCCCTGATGAGGCTGGCATCGACGGCGAAGCCCTCGTTGCCGACGAGACCTTCTTCGATGCAACGGCGCACCGTCGTCTCGAAGAGTTCGCGCAGCAGATCGCTGTCGCGAAAGCGGCCGTGCCGGTTCTTCGAGAAGGTGGAATGATCGGGGACATCACCCTCCAGGCCAAGCCGGCAAAACCAGCGATAGGCGAGATTCAGATGCACTTCCTCGCAAAGCCGGCGCTCGGAACGGATGCCGAAGCAGTAGCCGACGATTAGCATCCGGATCATCAGTTCCGGATCGATCGAGGGCCTACCGATCTCGCTGTAGAACGGCCGCAGATGCGAGCGCAGCCCCGACAGGTCGACGAAGCGGTCGATCGAGCGCAACAGATGGTCAGCAGGGACGTGACGCTCGATGCTGAACTCGTAGAACAGCGCCTCCTGCATCACCGTCGGTTCGCCGATCATCGACTCAATCTCCTTTACCAAGGAGATTGAATCAGTGCTTCAGAGCTGCTTCAAGCCGGAGTTTTTCAACACAATCGGCCCATAGCGGCCCTTCGGCTCGCGGCAGCTTCATCCAAACCCTCGTGATCACCGACATCGCGACTGGCTGGACGGAATGTGTGCCGCTGCTGGTTCGCGAACAGACGCTGTTGAGCACGGTGTTCACAGAATTGCGCAAGCAACTGCCCTTCGCGCTTCTGGCCTGGATACGGACAACGAGACCGTTTTCATGAACGAGACGTTGAAGGCCTATTGCGCCGCGCCAACGTCGTCTTCACGCGCTGCCGCCCCTACCGCAAGAATGACCAGGCCTTTGTCGAGCAGAAGAATGGCGCCGTGGTGCGTAGGATGGTCGGAAATCGTCGGTTCGAGGGGCTGGAGGCCGCCACGCTGCTAGCGAAGCTCTACCGGTCAGCGCGGCTCTTCGTGAACTTCTTTCAGCCATCGTTCAAGTTGATCGCGAAGCAGCGCGACGGCGCGCGTGTGCGCAAGACGTATCGTCCGCCGGCTACGCCCCATCAGCGTCTGGTTGCCGACCCTCGCACCTCAGATGCAGTCCGCTCCCGTCTGCAGGAAATCTACGCCGGGCTCGATTCTGTCTTGCTATTGCGCGATATCCGTGCCGTGCAGGAGCGACTCGCTGCGCTTGCCGATACTCCGCCGGCCATGCGCCCTGACGGAACAGCTCAGCCAATCGACCTTTTCCTGGCGAGTTTGCGGACTGCTTGGAAGGACGGAGCTATCCGGCCGACGGATCGCTCGTTTGTGACAGCCAAAAGGGGGCGGCGGCGTCCTGACCCTCTCGTCAAGGCGACGGCGCTCTCCTTCCTTTCATCCGGCAGTATCTGCGAGAAGGCGATGCGCGAGGCGTCGTCGATGGCGACGTGGACGAATTCCCAGCCGACGCCGCGGCTGTTGGACTGGCCTTTGCGATCACCTGTTATGCGGTGGCCGACGCGCTCGAAGCGGCCGAGCTTCTTGATGTCGATGTGGATCATTTCGCCTGGCTGCTCGCGCTCGTAGCGCATCACCGGCTCGGCTGGCTCCAAGTCCGCCAATCGCGACAGGCCCGCCCGTGCAAGCACCCGGCTCACCGTCGCCGGCGAAACGCCAACCTCATGCGCGATGTGCTGGCCGGTGAAGCGCTGACGCCGCAGCGCCACGATCCGCTCGACGATCGGCTGCTCGGTGGCGCTGGGGCTATGCTTGGGCCGCGACGAGCGGTCGGCCATGCCGGCCCGGCCCTCAGCTTTATAGCGCTCGACCCAACGCACCACGACCTTCGCCGTGACCGCATATTTCAACGCCGCCTGGGCTTGGGAAAGGCTGCCTTCTATGACCGACAGCGCCATTTCCTCTCGACGCAGCGGCGTCAGACGGGCATTCTTATGGATGTTCATTCGGACCCTCCGGCGAATCTGAAGCTTGGTAACTCCAGTCTTCTCGGTCAGGTCCGAATGGACAACCTCCCGAAAGCTCACATCTAGATCATCACGCCGCGACCGCCATAGCGGACATGCCATTCGGTTGCCTGCCCTCCTAGGCGCCGAATTCTTGGAATCCGACGCGCTGGCTGTGCTGGCTTCACGCCAGATGGCGGTGCTGCGGATTCCCAGCGTCGCATCGGCAACACGTCCGCAGGCCGTCGCGAGCGCATCCCGATGGACGAAGCGCCGGCCAACATGAAGCAGTTCCTCGTAGTTGACATCCGGGCATCCGGCCGCCGCCTCTTCCGGCTGGGCAACATCGCGAGCTTCAGGGCCTCATGGAACGTGGACCCGGATTGCCATGATGCCGACGCCTGCGTGAAAACGGCTATCGAACCTCCGCCCGCTTCATGCCAAGTTAAGGTGACGGCACTAGCAAAAGGTTTTAATAAACGGGAAATCGTATAAACTGCAGAGCGACTGCCCTATTCTACGCGCGCGTTCTTCGGTATGCCGATTCCGAAACACCGTGTGTGAGCAACATCGAGGATGCGATTGACCAAGCCTGAGAGGCTGTATCCGGCGGCCATCCCGGCCTGAGTATAAAGGGAGCCCTTACCGAGTACCGGCATGGAGTTGATCTCTAGGACAAAGGGCTGGCCGGAGCGGTCGATCCGGATGTCGACGCGGGCATAATCGCGACAATGGCATGCTCGGAAGGCCGCAACTGAAATGCCGCGAACCTTCGTCGCAACCTTGCTGCCGATTCTTGCCGGGCAAATCCTGTGCGGCGTCTCTTCCCATGTGGCAAAATTCGTTTCGCGATCGCCGAAGTCGCGCTCCACCAGAGGCAACACCTCGAGTTCTTGGTTTCCAAGCAGTGCGATGGTGATTTCTCGCCCCTCGATGTATTCTTCCACGAGCGCGTCCTGCGCATATTGAGTGACGATCACTTGGACGGCCTGCCTCAACTGAGCGGGACTATGCACGAGTTGCACTCCGAAGCTCTCGCATTCGTGACGTGGCTTTACTATTAATGGGAATCGCAGGTCGCCGGTACTTTCAGTGCCGCTATTCATGATGCGAAAGTTTGGCGTCGGTACGCCGCAATCGCGGATAAGCCGCTTGGTGATGACCTTGTCGAGTGCCAGCCCATGCCCGAGAGGGCCTGATCCCGTGTACGGAACGCCGGCCATCTCGAGCATGGCCGGGACGTGGGTGTAACGGCACTCGCCCTGAATTCCATACGCCATGTTGAAGACGATTCCGGAGGGGCGGGCTTGCCGATTGGGGGGCATGAACCGCTCGACCGTAGCGAACAGTCCCTTATCGCCTTCGCACAGCAGCGTCTCGTGGCCTCCCTCTTGCAGCGCAGCCTCCACGCTTTCGACCGTCTCGCGGGCGTATCCCTCCGGGCAAGACTGACCGAAACGGTTGATGATGCCCGTATGATCATGGTTCCAAACGATGCCTACTCGCACATGTACCTCCTCGAACGGGGCCGCTATAGTCAAAACGGATCCTTCACTCGTGTCCCCACGCAATTGGCGTGCCCACCTAAGAGATTGTGCGAGCAAGAAGGGCAAGCCATGTGTTCCGAGCCGCAACGGCCGAATACTTGCGCCTCAGTATGTCGGGATCCGAACGGAAATGTCTTCAACGGGATACGATCATGTCCCAATGGCGGTTGGTTGGCCAAGCTGCCGCCGCGTCGGCTTCGTATGCAGTGATCGCGCCCGGTCGCTGGACACTGTCGGAGCCATCAGGCGGGAATGGCCCGCTCCAAAAGATGAAGGTTCCAAATGTCCGATCTTCCCTTGGCACAGAGCAACGCTTTCCAACTCGCGAGCACCCTGATTGGCTAGGGTCGGCATCATGTCTCGCCTGCGATCTGCGCCTCGCCGCGACTGACGTGGTACTTGGGCAACCGGAGGTGACCTCTCCGGGGGCCTGGGCATTCTCGACCTGGGCACCGTTGTAATGGGATCCTACGCCAAGCGCCATGCCTACGATGACGTGATCCCGGCAGGTTTCGGCATCGCCGACCTCTTCCGGCGCGTGAGCGGCGAACCACAATATAATGATCTGCGACAAGATCGTCGGACAGGCCACTGCCATGGCCATTGTTGCGGCGTGGCATCAGCGGCTGGCGCATGGACGGGTGCGAAATCGAGGTGCCGATGTTCGAGACCTTGGTCGCGTTGAACTTGGACGAGAACCTCGGCAGCGCTGCATTCCCTCCGATGAGACCCATTGGCTGGGCGCGTAAGATGGGTTCCATGCACAAACCGTTTCGCAACGCAGTTGGCTACGCGTGCCGGCTGCCGTATTCGGATCGCAATTGGCCGGACTTTCTGGCATTCGGCGGAGTCCCGAGGTCGCTGAGGACCCTCGCTTCCGCACCCTCGCCGACCGCGCCCAGCACATCGATGAGTTGTATCGCTATGTGGAGAAAGCCGCACGGTGCCGTCCGACGGCCGAGTGGCTCTCCTTCTGCGGAGCGCATGAAAATCCCGTGTGGGCCGATAGTTCGCTGGACAACGTCTGGAACGATTACACCCAAAATCCGTAGGAATACTCCACCAAGAGGAACACCCGACACGGGGCTGCCGCCTTTGGCGCAGCCCCATCCAATTCGACGTAGGATCCTGGGAGGCTGCAGCGGTATGCGCCTCGGCCTGGTGAGCATACGGTTGAAGAATACGGAACGGGCCGCGCTTGAAGACGATCTACCCGTCGGCGATCGCCGCCTCGCGGAGCCCTGAAAAAGCAGCGATGCTCCTCATAAGAGCTCGCGCGCGAGGACTAAGCGCCGGCCCGACACAGAATAACCGCTCCATTCTAACGGGTGGCGGGTGGTATTGTGTAATTCCATTCCGCCGAGAAGGCGTCGTGCTTGAGGTTGATGGCGGCCATTTCGGCGTCGGTGACCTTGATTGCCTTGGATAGGCATTTTTGCCGAGGCAGCACTGGACATCGAGGCCTTTGTCCGTCGTGGTGGCTCCAATCAGTTGGACGATGACCTCGCGGCTGACGAGCGGCCTGCCGCGCCAGTTCTGCGTGATGAAGGCGAAGAGCCGATGCTCTTCCGGTTCCATTTGCTGGTCCCGGGCGGGTGGTGGCAACCGTGATGGATAGCCGGTTTCATTGGCGAAGTTTTGAAGCTCGGCGATTCGAAAAAGCGCACGCGAGGTCCATTGCTGCCCACCGCAGTCGGCGATGGCACGCTCTTCCCAACGATGTGCTGTGCTTATCCGGCAGGTACGTGAAGAATTGCTTGCCATGCACAGGGGACAAGCGGTGTGCGACACGTGCTGTGGGCTTGTCGGATCGTCGACACAATAGATTATTGCACAATCTCCCATGGTGCTTGCGCAAGTTGCCGAGAAAACGGCGCAAAGCCCTTCTTCCGCCAGGTCAACGCAATTGGCATCAGTTTTGCGGGATTCTCTTTGCGAGGTGATTGTAGCTGCCCCGCCGAAAGGCAGCGGGTCATGTGCAGCGTGATTGGAGGCGGCAAGGTGAAACAGGAAGTTGCAGAATTTGCGTTGAATTCATCGCAGGAGCGGATGTGCTTTCTAGACGCGCTTGATCCGCGGCGCAAGGATCTCAACATATGCTGCGCAATAGAAATGACAACACGATTGTCGACCCGGCAGCTACATGAAGCGCTGATGCCTATTATACCGCAGCACGTCTTCCTAAATACGAGGCTGGTCCGCCGTGAGGCGCGTCATGTTTGGATCCGCCAAATAGGCTCTGACCTCCTAAAAGAGGTTGTTCTCCCAGAGAGGGCCTGCTCATCGGTAAAGAAACTTGCCGCTCTGTATCTAGATTTTATAGGACAGCCATCTGGACTGATGGCGCGCTTTCCTTGGCGTTTACAACTTGTCCAGTGTGAAGGCAAGAGCTACATTTTCTGTCTTTTTCACCACATCATCTGCGATGGGGATCGATCATTACTGTTGTTCTTGCAAAGCCTTTCGGGCCAAACTACTATCGAGAGGGGCTGCGGCACCCTAGTAGGAGTCCCTTTGGCAGAGCCACCGACGAAAGGCGATTGGGAAGCGGTGTCGCGCCTCGCTGAGAACATCGAGGATCTCGGCGATCTGCGCGCCAGGTTCCACCACATGGGCACGCCGCGACCGACTTTGAGCGAGTTTGTCATTGCACCAGATGAGCAGAGTTGGGGCCGTGACGAAACTGAGGCGGCTCTTCTGGCCGCACTGCAATTCGCGACCGCGAATCTATTTAACAACGAGCAGATTATCGCAGCTGTCCCGCAAGATTGCGTTCCGGACAGTTGCCCTGAATTTGGATATTTTGGAAGTCCAGGATTGGCATTGATACCGCCATTGATTGAAGGCCCCTGTTTTGGGACCGGTTTCGGCCAAGTGCCGCAATGGGCGCTAGCGCAGTTGGAACTCTCAGCCCGCATCGGACGCGTTCCGTATCAGGAGATCAGTGCCTCACCTGGTTTTGCGGAATTGGGCCAGGCTAACAATTTGTTTGATGTTCTGGTCGTTCGTCGTCGGATCTTCAGCTTTTCCAGCCCATCGATCGCAAGAGTCTTTGAACCGGCACCGTCCCTTACACCGTATCTGATCGTCGCCAATCACTGGCGTGATGCTTCCGGACGGTTGATTTGCCGGCTAGAGGCTGCCAATGGCCTGATGAACCAGAGTTCGCTCGATTATCTGGCAGGCCGCATGAAAGCCTACCTGCTACCAAGACAGCCCATTACAGCCCGTCCGAAGGACGTGGTTGACTTCACCGGAACTCCCGCAGCTATGACGCCATTTTTTCTGGACGCATTGCGCCAGCAAGCCGATGACAACCCAGAGCGTGAGGCGATACAAGGTCAACGCGACAGCTATTCCTACCTGTCACTAATCCGCATTGCGGATCAATTGGCCAGCCATATTCAGAGGCGGATCGGTGGGTGCAATCCGACGGTCGCTTATGCCGGTCCGCGCGAGGCTAAGGAAATCACGGCTCTTGTCGGGGTGAATATGGCAGGCGGGTGTTTTCTTCGGCTGGATGAAAGCGACAGCCATTTGCACCTAAAGCAATTGGAAAGCACAGGTGCGGAGGCGATCCTAGTGACGGAGGAGGCGTTTCAGGATTTCGATCGGCCGGAGGGGTTCGCTCCTTGCGACACGCCGGTTGCAGGTTTTCGCCTTCTGGTCGGGTCACGAGAGCGGATCCCATCCCCAAAGTTTGACGCCTATGCAGTCATGACTTCAGGATCCACCGGAGAACCAAAGGTTATCCGGTTTCCGGCTGCACAATTGGACCAACTGGTGAAATGGCATCTCGACAGTCTGCCCGAGGCACATCGCATGGCTCAGCTGTCTTCACTTGTGCACGATATAGCGTATCACGAAATCTATGCGACCCTGGCTGGAGGGCGCACCCTCGTCTTCGCGGAGCCGAATTTAAGGTCGAGTCCAGGCGCCCTCGCGTCGTTCGTGAACGAAATGGCGTTGGACAGAATCTATCTCCCAACGGTGCTGCTGGAAGGAGCGGCCAACGCAGCGTTGGAACAGAACCTGCCTTGCCGGGAATTGCGAATGGTCATTGTTGCCGGCGCTACATTAGAGGTCAGTGACAATATTCGGCGCTGGTTCGCTAAGACAGGCGCGACCCTCATCAACCATTATGGCATGTCAGAAACCCAGGACATAACCGCCCATGTCCTGGGAGGGACACCCGATGGTTGGCCAGACCGGCCCCATATTGGGCGGCCGATCGCAGGGACAAAGGTTTCTATATTAGGCTGCCGGAACGAACCACTTCCGGCGGGCGTGGCTGGCAACCTGGCGGTCCAGTTCCCGATCGACTCGGGGCAAGGGTTCTCCGCGCCGACAGTGTTGGGTGATGTTGGGCTTGTGGATGACGACGGCAATATTCATTTGGTGGGACGCAGCGATCGGATAGTCAAACTGCGTGGCAACCGGATTTCGTTGGAGGCGATAGAATTGGTCCTTCGTCAGCGCGAAGGCATTCTGGATGCTGCTGCAATTGCTCCGCATGCAACGGCGTTTGGACAGGAGCCTCGAGTCTTTTTTACATACGAACCTAAACTTCCGGAGCCGCCGTCGGACGATCTGGTGGATTACATCGTAGTCAAACTCGGACGTCAGTTCCGTTGCCGGGTGTCGAAGTTGGCCGAGATGCCACGTCTGAAGAACGGCAAGATAGATTATCCGTCACTCAAACGCCGCGCTGCTGAGATAAGTGTCGGAGAGACATCCTTGTCCGTCCTAGACCAGGGAGCAGCAACCGACGACATGAAGGTAGCGGCAGCGATCCGCAAGCTGGTGCCCGACGCGAGGTTCACAGCTTCTAGCCGATTCAGCGACATCGGTTTCGATTCTCTTCAGCTCATGTCGCTTGAGCTGGAGCTTGCTAGCACCTTTCCTGATTTGACGGTAGCCGATTTTTATCGCTTTCCCACCGTTGCCGCGCTGGAGACTCATCTTGAGAGAACCAGGAGTCCAGTCAAGTTCGATGCCCCCCGTCCCGTGCGATTTGAGGGGCGAAACGACTACATCAGCGTCGTCGGCATGGCCGGTCGTTTCCCCGGGGCCGTAACGACGGAGGCGCTGTGGGAGAATCTGGCGGGCGGGCGTTGTCTGATCACGAAGGGCATCGACGACGCAGCCAAAGAGGAGGCGAAAGAAGGTTCCAGATATTTTGTTCCAAGTTTCGGACGGCTTGAGAACGTGGATTCATTTGACTACGAATTCTTTGGGCTCTCTCCGGCTGAAGCCTACAGGACGGATCCGCAGATACGGATTTTTCTCGAATTATGCTGGTCAGCGCTTGAACATTCCGGTGATGCCGGCTACGGGGCCGATACCCGCATCGGACTGTTCGCGGGTGCCGGGCTCAGTACATATTTAATGAATGAACTTGAGCCCTTGCGCAAAAGCAGGACCGATGTCTGTTTTCGCGAGGACAACACGCTGCAGCAACGGCTGGGCAACGACCGAAACTACCTGACATCCACGGTTTCCTATCGCCTTAGCCTCACGGGACCGAGCGTCACGATTCAGGCGGCTTGCGCCACGTCGTTGGCGGCAATTCACTATGCCCGGCAAGCACTGCTGAACGATGAATGCGATATCGCACTGGCCGGTGGCATTTCGGTGATTTGGCCTCAGCCGACAGGGTACGACTATGTCGAAGGATCGGTCCGCAGCCCGAAAGGTCTTTGTCGCCCCTTCGATGCTGCAGCCGACGGAACTGTATTTGGAAACGGTGGCGGCCTCGTTGTACTGAAAAGGAGCAGCGATGCTATCGGTTACGGCAACACAGTTTATGCGAACATCGCCGGTAGCGCGGTCAACCATGACGGCAGCCGCAGGATGAACTTTGCCGCACCAAGCCCCCAGGGCCAGGCTGACGTAATCACGCAGGCTTTGCGCAATGCTGGCTTGGGTCCAGATGCGCTGAGTTTTGTCGAGGCACACGGGACCGGCACCGTAGTCGGGGACGCCATCGAGTGGAGTTCCATTGGGCAGAGTCTGAGGAAAGCCAAACGCGATGCGCCATGCCTAGTTGGCTCCATCAAGGGCAACATTGGCCATCTCGACGAAGCGGCCGGGGTCGCCGGATTCATCAAGTCTTGCCTAAGTTTATATCACGCTGTCTTTCCGGGCACCTGCCATTTCCACGAACTAAATCCCCGGCTGCGGCCGGATGAAAACATTCAGGTGACTAGCCAGCCGGTGCCGCTCGATCATTCGAGCCCGCTGTTTGGCGGTGTAAGCGCGTTTGGGATGGGGGGCACAAATGCCCACACCATCCTGCAAGGTGTACATGGCGGAAGATCAAGGGAGACAGTGACATGACACAAGCAATCGGCACTGTCCTTCCAGTGTCGGCGAAATCGAGCCCAGCCTTTGAAGCCACTGCTTCTGCATTAAAAGATTTCCTTTTGTCTGGCATCGACTTTAGCAGGTCCGATTTGGTCGAAACCTTGTCGCGTGGGCGACGTCATTTCAGCGCGCGCCGAGGCGTGCTTTATGGAGATAAAGGCAGCTATAGTATCCACTCTGGCGAACCGATGATGCAGCTGCCTGACGGACAGAGTTCGGCAAATCTAATTTGGATCTTTCCGGGGCAGGGAATGCAATTGAACTGGGATGTCCTAGCCCATCTCAACGGCATCAAGGCGTTTCAGGACCGTTTCAACCAAATTCTCGACGGCTTACGGTCCCGTTTGGGCCAAAGGGTCTTTACCGAAAAGATTGGTGCGTTTCTCCCGAAAACCGGAAAGAATAGTTTCGTATGTGGTCGATCAAACACGATCCATGATCAGGCGCTTGTTTTTGCCGTCGAACTATCGCTGAGCGCCTTATGGCTGTCATGTGGAATTCACCCGGCGGGGGTCGTTGGGCATAGCGTGGGGGAAATCGCTGCCGCAGTGTCTGCCGGCGTGCTTGCTCTGGAGGAGGCATTAGATCTGATTGTCGCGCGCTCCGTGGCAATGGAACGAGTGCCTGAGAAGGGCTTCATGTGCCAGGTTGACGCAGATGCTGGGTCCTTGCAGGCTCCACTGCTCAAGTTCGGCTTCGAAATCGCTTGCAAGAACAGCCCCGATCGGACAGTCGTGGCCGGTCCAGAGGCTGGATTTGAGGTCCTTGAGAACTATTGTGCGGAAAATCGGCTAAGGCACCACCGCCTCAACGTCGCGAATGCCTTTCACAGCGAGATTATGGCGCCAGCGTCGCAAGCTCTACGCGACAGAGGTCCCGTTCTCGCACCCCAGACTCCGCTAATTCCAATTTTCCCCACATGTTCCTCGCAGACGGTTGAGCCATTCTCGCGAGGCTACTGGGCTACGCAAATGCGATCTTGCGTTGATTTTATGGGGGCCGTGGAGCGTGTGCTGGATCAAATTGAGGCACCAATTTTTCTTGAGATGGGCCTTGGACAGGCGCTGAGCACCTTTACTCGCGCCACGGCTGGGCACAATGCCCGAGTTGAATTCGGTGTGGTACCGGGGATAGGCCGTCCCGGCAATCCAGTTGCGGAGAAAATCGCCGATCTGTTTGCGGCGGGCTATGCTGTGCCCTGGCATAAGCTTAACAACACCGAGGGTGGTTTGCTCGTCCCGATGCCGACTTATCGGTTCAGCCAGCGTGAAATCGCCAGCACAGCGTTTCGCATCCAGGGCGCCGAACAACACACGACCTCGCTTCCACCTCTCGGCAAAGGTACCATTCGCAAGACCACGGTGTTCGACATATCGCCGCGGGAAACCGATTGGTTTCAGGAGCATCGGGTGAACGGCGACTATGTCGTCCCCGGAGCTGGAATGCTGGCGATGATTTTCGATTTCCTTTCCAATCTAGGCCACGCCACTGAGAATCAGTTGAATGATGTGGTTTTTGAAGCGCCTATCGTTCTGAACACGGCCGAAAGCAGATGTCGGATTGGCATTCAGTTAGAAGGTGCTGACCGACCAAGGGTTGCGCTTTATTCTTGGACGATAGGGAAAGAAGAGACTTGGACGCGGAATGCTTTGGCCGTGGTAGACTCTATCGCAAGTTGGCCTGATGAAGCTGAACCTTCCGCTATGGGGCAACGCGGTAAGACCGTCGCCTCTGAAAGCCTCTATGCACAATTTGCCCGGCAGGGGCTGGAATATGGTCCACAGTACAAGCGGATTGAAAGTAGCTGGCGTACCGAAAAGGCATTTCATGCTCGGCTCTGTTCGCTCTCCAGCGCCACCGGATTGACCGGACTAACCACCGCCCTGAATGCGATGTTGCAGGCGGCGAACTTCGAGATTACTGTTCCAGGGCAGGAAACGCCCTTTCTTACGGCCAGCATAGGTTCGGTCAGCCTACGCGACGCGGCAAATTCCGCCGATGCTGGAACTATCTCGGCCCGGGTTGACGGCAAACGCCACGCCATCCTTCGCGACGCCAAGCAAAGGCCGATCTGCGCGATGCAGGATGTCAGACTTATTCCTAGCAACCTAGTGCATGGCATTGATACACTACCCGAACCCGAGGACAGGCCAGTTCTGTCGACGGCGGCGGAGATCCTGGGCGTAGATAAGGCATCGCTAGATATAAACGGTTCCTTGTCCGACAACGGTGTTGACTCCTTTCAGTTGGTCGAGCTTCGCTTGGCACTCGAAGAATTGAGCGCTACCCGTGTACCACTGAGCTTGCTTTCTGACGGCGCCAGTCTCCAGGAGATTGAGCGCCAGTTCGCTGCGATGAGCAGCGGGAAATCCCCTATTCTGTCGGCCGCGCTTGCTGCTCCCGAAACAGCCGAACAACCCCGGCCGAAGATCTTTTTCGTGGAAGGGATTTTCGGCCACGTTGGGGGAGAGGCCGGACTGCGCCACTCGGTCAATTCGAGCATCGATGTGATCGGTCTGGGCGCGCCCAACGACGGCACTTCTGACATTGTAGCGGCTGTCCGCCAGATGGCCGATGAAGTCGAGCAACACCAGCCGAATACTCCGCTGGTGCTAGTAGGCCACTCATTCGGAGCTATGCTAGCATATTCCCTGGCCGTTGAAGTAGGATGTCGCGGCCGAAAGATCGAGCGGATTGTCGCCATGGATGGCCTTTTGGCGCCATCATTGTCCCCGCATCACACCGCCCGTGTGGACGATAACGATTTCAACCAACTTCTGCACATGAGCCGATCTAAGCCAACTACGTCAAACTCCCCCGCCCCGACGGCAGAGCACGTCGTGATCGGCGAATTGAAGCGGGTTTTTGAGAAGAATTGCCGCATCGCAGCGTCGGCTCAGATCTATGCGCCGATCAACTGTCACGTGACGCTGGTCCTGCCTAGGCAGGACAATGTCACCGGCATAACCAAAGAGGTGTTCTTGCAGAACTTAAGCGCGATCCAAGAAGCGACCGGCGTAGAAGATATCCCCGACGTTGAAGTCTTGTATGTCAATGGTGACCATTTTTCGATGATCCGCAGTCCGGCCATCGATGAGGTCGGGCGCTTGTTTGTATCTCACACAAGCGCTCTTATTTACCCATCAGGGCTGCAGTAGCTGGCTTGTCCCGGCTCCGTCCGGAAAGCGCGTCGAGATTCGAAGCTTGTCCGCCGTGGGCACTCCCCGGCCGTTGCGGGATGCCAAAAGTGAAACTGGCGCGCGATGACAATCCTTCGAGCGGATGACGTCCCGAGAGGCGGTATAGCTTCTGCATTCATGAAGTTCGGCGATTAAGTCATTATGCTGTTGCGCTTCTTACCGGGCCAAATCGCCATTTTTTCTCGTAAAAAACAAAGGATGTCCGAATGGCAATTGAATCCGCACAAGAGACACGCTCCAGTAAACTGCGCTTCGATCCCATTCGATTTCTACAGCAGATCGTGGCAATCGACAGTTGCGATCCGCCGGGTAGTGAAATCGAGGTCGCAAAACTCGTCCACGCGGAACTCCTCGCCCTCGGCATAGAGGCGGAACTAGATGAATTTCTTCCTGGGCGCGCTAATGTTTTGGGCAGAATTCGCGGAACGGGTGAGAAACCCGCGTTGCTCCTTTCGTCCCACATGGATACCGTGCCTATCGGTACCGTCCCATGGGGACGGCCGCCTTTCTCAGCGGAAATTGCGGAAGGCAGGCTGTACGGGCGTGGTTCATCCGATATGAAAAGCGCCCTTGCTGCCATGATTGCCGCGGCGGGAAAGTTGGCGGAAAAGCATCAGATGCTGAAGGGCGATGTAATCTTAGCGTTTACTGCTGGAGAAAGTGCGAATTTACTTGGTGCTCGACGATTTGCCGAGCAAGGGCTGAAGAAGGAGATCGGAGCTTTTCTATGCGGAGAGCCTAGTGATCTCGACATTATTATCGTTGAAAAGGCGGCTTTGTGGCTGCGGGGTATTGCGAGGGGTAGATTGGGTCACGTCTCTGGCGAACCTGGCATCAACGCGATCGATGCGATCCACTCGTTCCTTACCTGCCTTTACTCCCTGGATTTGGAATGCCCGCCGCATCCGCTTCTCGATGGGCCCACAATTCGCGTTGGTCGGATCGAAGGGGGCTCTGCGGTCAACCTGACTCCTGACCATTGCGTGGTTGATTTCGATATCCGACTGCCTCCGCGTGTCGATCACCGCGCGGTCATAACACGGGTGGAAAATATCGCACCCGAGGGTGTTGCCATCAGCATCCTGGATTTCAAGCCTGCGGTTGAAAGCCTCCCCGACGACAACTTCGTCAATCTATGCAACGACGCTTGCACACGTCACCGGATGCGCAAGCCGGAGATCAAGGGCGTGTCTTACTACAGCGACGGCACTGTCTTGCTGGAGGGACTGTCCGTTCCCTTTGCCATCATAGGACCCGGCGACCTCGGGCTGAGTGGACAGCCAGACGAATCCGTTTCAGTCGAAAACGTGCTGAAGGCAGTGGAGATTTATCAAGACGTCGCCACGGCTTGGCTATCGTAAGGATCAACATGTCCCGCCTTCCACGTATAGGCATCACGCCGGACATCAATGACATAGCCGCTCCTAAGGCCGAATTCGTCCCCCGCCTAAACTACGCGGACGCCGTGTAACAGGCTGGTGGCATCTCTCTCATTTTGCCCTACGGGTACGCATACGACGAAGGCGACGATCCGCAGCTTCTCCTCCTCCGACCAGCGGCGCCGGCGGCCAGTGTCAACAATCTCGAGGCGAGTGACTTGGCGACAGTCAGTAGCGATATCCATACCGACAGTCAGCGACACCATCCGTTCGCAGGCAAGGCGGCCGTCCGCGGACGCGTCCAAACTTTGAAAACAATCCGATCTTTCTCGGAAACTGTCCGGGATTTTGTTGCTAAAGGTCCCTTGCTTGGCCGATCTCTTTCCCCTCAGACTAAATTTAAATACCTGACATCCACCAGAAAAAAAGGTTATTCGTCGATCAGTCGAGTTGGCTCGATTTTTTGATCACCTTGGAAGGCGGCGAAATCTGCCGCGGACAAACCGCAACGGATTGAAAGCAACGAAGGAAGCTACATCAGCTGCAAGCATGTCTTTGTTGGTCAGAAAAGTGCAGCGGTGCACCTGATGGCTTGTCCACGTTGCCTCGCGATCATCCGATGGTCGTGTCCGATTCTGCGCACCATGGTGTGTCGCGAATCCGACCAAGACGGGGCAGGGAGTCAGAGGCGACTTGTTCGGGCAGACCGCTGCAACGACGTTAGTGTATCCTCGTTCCAACTGTCGTTAATCTGGGGGTTCGCACATCGAGCAGGAACTGGTGCCCGACTGTAAACGAATGCACCTGCCGCTTTTGCGCATGCATCAAGGCCTGTATTCCACTTTTGGCTTGTTTGTGATTCATGTGTGGACGGCCCCCGTTGAGCAAGAAGATTCTGACAATGGCAATACTGAAGCGGTCAGGTTCATTCATGTGTTCGGCCTGTTTTTGTGCGGCCTCAGGCCGCTGGCCATGATGGTGTCGGTGGATCGAGCCCTCATCAAGCTGCCGCGCTGCGATGCGCGTTGAATCACTCAGGTTCTCCCGATCCCCGGCTTGACCGGATCTGCATCACCGATGTCGTTCTCTCCTGCCCAAACTGGATGTCGTTACCCTCGAGCCATTGACGGCGTCGCGCGGTAGTTTTCCTCACGCGCCATCACCGCCCAGGCGATCCGCGCTACCTTGTTGGCGACAGCGACTGTGACCAGCCGTGCCGGCTTACGCTCGAGCAACTGGTTCGCCCAGGTGCTGACGGTCGTCGCTTTTCGCCGCGTGTATCGGATGACCGCCGTGGCGCCGACGACGAGGAGATGCCGTAAATAGCGATCTCCCATCTTCGAGATTCCTCCCATTCTGTCTTTGCCACCGGAGGAATGTTGTTTTGGAACAAGGCCGAGCCAAGCAGCGAATTGACGACCGGAGCGGAAGACCTTTGCGTCGACGACGGTGGCAGCGAGGGCGGTCGCCGTGATGAAGCCAATTCCGGGAATGGTTGAAAACCGCCGGCAGACCTGGTTCGTGCGATACCACGCCAGAAGCT
Organism: Mesorhizobium sp. WSM4830; assembly: GCF_055811495.1. Classification (NCBI taxonomy): domain Bacteria; kingdom Pseudomonadati; phylum Pseudomonadota; class Alphaproteobacteria; order Hyphomicrobiales; family Phyllobacteriaceae; genus Mesorhizobium; species Mesorhizobium sp. WSM4830. Next base: position 671 of record NZ_JBVVQI010000053.1, on the reverse strand, counting down.
CGATCTCGATCTTCCGGATTTGCGCGCCAAGCCCCTCGATCGTTCGGGCGAGGAGGATAAGAACCTGTCGCGCCATCGCGGGGAGCGGCCCATCGCCCTTATCAAGAGCTTCGATTAGACCACGGACATGGGCCCGGCCCTTCGGTGCGACGACGCCATACTCGGCCAGATGCGCCCGCATCGCGCTGATTTGCGCTGTGCGCTGCCGAACCAAGAGGTGGCGAGCCCGATGAAGCATCAGAATGCTCTGGGCATCCGCCGATTTGACAGCCACGAACCGCATTGTCGGTCGCGTCACCGCCTCGCAGATCGCTTCCGCGTCGGCCGCATCGTTCTTGTTGCGCTTAACGTAGGCCTTTACGTAAGCCGGCGGCATCAACTTGACCACATGCCCGAGTGCAATCAGCTCCCGCGCCCAAATGGTGCGCCGTCGCGCAGGCCTCCATGCCGATGAGGCACGGCTGCATATCGCGAAGCAACGGGATAAGCTGATCGCGCCGAACTTTTCGGCGGAGCACCGCGTTTCCAGCATTGTCGACTCCGTGAACTTGAAAGACGTTCTTGGCGATATCCAATCCAATCGTGATAACTTGCATGCGACGGTTCCTTCCCTCTGATGGTCCCTTTGACAACGCCCTCTTGGCACATTGCGATGCCGCTGGGTCGGGCCG
>NZ_JBVVQI010000052.1:0-27898 GCF_055811495.1 Mesorhizobium sp. WSM4830 | reverse complement strand
CATAGGTGGTGCCGAGGATAAGCTCGGCTGCGACGTTGTCCGTGAAGAAATACGAAATATCGAGTTCCGGCGTCACGCTGTTGGAATACGAAAGACCGGAGCCGGGCACCGCGTTAACGTAGCCCGAATATTTCCCCGATGAGCGCAGGCGGATCTGCCAAGAGCTTGGCGCTTAGGTTGGTGTTGTAGAGGCATGGGTAAGGGGGAGGGGGAGGCGGAGGCGGAGCGACGCACCACGGGATTGGTGGATCGTCCGCCGCTACAGACTGCTGTGCCAGCAGCATCAGGACGACGGCTGCTGCTACTCCCCGCGCCAGGTTCATTCGCTTTGTTGCCATGGTATTTCTCCTTGCTCTTCAGAAAAGTAGACTGAACTGAGTGTCTGGCTCTATTGGTTGAGATCGACAGAGCGCTGGCGCATTTTGCGCAAGCAGTGCCCGCATTATTTTCACCTTTGTTGCAGCCATGGACCTGTACTCGTAGTTTGGTTTTGTCGGGCTCTCGGGCGTCAATAAACGATATCGGCGTGCCAGCCGATCGCGCTGCGAAGGAAATTGATGCCAAGACTAGTGAATGCAGCGCGCTCCCGATTGTCCTTGCCGTAGCCGTGTCCACCCGCGCTGGGCTCGTAGAAGTAAGCGGGATAGCCAAGAGCTTGCAGTTTTGCGGCCATCTTACGCGCATGGCCCGGGTGGACGCGGTCGTCGCGTCTCATGGTGGCGAGCAGGATAGGCGGATAGGGCTGTCCCGGCGTGGCAGTGTGATAGGCGGAGATTTCCTTCAGGAAAGCCCAATCGTCAGCATTGTCGGGATCGCCATATTCGTCGATCCAGCTCGCGCCCGCCAAGAGCTTGGTGTAGCGGCGCATGTCGACAAGCGGAACCGTGCAGAACAGCGCGCCGAAATGCTCAGGATAGCGGGTAAGCATGTTGGCGATCAGCAAGCCGCCATTCGAGCCCCCCTCGGCGGCAATCCGCCTCGGCAGCGTAATGCCCCTTAGCACGAGGTCGGCGGCAACGGCGGCGAAATCGTCATGGGCGAGACGCTTGCCCTCCCTGCGCCCGGCATCGTGCCAGCGGGTGCCGAACTCGCCGCCCCCACGGATGTTCGCCTCCACACACGTGCCCCCGCGCTCGAGCCACAGCTTGCCGAGCCAGGAGTTATAGGAGGGCAGGAGCGATATGCCGAACCCGCCGTAGCCGGAAAGGTGAACCGGGGCATCTCCGTTCCCCTCCGCCGGTCCGACCTGCGTATAAGGGATCATCTCACCATCGATCGAGACTGCCTCGTGGCGTGTGACCACCAGCCCGGATGCGTCGAAATTCTCCGGACTGCGCTTCAGGATTACTGAAGCGCTGAGAGGCGGCGCGGCGTTGAGATCGAACAGGAAAAGCTGCGGCGGGGTGATCGGATCCTGCGCGCAAACCAGGACCTCTCCATTGGTCTCGTGATCTTCCGCGTCGAGTGACCAGAGGTGAACAGCCCCTTGCCCCGGCACGGCGTCCAGGGCTCGGCGCGTCCATTCCTGCGGGCCCGGGGTGAACACCTCGAATCTCGGAACGAGGTTCGCCAGGTAGGCGATAATGAGCTTCCCGTCATTCCAGAAGTATGACTGCAGGGAGCGCCTCTCGGCCGGTTCAAACAGGGTACTAAAACGACGCTCGCCAGCGATGAAAGAGGAAAGCGAAATGCCGATCAGCGCGTCGGCGCAATAGGTCGTCCCGCCAACCGTCCATGCTTTGCGCGGCTTTACCGCCAGCCAATCGCCGAAGCTGGCCGACCAGGCGTCCTTGGGAAGGCCGATCTCAATTTTCGGCCCGCTTCGATCGCCAATGCGGACTATCTGCTCTAACCCGGCCAGCTGCTCAACGAACCACAGGCACTCGCTCTCGGCGGTACGGTCCCGATGGCCAGACACGCCGAGGGTTTCGGAACCGGTCTCGAAGATTACCGGCGCGGTGAGGGGATCCGCGCCGCGCTTCCACAGTCGCACGGTGCGGGCGTAACCGGAGCGGGTGGCCATGCCCCGACCAAGCGCACTGGAAAGCAGAAGCGTGTCAGGGTCCAGCCAACTAATGCGGCCTTTGGCCTCGGGGAGATCGAAACCGTCGGCGACAAAGCTCAGAGACCCTAAGTCGAATTCGCGATGCACGACCGCATCGCTGCCGCCGCGCGACAGGCGCAGAACGGCTCTTTCCCGTCTCTCCGGCTCGATCGAAGCACCACTCCAGATCCAGTCCTCTCCGTCGCTAGCCGCGAGGGCATCCAGATCGAGCAGTAGCTCCCATTGGGGATCCGCCTTCATGTAGAGGGCAAGAGTGGTCCGGCGCCACAGTCCTCGCGGATTGCCAGCATCTTGCCAGAAATTGTAGAGGTATTGACCGCGGCGCGTGACCAGGGGAGTCCGGTCGGGACGATCGAAAATCACTGTAAGCGCCGCACCGTCGCGCTCGAACTGCGTTCCACCGAAGTGCTTCAGGGCCTTTGCCGACTGGCCGGCCGTCCACGCAAGTGCCCGTTCGCCTTCTACATCTTCAAGCCAAAGATGGGGGTCATCGTCAGGCGCATTCAGCGTTGGCCGGAAATCGAATTCGCTCATGTCCGGACAACCGGACGAATGAAGGCGCAATGGCTTCCATCTGCTCGGGTACGCTGAGTGCTTGCGGGGGCGCCCGCATGTGGGAAAACTGTGATCATCAGTGGGTTCTTCTCAGTCGGTGCCGCGTCGCAGTGCTTTTGCGTATAGGACTGCATCCGTCGTGCCAACTGGGAAAATCGTTACGGAACAATGCGATCTCTCTGGAGCGTTGTGTCACATGTCCGACATTGTCGAGAATCCGACAACGAGCGCACCGCGCAATCACCCGATCGACCTCCTGCGGGGAGTTCGGTGACGCCGCGGAGAGCTCAAGCAGGGAAGCTCACAATGAACTTGGTTGGCCCCTGACATCTTCGCTTCGGAAGGCTTCTCGCACAGGGATTCAATGGCAGACATCATGAGGCGATGGCCGCCGTGAGCGACCAGCCGGCTGCCTCTGTTGCTCTCTAGAGGCCACCAGCGGCAACGAATCGGAGATCCGAGGAAGGGATGGAGCGCCGCTTGGCCGAGCTGATGGTTATCCAACCCTGCCAGCAAGCTTGGCCTGAACCGTCCCGTTGATTGCATTTTTAAGTCTGCCGTTCGCGCCAGCAAGCTGCGTTCGAACGAACACATGGGAGTGGTCGCGAGCTACATTCAGCTGCTGGCGACCGTCGTTCAATATGCAAGGTACGATAGGGTCTGGAGACAGGGGAAGCTCCGGCTCGGCGTACTACCAATGCGAGACGGCCAATGATCGGCGGTCTTTGGCTGGCGCTGCGAGTTGTACGCCCGCACCAAAGGCAGCCTGGGACAAGTCTGTCTGGAAAACGGCTGCAGCAGGCGCAAGTGGCCCCCGGCCGCACTCCATCTCCATGCCGCTCGCAAAACCCGGGCGTGAGCACCACCCCAAAAGCAATTGCGCGCCTCGCCGGATCGTTTGGCGCGCCCACTGAACAGTCGGCTCAACCTGTACACCTATACAGGCTGCCATACCCTGAAACTTGGCCTCCAATGGCGGAAATTTCCCCCGAGGAGACCTGCCAATGACTGAGCTTATAGCGCCGGCGCTACGACAACTTTCCCACACGGAGCGTGCAATCCACCGCTGCGCGACTGCGCCTTTAGGCCACGTCTTGACCGGCGCAGGAGCCGCTCACCGCTGTTCCCTTGGCGTGCTCCGCCCTTGCTGGCTGTCGCTGCGCGGGTTCGACGGCCTGGTCGCTATTTGCGACGCCTTACGCCATCGACAGTGCCAATGGGACACGCTTCGACGAAATGCCGCCAACGACCTCAGGTGCCTTCGCCGCCGTTGTCTTGCCATGTGGCATGGTGTTTCGACCTCCCTGCGGGCGGGCAGGGGAGCACAGTCATGCCTACAGCTCTCGTGACTGTGACGGACGAGGCTGATTGGCGGGACGAAAGATCATACGATTACACCGCTGGTCTGACGCCGCGCGAGTGGGCCTGGGAGTTCTTACGCCGCAATCCAGCATTCCAGCGTGATGTGACGGCTGCGAGCCAGCAGGCCAATATTCTGTCTCAGCAACCCTTTCGCGACGTGGTCGCGTCGGCCGGTGACCTGTCGCGCTGGGGTGTCCTGTTTCGCCGAGTCCTATGGGCGAAATTCGCTCCTATTCTGGTCTCCGATCTGGTGCGTCCATGTGCTGCCGGTCATCGCAGAACAGCTGTCAGCATCGTGGGCGACATTGCCGTTCGATCTCTCGGCATTGCCATGTCGTGCGACGGTCCTGCTGTCGCCCGACAAAAGCCAGCATGTTCTTCTTCGCCATACGGAGCATACGCTCCAGCTCGCCGTCTCTGGCGCGGACATCTTGCACCCTGTTTGCCTCCGTACCGAGGCGATCTGGCCAGCAATGCTTTCGAAGCCCCGCCTGAGGGCGCTCGAGTGCCTCAATGCTCTAAGTCTGGGTCAACACCTGCCCGCCCGCTTGTTTCCGCCGGAAAGACGCGGTCCCCGTTTGACCTTCGTTCTTCGTGCGCTCGACGGTTCACTTGCTGGAGCGTCACATCGCGAGCTCGCCGAAGCGCTGGTTGGTCAACGGCGCGCCGATGCCGACTGGAGGGATCCTCGCAATCATCTGCGCGACCGCATTCGCCGCGCCGTCTCTCGCGGCCGCGGGCTCATGAATGGAGGGTACAGAGATTTCCTTTTTTAAAAGGTGACAGTCCGCCCTGTGCGTCATCGTTCGAAGCTAAAACCCGTCACCACCGATTGGCATGGTCGACATGGCAGCCAACGGCCTTCGCGGGGGCGCTCTGGTTGAGGCCAATCGATGCCAAGAGGCACGTTCGCATTGTCCGATAGCAGACAATGGCGAGTACGCAACGTACAGGAACCTGACCCTCGGGTGTTTTTAAACGCGTTTTGACGTGGCATGGTGTATGCTGGCTATTCAGCAAAACGCGCGGACTGAGTGGTTCCACCTCCACGAGAGTCGCTGAATTACGCCACCTCCCAAGGCGTACCCGGCCCGGCAGCGAGCTCAGTCTCCTGCCGGGCATGCGTGTTCAGACGCACTCGCGTTTGGAACTTCAATTAGAGGCGCAATGTTTCGCGTCCGGCTATGCGGACTGGTGCCGAAAGGCAGTCGAGGAGGCGGAACTTGTCGCTGCGTCTGCTATGATTACGTGAACGAAGCGCAAGGGCTAGAAGAATTGTCAGACTTCAAGCGCGGTCGTTGTGGCTCGGTATTCACGGCAGCGACTATTTCGGCCATTGCCAACTCGAGATCCCTTTGGACAATGTGGAAAGGTTCACTCGCAGCGTAGACTTAGCATCTTCATAGCTGATCCCCATCGTCGTTAGCATATGCGACGGAGCGGTGAAGCCAGCGCGGCAGGCGGAGCCTGTGGACAGACAGATTCCGCGCCTCGCCAGGCGCTCGACAATCGCATCGGCCTCACACCACGTGATGATCAAAGAGCACGTATTTGGAAGGCGCGGTGCTCGAATCCCATAAAAGCGTACTTGCGGCAGGCGGATTGCCAACCCCCGTTTAAACTCGTTTCGACGGGCTTCGATGCCACTCGCTACACGCAGCCGCCGAGCCGCCTGTTCCGCAGCAACGGCCAGTCCGGCGGCTGCTGCGCTGTTCAGCGTCCCGCCCTGTCGCCCGTCCTCCTGTTCACCATAAAAAAGCGGTTCGAGGCGCAACCCTCCCTAAGGTGCAACGCGCCCACGCCTTCGGGCCTTGGAATTATGCGCCGAGTAGGGAGAGCAGATCGACTTCGACGAACTCGTCCTCAGATCGATGGGTATACGAGCAACAACCTGCGTGGCGCCCACGTGTAGCATCACCTCCGGAGCGAGGCGGCGACGATATCGGTCAAAACTCCAATGGGTTGAACGACACCCGTCTCGTCCTTCGCAGCATGACAGAAACGAAGGCGGTGTCGGGCGTGAGTGTCGCAGCGAACGCATCTGGCTCGATCCAACCTGACCCATTCGCTGGACGTAGCCTACTTCGGCGCGTGAGACTCTTCGGTCCAAGACTCTTGCTTCATAGAGGCCAAGATCGGCCTGCATTGGGCTACATGGGTGTACTTCGACTAAGCTGTCACGCTTATAACTTCTTTTCTGGATGCGGCCAGCTGTTCCTCCAGATAATTGCCCAGGTTGACGGCTGGCATTAGGAACATAGACGGAGCGTTCGGTCTTCGTGTAGGGGTGCGTTCGGCTTATTGGTTCACGATGATCTGGCCCAGATCGGCAAGGCACTCGACCACGTGGTCCGGTCTGAATGGAAACCGCTCTATGTCAGCCAGTTTCGTCACCCCAGTAAGCACAAGGGCTGTCTTCAGGCCCGATTCAAGCCCGGCGAGCACGTCGGTGTCCATGCGGTCACCGACCATGATGGTATCGACAGCTCGCACTCCTAGCCGGTCGAGCGCGTTGCGCATCATGAACGGGTTCGGCTTCCCAACGAAATAGGGCTGACGGCCGGTGGCCTTCTCGATCAGCGCTGCGATTGCACCGCAGGCCGGATGGGAGCCCCGCTCGGTCGGGCCAGTCGCATCCGGATTGGTGGCGAGAAAGCGCGCGCCCTTCGCCACAAGCTCGGCGCCGGTTGCGATCTGCTCGTAGTGGTACGAAGTGGTGTCTCCGAGGACCACGAACTCCGGGGCAAACTCGGTTATCCGGCAGCCTGCCTGCCGCAGGGCCTCGACCAGACCGTGGTCGCCGATGACATAAGCAGATGATCCGTGCTTTTGCAGTTCCACGAACCGCGCAGTGGCGAGCGCCGATGTGTAGATGTGCTCTGGCTGCACGGCGAAGCCAACTGCTCTTAGACGCTCGGCATGATCTTCGGGCGTGAAGCGCGAGTTATTGGTGAAGATCTGAAACGGCTCACCCTTAGCGACTAGCCCGGCGACATAGTCGACCGAGCCAGCAATCGGTTGCCCGCCCCGGACCAGGACCCCGTCCATGTCGAGCAGATGCGCTACAATCATTGGATCTCACCCCTCAATGTCTCTCGTGGATGCGCGGCCTGGGCACGTCTAGTGTATCTTCTCCAGGCGAGAATGCCGGCGACTGTACCGATTCAGAGCGATGCGCGAAGGGCGCTCAATTGCTTGTGCGGCAATAAGGAGGTTGCGGCGTAAAAACTGTCGTGGCGTCATCCGCTCGCCGGCGGACGCGCTGCACCGTTGGGTTGACGACATTCGCTGTGTCAGTGCATCTGATGGACGATCGTATGGAGGGAAGCATGTCTGTCGCTTCGTGGTCAGGGTCGTTGTTGGCTTGGGAGCAGGAGCTCTCGGCGCTGAAGGCGCGGCTTGGGCGGGTGCTTCCTCGTCGTGAGCTGCGAGATACGGGCGCAGATTTCCTTGACGGCCTTCTTTCCGGCATTGAGCGCAAGACGGGCTGGCTGAAGGCCCGAGCAGTCCGGAGCGGGGCGGCCCTGTCGGATGCAGTCGCTGTTGGGGCGCAGCCACTGGGATGCTGATCGGCTCCGAGACGAGGTTCGCGATTATGTGGTGGAGGCGTTGGGCGATGAGGATGCGTCCTGATCGTCGATGAGACGGGCTTTGTGAAGACGGGCGATCGTACCGCCGGTGTGGCGCGTCAGTACTCGGGAACGGCGGGTCGGATCGAGAACAGCCAGATCGGCGTGTTCTTGGCTTACGCGAGCCGCTACGGCCAAGCGCTGTTTGATGTCGGCTTTCCATCGGAGCTGGACAAAGGATCGGGCGCTCGCCGCGGTGGGATAGGGTGAGCAACGTACCGTCCGGTACCGCGCCTTGGCTCGTCGCCGTCGAGGCGGTTCAACGTAGTTGGGCGCTTAGATGCATACTTAAGGCGCGCAGGCCGGCGCGATAGACGACCCGAACCAGCCGCAAGAAGGTTCGCAAAGCGCTCGATCATCCCTTTGGTTCATTCTGCGCCTGACATGTCCATCCACATGAGAGATCAGATTCCGCCTATGCAGAGGTATTTCATTTCGAGGTAGTCTTCGAGCCCGTGGCGGGACCCCTCCCGTCCGATGCCGGACTGCTTCATCCCGCCAAAGGGCGCCGCTTCCGAAGACATACGCCCCGTGTTGATGCCGACCATGCCATATTCCAATGCCTCGGCCACGCGCCAGACACGCTTCAGGTTCGAGGCATAGAAATAGGCGGCGAGGCCGTAGATCGTGTCGTTGGCCTCACGCACAACCTGATCCGCCTCGTGGAAGCGAATGATCGGCGCCAGCGGCCCGAAAGTCTCCTCTTGCGCAACCGCCATGATGCTGGAAATTTCGGTGAGGACTGTTGGTTCGAAGTAGGTGCCATCCTTGCCGATACGTTCGGCCCCGCATCGAATTGTGCCCCCTTTGGCAACGGCATCTGCAATGTGGGACTCGATCTTGCGCATAGCATGGATGTCGATGAGCGGTCCGATGTCCACTCCGGCAGCGAAGCCGTCGCCAACCGATAAGTCCCGGACTTTCTCTACAAACTTCTCGACGAACTCATCGTGAACGCTCGATTGGACGTAAAGGCGGTTCGCTGAAACGCAAGTCTGGCCGGCGTTGCGGAACTTCGCCTGGATCGCGCCGTCAACGGCAGCGTCGATATCGGCGTCATCGAAGACGATGAAAGGGGCATTGCCGCCGAGCTCGAGGCTAACCTTCTTGATCTGATCGGAGCACTGGCGCATGAGCAGCCGGCCAATCTCAGTCGAGCCTGTAAAGCTGATCTTCCGGACCTTGGGATTGGAGCAGAGTTCGCGTCCAACGCCATCAGCTTCGGACGCATAGACCAGGTTGACGACGCCGTCGGGAAATCCGGCCTGGTGCGCAAGGGCAAACATTGCACCTGCCACGAGCGGCGTCTGTTCAGCAGGTTTGAGCACGATCGCGCAGCCCGCCGCCAAGGCCGGCGAGATCTTGCGCGCCACCATCGACGCTGGGAAATTCCACGGGGTAATCGTGCCGACTACACCGATGGGCTGCTTGATCACCAGCATGCGACGGTCTGTCGACGGTGCGGGGATCGTCTCGCCATAGACGCGATTGGCTTCTTCGGCGTACCATTGCAGATACGCTGCCGCATGCGAAACCTCCGACCTGGCTTCGGCAAACGGCTTGCCCATCTCTGCAGTGAGTATCGCGGCAAGATCGCTGGCGTGGTCAGTGATCAGCTCATGCCATCGCCACAGAACGTCACTGCGTTCTCGGGCGGTCAACCCCGCCCATCCAGGCTGCGCGACATGGGCCCTATCGATCGCAGCGCGGGTCTCCTCCACGCCCATGTCGGGAAGTTCTGCCAGCACTTCGCCGCTCGACGGGTTGAGGACCACAAATGTCCGCTCGCTAACCAGCGTGCCGAGTGCCGGCAGACGATCGATGGCGCCAAACAGGTCAGGGGATTTCAGGTGGCGCATCATCGCCAGGCACAGAGGCAATACCGGATTCCTCTCAAACGCAGCGGATATGTATCTCGGCAGGGCGTCGGTATGTACTCCGCACTTGCGGGTTGCTTATAGGGCCTCGGCCAGACGGCTGGTAGACCATCCCACTCAACTCGAAGGGAGGTTTGAACCCTGCTAGTCGATTGTTGGCGGTTCCACAATTCCATACATACCCTGGTGCCAGAACCCAGGCGCAGGAAGGGATTGCGCTGTTCCTACTCGCAAAACTACTCGTGAAGCGGCGCTTTATGAGATAACGGAGATTGCTCCCGGCCGACGCTCTTTCGATGGGGTGAGCACCCACGGCCGGGGCGGCGACGGAAGGAGTTGTTGGTGATGAACGGGCTCTGGGCCGATCTGCCGGATGGAGAAGCGACGCTAGCTAAGAATGTGGATTCCAGCGTCTGCCAGGAGGCCTAGCAGCCGATCGTTTTCGGCTCGCAAGTCGTTCGCGAGTTTCTCAAGCTCGCCGGCCCGGTTCTGGGCCTCGATGTACTCAAGCTCCGCTTCAATCCAGGCCTGCTTTATGCCGACAAGTTGAGCCTGTAGAGCCAACCAACTGGCGGAACGCTCTGAATGCTGGTGCCTGGTACGGTCCTTGAGGGAAAAATAACGCCCGGATTTGACCCTGCGGAGAACGCGCTTTATCAGCTTCTTGCAATGCGCCTTCTGCTTTTCCCGCAGGAGGTTGCCGCCCTGTTTCTCGAGAAATCGCTCGCTGAGCCCAGCCCGCTTCAGAACATCCGCTATCTTTGGCGCGCCGGCGGAGAATGGATATATGCCATTGTGCTGCTTCACATCGGCAAGAATCTTCCTTAGCGCCCACTTAATCCGCTCAATGCTGGCGAGCTCCCGAGTGTGGCAAACGGTCTGTCCGCGCGTATACGAATAAATCGCCCTTCCGACCTCGGATGGCACCCTGGTCAGCTTCGATGTCACATCGAACGTCGGGCGAAGGCCTCGATCGGCTCGCCACATGAGGTAGAAGGTCGCTTCGTCCGCTCGTTGGTTACGAGTTGCAGGGTCAACAGTCGGTCGCCGCAGTGAGGGACGAAGTGACGGCATTTCGTCCTGATATGAAATGATGTCCTCATAGCTCATTCGGTCCACGTCGAAACCGCTCGCGTCTGTCCAGTTCAGGAAGTGCGCTAATCGGTCTGCCTCCCCTTTGCTGGTCTTCGGGCGCTTCCGTTGCCTCTTTGCGCCAGAAGGGCCTTCTTTATATTGAGGGACCCAGCGCCCCCGATATCGGTCCCTCAAGTAGCGGTTTGGGTCGCGACCATAGCCACGGTCATCATGACCCATCGCGGAGCAGGAGGTACTCCATCAGGGCAACAATCTGTTCGTGCATGTCAGCGACTGCCTTCCCGTCTCCGCCGTCCTTTTTCATCTCGCTCCTCGGTGCCCGTGACCGCACGTGTAGCGCGCGTATGGTGGCCGGCTATCGCCAGCGGCGCAAGGGAGTAGCGCATGATGGAGGTTGGTAAGATATTGATAGGATTCAAGGATTCGCGTGTTTTCTGCTGCGCGCCTAGGGAGCCTTACCAACTCCTTGGTTTCAAAGGGGTGGCAAGGATTCGTCTTCTCAGGCTCACAAAAAAACTCTCAGGCTCACAAAGGATTCAGCCCGACATCCTGAAACTGCCATCCAAGGCTCTGTGGTCCAATGGCTCAAGCTGGTCTGGATCAGTGAGAGGAGACCGCTTCAACCTGTTCGGGTCCGTCGAACAGGTATTCCAGAAACTCCGATCCAGGCGCGGCCCCTGAAACGAACAGCCTGTCGCGCGCCCTTGTGGCGGCGACATAGAGAAGCTGACGTTCTGTCGCGATGACCTCGTCCAGCTCGAATTCGTCGGCGACGTCCGCCACACGGGCCGCAAGCGGCAGAACGCCTTCATCGCAGGCGACGACGAGCACCGCCCTGAACTCTAGGCCCTTGGCGAGATGCATGGTGCCGACCAGGGCGGCCGTGTCATCGCCGGGCTTTCGAGATGTCACAGTGCGGTAAGGCAGTGCGGCGGCTTCGGCGATGGCGCGAGCACGTGGAAGCTCGGCCGCGGAACGGACGAAAATGGCGATCTGGTCGGGCGGAATTCCGTCTCCGAGCGACTCTCGGATGAAGGCCGCAGCAGTGTCGCGTTCGGCGGCCTCGTCCTCGGCGATCACCACCGTCGGCTCAAGCCCCTCGAACACCGATACCGCACCGCGGCGATCGTCCTCCAACCCATCATCGTCGCGGATGGTTTTGGGAAGCAGGCGGTCGGCCGTCTGCCTGATCTGCTGGGAGGTGCGGTAGTTGACCTTCAGCGTGAAGGAGCGGCCGCGCACGTCGATGCCGAGTCCCTTCCAGGAGAGGGCTGCTGGAAGATGCGCTGGCCGATGTCGCCGGCGAAAAAGAGCGCATCGGGATTGTCGGGCGCGATTGCTCCGAGAAAGCGCAGTTCGGGAACGCCGAGGTCCTGCGCCTCGTCGACCACGATATGGGTGAACGGCTTCTCCGCGCGCGCCGCATAGGTCTGTGTCACGCTGTCGAACAGCGAAGCCGGGGTGAACAGGGCCTTCTGTCGAAGCACCTCGCGCACGCGCGAATACACCTGCCACAGCGCCTCGCGCTGCTTCGCTCGCAGGCGGTTCTTGCGGCCCATGCGCGGCACGTCGGCATAGGCTTCCGCGCTGTCGATCCGCCAGGCGTCGATCACGTTCTCCCATTCCGAGACCAGGAAGCGCGGCGAGAAGCCGTGCACACCGCTGTCGCTCGCCGCCTTCTCGATCATTGACGACATCGTCGACTTGCGAGGTTCCAGCCGTAGTGTGCGCAATAACACCGCGCTGGGATCAACAAGCTGGACAAGCGGTAGCTGCGGCGCTTCATTGGGGCGGGCAGTAGGGGTTTGGGCGGATGATTCGTGAGTATAGGTCTTAGACGTAGCTCGGCAGGAGCTCCGGCGGGCATTCAGGCGTCACCGTCAAATCGGTTTCTGAGTGAGATCCTCGCCCAATCAGGCCTTGATAAGCCCGATGGTCGTCCGCTGTATCGCTATTGCATCAGCGACGCTCAATATCGATATGGCCTCTCGCTCTTGCGAAAGGCTTCCGCATTGCTGGACGGAAGCAACCGCCCGCTCTGCGCTATCTTCGCGCTTGTTACAGCGGAGTGGTTTCGCAGAGAGGCTGATACCCTGTGGCGGCGCTGGCAGGATATCGGCGTGGTGCCGGACGACGTTTCCAAGAATGAGCGGAATGAAATCGCGCGCGCTGGGCTGGACTGGTGGGCGCTGAAACTCATCGTCCATGAGGGACCACAGCGCACCCGCAACGAGTATCTGATGACGCTTGCTCGCAATGGAGGGCTGCCATCGACACTTCTAGTGGGCGAACGTGGCAATGCGGTGCGGAGCTATTTCGAGAATGTGATGGCTGACTCGCTCGCATTGGGGTGGCCCTCATCCCACGCCGATTATCTGTCGATCGCAACGCGTCACGCAGAAGGACTGCCTACCAGCTACCGGGAAGACAGCATTTTCGGCTTGGCGGCGGAGCTGATCGCCGGGTTGATCGAATGTCGTCGAGCCTTACCGACGGACCAGCTAAACAACAACCCTGCTGGCTGGCTGGATGCGCAAGCGAAAGGCTGGCGCGACCGCCTTCCGATTCATCTGCCCGAGGACCAGGCTGCCTGCAGCAGGCTCTTTAACGATCTGCTAACGGTCGCGCTGAAGGCGCGGGGCGGCGGCATCGGGCTCAAGCGCCTCCTCGCGCAACACCCCGGCGGCAAGTGGATTGAGGGATTCGTCGTGCAGGCTGACGGTCCGCTCCGTTTTGATGCGCTCGCCAATGAACAAGAAGGCCGCTTTCGCGCCTATTTCGCCGGAGGCGCCGCTCGGCTTACCTCCCGCGAATTCGCGCTGGTCTATCGGTCGGAAACGGATTCAAAAGGCAAATTCAAGGTGACCTCGCAGGCGCTCGGTCGTCCCGGATTCGTCGGCCCGCTGCCGTTCTCAGACGCGATAGCGGTGACACTTTCGCGCGAAGGCAATACTTTGCCGGCCGTGTGCTGGCCCGGTGGCCGCACTGCGGCCTCGGCTTGTCACGTGCTGCGGCAAACGGAGCGAGAGGATCGGCTAGAACTCATTGGGACCGGCTCGGTTCGTTCGACCCTGGAAAACCTTTTCGTATGGGTGTCGGAAGGGACCAGGGTCTTAGGTCACGATGACGGCCTCGCGGAACTCATGTGGCAGCGCGACGATCGGGCCCTCTGGCGCGTGGAGGGCATGGCGCTCGTTGAGACAGGAGAGGGCGAGCGCTACCGCGTTCAGGCGGGTGCATCCTCGGACGAGGAACGGCGGCTGGATCTTGAGACGATTTATCTGCCAGCGCTTTCACTGGACGACGGGTCCATCCAGCCTGTCGCCGCGCCATTACTGGTCCGCACGAACGGCTCCGCCGGCACACCACGCCTGCGCATACTGCGGGACGGGCGCGAAGTGCACGCACGACAGGCTTTGGAAGGACTCATTACTGTCCAGTGGCTGGATGAGGAAGGATTCTTGGTCGACCGCGCTCGCGTCCTCGCCTTACCTAACGGCTTCAGCATCGAAGGGAGCATCGCAGCCGCGGGTGCGCGTGTGTCTTGGCGCGGCCTGCGGGATTGGGACATCGCGCCGGTCGATACGGACGGCGTGACGATCGAGGTAGAACGATCGGGCAACAGCTTCCTGGCGTCATGGCGCGATGCACCTACTGCCCAGCAGCGCCTCCGACTGACCGATCCTGAAGGGGCCACAGTCGTGGCGTCACTCGGTCTCGTTGCAAACGAGACCTTGCTCGTTGACGCTTCCGGCAAGATTCGCAAAGACGCGCCAGAGCTGTCGCCCGCCGATCTACGTGGCGCCGTTCTAGTGACTGGTGAGCCGGTCACGATCGACCTCGACCTGCGCGGGGCGGGCGATGCACGGGCGCTGATCGCCCGCCGCGTGGAAGGCGAGACCCCCATGGTGCGCTTCGGTGCGCTGGCTGAAAGCCTTCTCGGCCTGTCGACCGAACGCGGCCCGAGGGTGATGATAAGGGACGATCGCAATCGCCCACTTTGCACCATACGCCGGAATCAAGACCTTCCGCTCGTGACAGACGGCAAGGTCCTCTTTGCGAATCTTGGCGCTGACATACGCGCCGTCGCGCGACCGCTTCTGCAACCAGAAATGGAGATCGCGCTCCTGCAAATTGGCAACGGCCTGTTCCAACTGCCGGCCAATCCCGATGGTTCATACCTCGTGTATTGCCGCAAGGGTGACGCAGTTCTGACGCGTCCTTCGATTATTGAAGCGCCGATCGATTCTGTTCGGCGTCAAACGCTCACGCGGCTGCAGGTTATTGCGCTCGTTTCGGATGAGGACGACCGCCGACAAGCCATCCAAAGGGAACTGCGGATCGTAGCCGATGATAAGGAAAAAGGGGCCGAGATTTCGCAGCTCATCCGCATCGTCGCGTCCCTCAACGGCCTCAGCCCGCGAGCGATGGACATCACGCGCGAGTTGCCTTCATGTCCCACGCTTCTATGCCGCCTGTTGCTTGCCGCGAGCCCCGAGCGACTTGATTCCGTACTGGTGCTGGAACGCGATCTGCCCTTCCTTTGGATGGCTTTGCCGCTCGACGCCTGGAAGTTGGCCGCGGGGACAGAATGGAACCGGGCTGTTTCAGATTTGTCGACGGTCTTCGAAGTCGAGCAGGCCACGGCCCAAGCCACGCTGCAGATGCAGAAACGCTTCGAAACACTTGGCGAGCGAACCTTTTGGTTTGCCGGAATCGTTCGTTCCTTAGGCTTCGGCAAGAACTTCCCTCAGGATCTCCGATCAATCGCTCAAGACTACATGCGCCTGCGTCATGACCAGCACGACGAACTACCGCGCAGTCTCGCCGAGCGAGCTGCAAATCTCGGCGTGCCGCCTGGGCTCGATGGGTTCGACCATCACCATTTCCCGATGCTTCTCGTCCCGCTCTGCCTCGCAGGCGTAGCGTGTGGGAAACTCGCTATGTCAGCCGAGATCGCGGCGGGTCTACGCAACGCGCTCGATATCGACCGCAACTACATCGCCGCGGCCTATCCTCATTGCCTCGAGTTCCTCGCCAAATGACCATACGACCCTTCGAGACTCTGGCCCGCTTGCGCCAGCGCATGGCCGAGGCCGTGATCGCCCAGTCGGGGCTGCGGCACCCTGCTCTGACTGCCCACCTCCGAACGATGCTGGCGAGCCCCGACGGCGAGGGCGCGCTGATCCCACCTCCCGTCCTGGAGGGCGCCTTCCCGTTCGTAACTGCCGACGAGACGCTGGACGCTCTCTCAGGCAACTTGCTCGACGCACGGACGGTCGCGGCCCTTGTCGGAGATGATAGCGGCGAAGGCTACTCCTTCCCGCGGAAGCGTTTTCCCTACCGCCATCAGACCGCCGCGTGGCGGACACTTGAAGGACCGAAACCGAAAAGCGCGGTCATCTCCGCCGGCACCGGCTCCGGAAAGACAGAATGCTTCCTCGTGCCTCTGCTTGACAGCCTGTACCGCCGCAACGAGAGGGTGAGCGGCGTTGAGGCGATCATGCTTTACCCGCTGAACGCGTTGATCGCGAGCCAGCAGGAACGTCTCGATGCCTGGACGAAGCCTGCTGGCGGCATTATCCGCTACTGCCTCTACAACGGCAACCTACCCGAAAAGCTAAAAGCCAACGAGCAGAGGGACGCGCTGTCGCGTGCGCCCCAGACCGTGCCTGACCGCAAGAGCCTGCGCAACGACCCGCCGCCACTCCTAGTGACGAACCTCACGATGCTCGAATACATGTTGGTCCGTCCACAGGACCAGCCGATCCTGGAGGCGTCCCGAGGTCGGCTGAAGTGGATCGTGCTCGACGAGGCGCATACGCTGGTCGGTTCGGCGGCGGCGGAAGTGGCGTTGCTGCTGCGCCGGGTCATGGAAGCCTTCGATGTCGATCCAGCGAAGGTCCGCTTCGTCGCGACCTCGGCGACGATCGGAGAAGGCGCCGATGTCGAGGAGAAGCTACGCAGGTTCCTCGCCGATATCGGCGGCATCTCGCTCGACAATGTCGTCATGATTACCGGAGATCGGCAGTTGCCGCGGCGCCCGGCGACGGGAGGCGCGGCACCCGACGCGGCTGCGCTGTCCGCTCTGCCGCCACCTGCGCTCTTCGATGCGCTCGGCGGCCACGATCCCGTCTGGTCGCTCGTCGAGAGGTTGAAGGATCAATCCGTTCCCGCCCATGAGTTCGACCAACTCGGCAGCAGGATGGGAACGGACGGCGAGACGCTGGCTATGGCGCTAACCCGCGCGCAAAGCACCGCTCGCGAAACCCTCGCTCCTCTTCGAGTCCACTCCTTCCACCGCGCACTGCCCGGCCTCTGGTGCTGCACCAATCCTGACTGTTCCGGCGCGATCGGCGAGGGCTGGTGCGCCGGCCGCGTTCTTTACGAGCGCGAGGAAAATTGTTCCTCCTGCAGCATGCCAGTGGCCGAGCTGTTTTCCTGCAATGAATGCGGCGACGCCTTCATGGTTGCTGAAGAAAAAGGCGACCGCCTCACTCCGCCACGCAATGTGCCGCCCGCCGACGAATTCTTGTTCGAGGCCCTACGCGAAAGTACTGATGCTGAGGCGGAAGACGACATGCATGAGGAGGAAATTTTGCTCGACATGCCATCCATCCGCCATTGCTTCTCGCTGTCAGACGCAGGCCTCAGACCACTGTTCATCGACGAGAAGACTGGCCGTACAGCGGATGGAGGCGGCGAGGGCCGGTACCGCCTGACCTCCCACGGCGATGGCAGGGGGGCTTGCCCGTCCTGCAGCGCCAAGAACAGATCCGGGGACAAGCTCTACCCCTTC
The DNA here is from genome assembly GCF_055811495.1 of Mesorhizobium sp. WSM4830. NCBI lineage: Bacteria > Pseudomonadati > Pseudomonadota > Alphaproteobacteria > Hyphomicrobiales > Phyllobacteriaceae > Mesorhizobium > Mesorhizobium sp. WSM4830. The sequence continues at coordinate 10,516 of NZ_JBVVQI010000052.1, read as the reverse complement.
CGCTTCGGCGCGCCCTTCATCATTGGAAACGCCGCGCCGATGCTGCTCGCCGCCATGCCCCCCTCACACAAGGTCGTCGTGCCCGCGCTGCCGCAGATGCCGCCAGACCTTCCAGCGAGCGGACGACAGCTCATAAGCTTCACCGACAGCCGCCAAGGCACCGCACGCATGGCCGCGCGCCTGCAGATCGAATCCGAAAGGGCCTTCGTCCGCTCTTTTATTTATCAGGCCGTTCAACTCAAGGCCTCTGGTGGTGGGGAGACCGAGGAGACGGCTAGGCTGCGCGCGAGGATTGCACAGATAAAGACCCGCGACGGATGGCAGGACGACGCCCTGTTCACATCACTTGTCGCTGATTGTGAAAGGGAGTTGGCTACGCACACCGGGGACGGAACCATTCGTTGGCCGGATTTGCGCGAGAACCTCGCTGATCGCATCGAAGTCCGGGAATGGCTGCCGCAGGTATGGGGCGATCGCGCCGACATATTCAAGATGTCGGGATCGTCTGCGACTTCCCAATTGGCCAACGCGCTTCTTTTGCGCGAAATGCTGCGCCGCCCGCGTAGGGCGAACACGCCGGAAACAATGGGCCTCGCGCAACTGCTCTATCCGGCTGTCACCAAGGTCGTGGACGCGCCTCGGAACTTCCTTCAGCGCGGCGCGACGCTCGATGATTGGAAGGCATTTCTGACCTGCATTCTCATCTTCTCGGTCCGATCACCATACGCCGTTGCAGTGACCCGTGACGCACTCCGTTGGATTGCACGAAAGGGATATCCGAAGAGGCTCGTTTCCCCTGGCCTGGAAGTAGGTCGCGACCAGCAGGCTTGGCCACGTGCCTCGACATCGGCGAAGATTCCGCAGGTGATAGAACTCCTTCGCCTGGGGCTCGGCCTCAATCCGGGCTCGAAGGAAGACCGGATGGAGATGAACGACTGGCTGGAGAAGGCGTGGAACCAGCTCCTGCCACTCTTTCCTTCGAATGAAAGCGGCGAGCGTGCGCTTGACTTCAACCTTCTGGAGTTAGCGCCACTGAAGTCGGCCAATTTCTGTCCTGTGACCAGGCGAATCGTCGATGTCGCGCCCTTCGGACTAACGCCCTATGCCCGCACGGCCAAGGATCGCGCCGAGCCAATCAATTTGCCGATTTGTCCCGTAATCGAGGGCGAGACGGCCCGCCGCGCCTTCGTCGAAACCAACGAAACAGTGGCGGACTTGCGCACGCGTGGACTCTGGACGGACCTGCACGACCGCATTGCGCTCTTCTCGCCTTATGCTCGATCGGCGGAGCATTCCGCGCAACTGTCGCCCTCGCGGCTGCGTCGCTACGAGGCCCGGTTTAAGGGCGGAGAAATCAACTTTCTCAATTGCTCGACGACGATGGAGATGGGCGTCGACATCGGCTCGGTGAACGGTGTCATGATGACGAACGTTCCGCCGTCGATCGCCAATTATCGCCAGCGTGTCGGCCGTGCGGGTCGACGCGGCCAGCCGTTGTCGCTCGCCTTCACCTTTGCCAAGGACCGGCCGCTTGACCGCGAAGCTTTCCGCGCGCCCGCGAGCTTTCTCAAACGCACGATTGCCGCGCCACGCGTTGCACTCGACAGCCGACCTATTGTGCTGCGCCATGTCGGCGCTTTCCTGCTCGGCCGCTTCCTTTCATTACATAGCGGCAATGCCATGAGCATGAAGGCCGGCGATTTCTTCGGTTGTCCCGAATCGCCGCGTTCGTCGCGCCCGGTCAAGGCTGAGCGACCTGTCGCGCTCTTCTTCAATTGGCTAGCCCTTGCGACCACAGCCGATGACAGCGAAGCGGCGCTTCACCGGCTTGTGCGCGGCACCGTCCTAGATGGACGGCGCGACCTCGCCGCACTGACCGCTGACGCCATGGCCGACGTCGAAGCTGACTTCGTTCGCGAGTGGCAGGCCCTGCAAGAGCAGGTGCCGGGCGCAGCCGAGATTGGGGCTGCGAAATCAATCGAGATTCATTTGAAACGCCTGTGCAGCGAATTCCTGCTGGCCGATCTCTCCGATAGCGGGTTCCTCCCAGGCCACGGCTTTCCAAACAATGTAGTCTCCTTCGAACTCGGCCGTGCCGCGTTTGATCACGACGCAGGCGACGGGCAAGCTGGCCGGCGCCATGGCGGACCGAAGCGGCCGCTCGACATCGCCATCCGCGACTACGCGCCGGGGTCGGAGACAGTGGTCGATGGGCAGGTCTACCGGGTCGGCGGCGTGACGCTGAACTGGCACCGGCCCTCCAGCGAAGAGGGCGTGCGCGAGATTCAGGCGCTGCGGTGGGCTATGCGTTGCACCCATTGCGGTGACTCTTGCACCGGGGCCGGCTCGTGGCCTGACCTTTGCCGGTCCTGCGGCGACGCGGCGGTCACTGTGGAGAATTACCTCAAGCCAGCTGGCTTCCTGCGTGATCACCACGTCGAGCCGCACGCGGATGTCGACCAGGTTGCCTATGTGCGGCCCGAACGGAGCCGCATTTCAGCGGGATCTGTCCAATGGGAGGCGCTGAGCAAGCCGACCGCGGGCCGACTGCGGCTAAACCGCCGTGGGACCGTCTACTACCACACGAAGGGACCGGGCGACGCGCCCAGCGGCTACGGGCTGTGTCTTCGCTGCGGCCGCATGGAGCCTATGAAAGTCGGCCAGATGGTATGCACTAGCCTCCAAGACCACAAGCCGCTCCGCTCGCCCGAGAATTTCAAGGATCCGTGCGATGGCAACGACAAGCCCTTCGCCATTCAGGTTGGCCTCCATCTCGGCCACGAGATCCACACCGACGTTCTTGAATTCCAGCCAGCGGCGACGCCTGACATCGGCGCGGCGAATGCGATCGCCATTGCAATGCGCGAAGCAGTCGCACGTCACCTCGGCATTGAGCCTGAGGAAATGGGCTATGGCATTGGTGCGTCGCGCAACGCGGTGACCAGCGCAACGCTCTCCATTTTCCTGCACGACCGTGCAGCAGGTGGCGCTGGCTATGTCGTTCGCGCCGCTGACGATATGCGCGCCATCCTGAAAAGTGCCCGCGCCATTCTCGAATGCCCGCGCGATTGTACACACGCTTGCTCGTCCTGCGTCCTCGTCTCCGACGCGCCGGAGAAGGAGGAAGAACTCGACCGTAGGAAGGCAATCGCCTTCATGGATGCCCATCTCGCACTTCCCGACGTCATCTCCCCCGACGATGTGTTCGCCCAAGATGCCGACATCTCCGAGCGGCCGCTGGCTGAAATCGACGACTGGCTGAATGCGCGCGGCCAATCCAGATTGTTTTTCTGGACACAGGCGGGTGATCCGGCGTCGCTCGAGGATTGGCTCCCTACCTCGTTGTTCCGGCGCTGGGCGGGTAATGGACGGCCCGTTACGCTGGTCCTTCCCGAAGGCACGATCGAATCGCTGGACGCTGCACAGCTCCTCTATCTTCGAGACTACGGGTCGCGGCACCAGGTCGTTATCGCCGAAGGCAAGCCGCCGCGCTTCGACAATGGCGCCATCCTGTTCGCCTACGCGACAGACGGGGCAGCGGGCAAAGGCTGGGCGAGCCGCGATCTTGCGATCGGCCTGGCCGGGCCTGACTGGGCTGCTAGCCACAGCCTCCCTATCGCTCTCGCGCCGTTTGCCATCCAGCCGAGTATCACGCCCGTCCAAGCGGAGCGTCTGGCACCGGCGAGCGGCGCCGCCGTCGTTGTCCTCGACTCTGCATTCGACGGCTCGGTCGACCTGTTCGGAGGAAAGATGGCGAAAGCGATCCGCAAGGCGGCGGCGGATTGCGGGATTTCGGCCAGAGAACAGCCGGTCGAAGTCGTCTACCGTGACCGTTTCGCCCGCTCTCCCATCGTGCTGCGCCTCCTGCTGGATACTGTGTCGGCGCTTGCCGACGGCGAGATGGTCCCGGTTTCCATCGAAACCGCTCCAGACAAGGGCTCTGGCTTCTCACGGCATCATGTAGCCTCGGACATTGCTGATGACGATTCGCTGGACGCTTTTGCCGGAGCGTATGGCGACCGTCGCAATCTCGATGTCTCGCTCGCAGTCGGACAGCCGCCGCACAAGCGAAGCCTGACGTTCACTTACGAATCGGGGAAGCGGCTGGTCGTTGATTTGGACCAGGGCTTCGGCTGGCAGATCTATGACGGTCACGATCGGTACTTTGAAGCAAGCGCCGCGCCATATACCGCCGCAGGTATCGTTGCCAACCTCACGGGAAAGCTCCGCCGCCGGCACGATCATGACAGCCAGATGGTAGTATGGCGAAGCTAGGGAGAACAGAAATCCGGAACTTGCCAGTGCCTCATTCGAAGAGACTCAGACATCGTCCACACGCCCCAATTAAGATTCCTGGTGCTGATGACGTGGGCTAGCAGAACCGCACCGTCCAATATGAGAGGCGGACCATCGCCGGGGCTCCCGGGCAAGGATGCCCAACCGTCAATCCTTCGCGTTCGGTAAGGATTCGCCGCGTGCAGCGTTCTCCTTCGGCAAGGAATAACATGCGCCAGAAGCAAGATTTAAGATCCATAACGGCAATTTTGGAGGAAAGGTGAGTCCACACTCACGCACTTTGGAAAGTTGGCTGAAAAATCTGTCGATCAGGCTTCACTTGAGACACGCATTGAGGCATGGCTCCAGGTCATGAACAGTTTTGACGAGATTCTTCAGCAGTATGGCGGAGATCCAGCTTCGCTGTTGAAGTTCGACGTCGATGGGCCCGAACTGCTTCCCTATGCCACGCTTACTGCGGCGCGGGTAGCGGGCGACCCAGATTTAGCGGCAATAGGCGGCGTATACGAATGGCAGGATAGGCCACTTCTTTTCCTGGTCGACGGTACGCTGCTCGACGGCAGCCCGCAACGGCTAAGCCGAATTCGGCGTCTCGTGGCGATGCGTGGCGACGCTCCCTACCTCGCAGTCGTGACACCTGGCGGCATGACGATATACCAAGTCGGCCTGGAGGGAGATGCTGCCCAAGCGCGCGTATCGATCGGCAAGGCGAATGACGATCGGCGGATCGTTATTCCCCACCTCGGGAACCTCCGGCCTCAGACGTCCGCGAATCGGCGTTGGATCAGCGACGTCATCCTCAGACTTCTGACCAGCGCCCTCGACGACCTTGCCCGTTTGGCTGTCGCCGACGGCGACGCCATCTCGCTCGTCGGCCGCGCCCTGTTCGTCCGTTTTCTTGCCGATCGCGACATACTGCCTGAAGCCGTGTGCGCGCTCGCCGCCAATGGCGCCACCGCGCTTTTTGACTCTGCTCCAACTGCTGTCGCCACCTCGGCGTGGCTCGACGAAACCTTTAACGGGGATTTTCTTCCACTTACGGCAACAATGATCAACTCGCTTCCTCAGGAGGCGTTTGACGTTCTCGGCCATATTCTTCGGCGCGCCCAAGGCGGCCAACTTCAATTAGGCTGGCAAGAGAAATGGGACATGTTGGATTTCGCCCACATTCCTGTGGGCGTTCTCAGTCAGGCCTATGAGCGATATCTGAGCCATCACGAACCGGAGAAGCAGCGAACGGAAGGCGGATACTACACGCCGCGGCATATCGCCGACCTGATGGTCCGCGCCGCGTTTGCGGCGCTCGGCCGCGAAGGCAAAACGTATCAGGCGCGCGTTCTAGATCCTGCGGCGGGCGCCGGCGTCTTTTTGCTCACTGCCTTCCGGCAACTCGTGGGCGAACGGTGGCGTCGCGATGGAAAGCGTCCAGACACTGAGACGCTGCGACAAATTCTCTACGGCCAGATCACCGGCTTCGACATCAACGAATCTGCCCTGCGCTTTGCGGCTCTCGGCCTCTATTTGATTTCGATCGAGTTGGACCCCAATCCCGAGCCTCTCAAGAAACTGCGGTTCAAGAATCTCCGCCCAGATGTGCTTCGCAAGTTCGGCGACAGCCCTGATGCGGCTACATCAAAGGATCTTGGCAGCCTCGGTGATGAAGTCGGGATTGAGCATCACGCAGCCTATGACCTCGTTATCGGGAACCCCCCTTGGGCGAGCGCCACGAAGCTTTCGAACTGGTCCTCGCTGGAAGAGCGGGTTTCGCGTCTTGCTCGTGAACGAATCGGCGATGCTAAGATTCGCGCGCCCATTCCCAACGAAGTCTTGGATCTCCCATTCGTCTGGCGTGCCATGGAATGGGCTCGCCCTGGTGGCCAGATCGCGTTTGCTCTGCATGCCCGCCTTCTGTTCCAGCGCGGTGAAACTATGCCGGAAGCTCGCAACGCGCTGTTCGGTGCTCTCGATGTGACCGGAATTGTGAACGGCACCGAGTTGCGCCGGACGAGGGTATGGCCGGAGATCACTGCACCGTTTTGCCTCCTCTTCGCTCGCAACGCCATACCGTCAGTGGGCGCAGGATTCCGATTCACAAGTCCCCATCTCGAAGGCCCATTGAACCAAAGCGGCGCTTGGCGGATCGACGCCGCAAATGCTGAAGTCGTAACAAGTCGGGATGTGCGTCAGCGCCCCGAATTGCTGAAAATCCTGTTCCGAGGGACACGTCTTGACTTAGAACTCTATGACAGGATCTCGGCAAAGGGCTTTCCAACTTTAGACGCCTATTGGCGCGAATCTTTTGGTACCCACCGGGGCAGGCCAAAGCATACGGGTAACGGCTATCAACGTTTACGATCTAGCAGTCAGGTAGCTAAGTCGGGCGACGGTCTGCCTGGCGAATCTGCTGCGTATCTGCACGACCTCCCGGAAGTGCCTAATACGCCACTGTCGGGAATGCTGCTCGACACCTCTGCCTTTCCTCGCTTTGATCTATCTAGGGTGCATCGAGGTCGGCCGAGAGACCTGTATACGGCACCACTGCTGCTGGTCCGCGAGTCACCACCTGTCAGCCATGGCCGCATCATGACTTCGGTTGTGGCAAAGGATGTCATTTTCAACCAGAGCTATCACGGCTACACTGCCCACACGCACGAACATGGTGTCGAGTTGGTCCGCTATTTGGCGCTGCTCTTCGGTAGCAAGATCGCGCTTTGGTACGCCCTTATAACCAGCGGCCGGTTTGGTTTCGAACGTGAAGTCGTCGAGAAATTCATCCTCGACGAAGTTCCCGTTCCTGTATTCGAGCAGCTATCGCCTGCTGACCGCAACACTGCCATCAGTCTATTCGAGGCCTTGGCCCAAGAAGACAATGAGGCAGACTGGGAGAAAGTCGATCGTTGGATCGGCTCTCTCTTCGGCCTTACCCCGGAAGACGTGGAGATCATCGCCGATACGCTCCGGTATCGACTGCCATTTTCCGTGAATCTGAAGGCGAGCCAAACGCCTGTAACGACCGCGCAGCACACGGCATTCAATAAGCGGCTTGATGCCGAGCTTCGGCCTTGGGGGGAGCGTTTCGGCCGACCTGTAGCGATCCATCGCGTTCCCATGCCCGCCCTGTCGCCGTGGCAGTTCGTTTTGATCAGCGGCGAAATCTCCGATCCAAACGCGATCGGCGTGGACTGGATGCGGGCCATCGAGTTCGCCGACAAACTTTCTGCGACCGAGGTTGTTTATGTCGATGAGCAAGCCAATCATCTCGTTGTAGGGCGTCTCAACCAAGCCCGGTACTGGACCCCAAGCCAGGCGCGTCTCGCTGCGAGGCGCATCGTGTGGGAGCACGTCGACTTCCTCTCGGGTAAAGGCGCCAAATGAGGAGTCCGATCCTCCGTCCGCGCGACGATCAGGTTGCAGAATTGACCCGTGGCCAGCGGCTGCCGCTCGATCCAATTGCTGAGGCGCACCTGGATGTAATCTTTGAGACGGTGGCGCGGGTTTGGCAGGAGCTGAAAGACGAACGAAGCCAAGCTTTGACCGATGGCAGCGAGGCTGAAATCAACGCTCTCTTGGAATCTCGCCTCAACGGCCTCTGGAGAACCGACCCACTCTGGTCTCAACTGGTTTCGTCCGTTGCGCGTGGCAAGGAATCCCTTAGCTTCGACGGAACGCATCTGGAGAAACGGCCCGATCTTTCGATCTATCTGACGGGCAAGCATCCCTCGTTTCCTGTAGTGGTCGAATGCAAACTCATCGACCATGTCTCGGGAAAGGGCGTCGATCTCTATTGCAGCAATGGGATCGCTCGTTTTGTCGCTGGTCAGTATGCATGGGCGAACAGCGAAGCGATCATGATCGCCTATATTCGAGATGACTCGTCGGTGGAGGAGCACCTTTCTCCTTTCCTAGCTGCAGGCGTCGAGTGCCAGCCAGACCCTTGGCAAACCCACCGTCTGCCTGTGGGACCTAAAGGCCTTCGATCAATGCCGTCATCTCACCACCTACGAAATTTCCAATATCTTGCGACGCTCGATGGCGGTGCACCGGGCAACATTGTGCTTTGGCACGTTTGGCTGGACGGCGGCGAGGCAGCTTGAGCATTCATAGAAGGTAGTCAACTGGACTAAGCCGCCGTTCGCCTGGGGTCCGGATATTCCCATGCGGGAGAATCTCGTTCGCCCGGCCGGAAGCAGCTCCGCCGTTGTCCTGACTTGATCGAGCATGACCAGATCGATCAGGCTGCGCGGCCAGGGCTCCGAATCCGGGTTAACGGCGAAGTTCTCCGAGGATTGAAGCGAGATAGTCGGTGCTCCAACCGGCCTTTTTGCGCCTGAGCTTGATGGAGCGCTTGTCGTTGACGGCACGGACAAGGTTGATGGCGAAATGCCTGACGATGGCCATGTTATGCGCTCCGTGGCCCTTTCGGAGGCGGGATTGATCCTCGTTGAAGACGACGTCGAGGGTCCAGTGCAGAGCGTTCTCGACCAGCCAGTGGCCGCGCACCGCATGGGCGGCCCGTTCGGCCGTCAGCTCGGCGGAGGCGATGAAGTATCGCGTGTCGAAGCGGCTTTTGTCCTTCAGTCCAGTGCGCGAGCGCACGCGCACTATGGTTGTGGCGTCTGGTAGGCGCAGTTCACCGGGAAAGCGGCGCTGGCCTTCGAGCCAGCCGGCCTCGCGGCTGACGGTGACGGTACGCTCTTCGATGCGGCCATGCGCCTTATCGAGATCGACGATGGTGGCTGCGCGGCGCTGAGTGTTGTCGATGCGGAGCTTCTCGAGCTACGATTCGACGAGCGGCTACAATCGAGCTGGAGGGATCCAGTTCGTAGATAGCACAGGCCGGCGCCGATCGCATGTTTCTTGGTTGCCTCAAGCTCGGCCTCTATCCTTGAAGACCAGGAGACGACGACTTCCATGTTCCTGTATCCGGCCGTGTCCGATTGAAGACGTCTTAGGTTCGAAACCCGAGACAACTGACGCGCCGGCATCCCACCCGCGTGGCTCGAATGCGTGGTTTTCTCCTTTTGATCGCGCTCGTCGGTGGCACGTCAATTGCACGTGACAGTTCTTAATCGGATGGGCGATATGCTTCGTAGCGAAATCACTGAGCAACTCAGAAGGGGCGAACTCCCTGCACAGGTTACCGGCGCGAGCTCCCTCTTTCGGCTCCACCTGAAAACTGAAGTGATCCGAAACTACCGGACCTCGTTCCCGAGCGAGTTGCAGAAGGCGGCGCTCGCAAAGGTTCACCTTGCAATGCTTGAACGGAGATTTCTAATGACGACGAATTGCTCTGGCGCGCTCTCGACTCCGATGAGCGAGACCGATGTCCCAAGATCTAGCCGCAGCGCTGGTGGATGCCGTTCATGAAACTTGGAAACAATCTCCGTGGGACTGATCGAGCAATGGTGGAAAGCGCAGTTTCGCGGCAGCGCTCGCGTCGGCGGCTTCGCCGATTCCTGTCACTGGATATTCGAGCGCGACGTGATCGGGAGCGAAGCGGGAGAGGAATGCACGACAAAACGTCGAACGGCCCACCGACGATCGTCGCCACGTCGAGAACACGCTGCGATTCAAGGGGGCGGTCATCGGTGCCGCTCGCACCCGGTTCGACAATTAGATTCGACCCGCAGCTGCCAATTGCGCCTGCCGCAGTATGCCAGCGCCTGCCGCGGCTGGTTCGGGATCGAGCGGTAATTGTCAGCTTGCCTGCCCGTGGACACGCGCCAACGAGGGCCGCGCGCAAACACGCGCCATCGGCTTCGCGGTTTGACTGCCGTGAAGAGGTTTGCGTTCGTTTTTTACCCAACCTCCAGCATTCCTGTCGTTTTCTGAGATTTTGCAGGGTTGGTTGCGGCGTTTCCGAGTCCTTCTATCCAGTGTGAGTTGTTTTTGGTCGGAGCTAGGTTCCTGCACAATGCCCCGGACCTGCGCCATTAAGAAGGCTTCTATCGCGTCGTTGTAGAGTGGGCCAAGCCTTCGGCGAAGCAGGGTCCTAGCCATACGGGTGACGATCCCTTGCGCAAAAAGACTATCGGAACATCATCAAGATCATGAGATGTGAAATTTTGGATTATTGCGTAAAAAACTTGTCCTCTCACGACAGAAAAAACTTGCAAGTCCGCAGCATCGACGATTTGTCACCTGTGACGTTGCCCCCAGTTTCTATCCAGTTTTGAGTTCGTTTCCGGCGTGGGTTGTGCCCTGCTGGGCGGGTGAAGCG
>NZ_JBVVQI010000051.1:0-28678 GCF_055811495.1 Mesorhizobium sp. WSM4830 | reverse complement strand
TAACCCTTCGCCGTCATCAGGCTGGGTAGAGGACTTGCACCTCCAAGCTGTCGATCATGCTCGGCACACAACAAAAACCCGCCTCGGCGGGCGGGTCACTGGAGCCAATTAGCACCATACTGAGATTAATAGCATAGCTGCCGGCACAAAGCAAGAACAAAATTGGCGCTGACGAATTTTCCGCCTCATGAATCGGGAGATTGCTCCTTGACCGGCTGGGATCCCTTCCGGCCGATATTGCGGCGGATCATGCCGAAATCTGCGCCGCCGATGGCGAAGGCGGTGACGAAGTAGAGCAGCGCCCCGCCGGCGACGAGCGCAAGCAGGGTTACCGCCTTGATCACCAGAGGCGAGCCGGAAGCCAGCCTTGCGGCGAACCAGTGCTCGGCAAAATAGAGCGCGGCGGCCATAACCGCCGCCGACAGCACCAGCCGCGGGATGCGTTTCATGAGCGGCACGTCGCGGCCCCAATGGCCGCGCCGGATCAGCACGGCGAGCAGCATCGCCGCATTGACCCAGCCGGCGACGGCGGAGGCAACGGCAATGCCGGGCGCGCCCATGGTCGGAAACAGCGTCAGCGCCGTGGTAATGTTAACCGCCACCGAGATGGCGGCGAAAATCATCGGCGTGCGCGTGTCCTCGCGGGCGAAATAACCTGGGGTGAAGGCCTTGATCAGCACGAAGGCCGGCAGGCCGAGGCCGAAGATCGCCAGGATTGCCGCGACCGTCGGCGTCGAATTGTTGGCGGCAAAGGCGCCGCGCTCATAGACCAGCCGCACGATCGGCTCGGACATGACCAGCAAGGCGGCCGCCGCCGGCAAGGTCATGAAAAGGGTAAACTCGACCGAGCGGTTCTGCAGATTGGCCGCCTCGACCAGATTGCCCGATTTCAGCGCCCGCGACAGTTCCGGCAAAAGCACGATGGCGACGGCGACGCCGACGACGCCCAACGGCAGCTGGTAAACGCGGTCGGCATAGGCCAGCGACGACACGGCGCTGTCCTGCGCCGACGCGATCGCCGTGCCGATCAGCTGGTTGATCTGGGTGATGCCGCCAGTAATCGCCGCCGGCAGCGCCAGGATCAGCAGCCGCTTGACGTTCGGCGTCATCTTCGGCCGCCGGAAGCCGATCGAAATGCCGGCATGGCGCACCGCCGCCCAGACGATCGCCAGCTGCACCAAGCCGGCCGCCAGCACGCCCCAGGCCAGGCCGAAACCAACGGTGCGGGCGTCCGAACCCTTGTACCAGGCATAGGCGAGCACGGCGATGAGGATGACGTTGAGGAACACCGGCGCCACTGCGGCGGCGAAATAGCGGCGCAGCGAATTCAGCATGCCGGCCATCATGGCGCCGAGTGACATGCAGATCAGGTAGGGGAACATGACGGTCGCCAGCGCCACCGTCGTTTCGAATTTTCCCGGCGTGTCGGCAAAGCCCGGCGCCACCAGGTAGCGCACGATCAGCGGCATCGCCAGTTCCATGGCGATGGTCAGCGCCAGAAGCGCGGTGAACAAGACGCCGAACACCTCTTCGGAAAAGCGCTTGGCGCCGTCGGTGCCGTGCGTCTCGATCTCCTTGGCGAACAGCGGCACGAAGGCGGCGTTGAAGGCGCCTTCGGCGAACAGCCGGCGAAAGGTGTTGGGGAACTGGAAGGCTGCGTTGAAGGCGTCGGCGATCGGCCCGGTGCCGAGTGCGGCAGCCATCAGCATCTCGCGGCCGAAACCGAGGGCCCGGCTCATCAGCGTGCCGGAAGCGACCGTGGCGAATTTCTTGACAAGGCTCATGCGCTTGAAGACTGCCTGTGCGATTGGGGCAAATGGAAGGTAACAGTCACTCGGCGGCCGTTTTGGTCTTGCCGCGCTCGGACGCCGTGCCCTCGAGCACCGCGATCAGCCTGTTGCGGATGGTCGCGGTGCGCGACGGGCTGTCGATCTTCTGGCCAGTGAGATCGGTGACATAGAACGTGTCGATGACCTTTTCGCCGAAAGTGGTGATGTGGGCCGAGGCGATGTCGAGCGACAGGTCCGACAGCATGCCGGTGATCTCCGACAGAAGGCCCGGCCTGTCCAGCCCCTCGACCTCGACCACCGAGAACCGGTTCGACAGCGCGTTGCGGATTTCGGCGCGCGGCGGGATGCGGAAAACCTTGGCGCCGCGCCGTGGCTTGGTGCGCTTTTCGATCATTTCGGGCAGCCAGCTCTTGCCCGACAGCACGTCCTCGATCAGCCGGCCGACGCGCTCGGCGCGGCGGCGCTCGTCCTCGTCGCGGTCGAACTCCCTCGAGATCAGGATAGTGTCGAGCGCCCGACCATCCGAGGTCGTGAAGATCTGCGCGTCGACGATGTTGCCGCCGGCCGCAGCACAGGCGCCAGCAATCACCGAAAGCAGGCGCGGATGGTCCTGCGCCAGCACCGTGATCTCGGTCACCGCCTCGAACTGGTGAGTCTTGACCATGGTGGCCAGCTTCTTGCCGGCGTGATCGGCCTCGCGGATGAATTCGGCATGGCGCAACTGGTCGGGAAGATCGACCGCCAGCAGATAGTTCTCGTAGTGCTGGCCGACATAACGCTTGCGGGCCTTTTCCGGCCAGTCGGCAAGCGCCTCGGCCAGTTGCTCGCGCGCCGCCGCCGTCCGCTTGGCGCGCGACACCTCCGAAAACCCGCCGGTCAACAAAAGCTCGGTCTCGTAGTAGAGCGTACGCAGCAACTGGCCTTTCCAGCCGTTCCAGACACCAGGCCCGACGCCACGGATATCGCAGACGGTAAGCACCAAAAGCATCTTCAGCCGTTCGACCGACTGCACGATGGCGGCAAAATCCTCGATCGTCTTGCGGTCGTTGAGATCGCGGGTCTGCGCGGTCATCGACATGACGAGGTGGTTCTCGACCAGCCAGGCGACCGTTTCGGTGTCGGCCGGCGAGAGCCCCATATGCGGGCAGATGCGCCGCGCGATCCTGGCGCCGGCTTGCGAATGGTCCTCCGGCCTGCCCTTGGCGATGTCGTGCAGCAGCACGGCGACATAGAGCGCCTCGCGGCTCTTCTTCAGCCCCGGCATCAGCGCGTGGGAAAGCGGATGGACCTTTTCGCCGTCGCCGCGCTCGATCTCGGCCAGCACGCCGATGCAGCGGATCAAATGCTCGTCAACGGTGTAGTGGTGGTACATCGAGAACTGCATCATGGCGACGATCTTGCCGAAGTCCGGGATCAGCTTAGCAAGCAGTCCAGCCTCGTTCATGCGCCGCAGATTGAGCTCGGCATTGCGGTCCGAGGTCAAGATGTCGAGGAACAGCCGGTTGGCCTCCTCGTCGCGCCTGAGCGCCTTGCCGACGAGGCCGAGAGAGCGGGTCAAAAGCTTCAGCGCATCGGGGTGGAATTCCAGGCCGTGCTTGTCGGCAAACCAGAACAGCCTGAGCAGGTTGACCGGATCGCGCTCGAACACCTCGTCGTCGGCAATATTGATGCGGTGGTTGTCGACGATGAAATCGGCCGTGCCGGCGAGCTTGCGCTTGCGGCGCGAGAAGGTGAGAAAGATGCGGTTGAAACCCGGCACATGCTTGGCCTGCTCCTCCTCGAGCGCGGCGCAGAAGATGCGGGTCAGGTCGCCGACATCCTTGGCGACGAGGAAGTAGTGCTTCATGAAGCGTTCGACCGCCGACAGGCCGGGATGGGTGGTGTAGCCGAGCCGCTCGGCGATGTCGCGCTGGATGTCGAAATGCAGCCGCTCCTCGGCCTTGCCGGTGAGGAAATGCATGTGGCAGCGCACCGCCCACAGGAAGTCCTCGGCCTTCTGGAATTCCCGGTATTCGGCGTCGGTAAAGACGCCCTTGTCGACCAGTTCCTCGCCGGTGCGCACCCGGTAGAAATATTTGGCGATCCAGAACAGCGTCTGCAGGTCGCGCAGGCCGCCCTTGCCGTCCTTGACGTTGGGCTCGACCAGATAGCGGCTCTCGCCGGCCTTGGCGTGACGCTCGTCGCGTTCGGCAAGCTTGGCCTGGACATATTCAGGGCCGGTGGTGCGCACCACCTCGTGGTCGAAGCGCTGCAAAAGCTCGTCATAGAGTTTTTGCTCGCCCCACAGGAAGCGCGCTTCCAGGATCGAGGTGCGGATGGTGATGTCGGTGCGCGACAGCCTGAGGCACTCGTCGATGTTGCGGGTGGCGTGGCCGACCTTCAGGCCCAGGTCCCACAGCATGTAGAGCATGTACTCGACGATCTGCTCGCCCCATGGCGTCTGCTTGTAGGGCAGCAGGAACAGCAGGTCGATGTCGGACCCCGGCGCCAGCGTGCCGCGGCCATAGCCGCCGACGGCGACGACCGCCATGCGCTCGGCCGATGACGGGTTTTTGACGCGATAGACATGGGTGGCGGCGAAATCGTAGAGCGCGCGGATGATCTCATCCATCAGATGCGACAGCCGGGCGGCGCAGGCGGTGCCGCTGCCATCGTCCATCAGCATGCGTTCGGCGACCGCGCGGCCGTCGGCGAGCCGGCCTTTGAGCAGCTTGAGAACGCCGCTGCGCGCGGCCTTGCCGGAACCGTCGCCTGCCGTGGCCGCGGTCAGTTCCGTCATCTCGCGGCGCAAGGCTTCGCCGTCGATCAGTTCCTCGAGCTTAAGGGATATTCTTGCCATAAATGCCGTTCGGCCTCGCCGTTTTGGCGGCGTCTATAGCGCGTTTTCGCGGCGCTGGGTATGGGGCGGACGGATGCGTTCTCCACGGCCGTGGAACGGGACGATCGTCTCGTGCCCGCGGCCGGTCCAGTTTGGGCTTGGCCCACGAAAAATCGAAAACAGCCCTTGACCTTCCAGTTACTGGAAGCACTACCTCCGCCGCAACATCGAAATTCAGGGGGCTTTCGCCATGACGCATTCCGACCACCATCATCACGCCCATGGCAGTTGCTGCTCGGCAAAGGGTGCCTCGGCCGTCGCGGACGCCGTCGTCCGCGATCCGGTCTGCGCCATGAGCGTCGATCCGGCCGCCGGCAAGCCGACGGCCGAGCATGGCGGCCACCGCTATCATTTCTGCAGCGAAAGCTGCCGCGCGAAATTCGTCGCTGATCCCGAAAAATACCTGACCGCAACCGATCCCGTCTGCGGCATGAGCGTCGACCGTGCGACGGCCAGGCACTTTTTGCGGCACGAGGGCCGGGGCTTCTATTTCTGCTCGGCCGGCTGCCAAGCGAAGTTCGAGGCCGAGCCGGCAAAGTATCTCGGCGACAGACCGGCGCCGCAGGCGATGCCGAAGGGCACCCAATACACCTGCCCGATGCATCCCGAAATCATCCGCGACAAGCCCGGCTCCTGCCCGATCTGCGGCATGGCGCTGGAGCCGATGGGGGTGCCGACCGGCGACGAGGGACCGAACCCCGAACTGGTCGACTTCACCAGGCGCTTCTGGGTGAGCGCGGTGCTGTCAGTGCCGTTGCTGGTCATCGCCATGGCGCCGATGCTCGGCCTGACGTTCCAGGCCTTCATCGATGACCGTGCGAAGGTCTGGCTGGAACTGGCGCTGGCCAGCCCCGTGGTGCTGTGGGCGGCATTCCCGTTCTTCCACCGCGGCTGGGATTCGATCCTCAATCGCAGCCCCAATATGTGGACTCTGATTTCGCTCGGCGTCGGTGCAGCCTATCTCTACAGCGTCGTCGCCACACTGTTTCCAGGCCTCTTTCCGCACCAGTTCCGCGGCCATGACGGCACCGTGCCGGTCTATTTCGAGGCGGCGGCGGTGATCGTTGCGCTGGTGTTCCTCGGCCAGGTGCTGGAATTGCAGGCGCGGGAGAAAACCGGCTCGGCCATCCGCGCGCTGCTAGACCTCGCGCCGAAGACGGCGCGGCTGATCGGCGCGGACGGTTCCGAAAACGACGTGCCGCTCGAAACCGTCAAGGCCGGCGACCGCTTGCGTGTCCGGCCTGGCGATGCCGTGCCGGTCGACGGCATTGTGCTCGAAGGGCGTTCTTCCATCGACGAATCGATGATCACGGGCGAGCCGCTGCCGGTCGAAAAGACCGAAGGCGACAACCTCACCGGCGGTACGCTCAACAAGAACGGCTCGCTGGTCATGCGCGCCGAAAAGATCGGCGCCGAAACGACGCTGGCGCGTATCGTCGAGCTGGTCGCCAAGGCGCAGCGTTCGCGCGCGCCGATCCAGGGGCTGGCCGACCGCGTCTCGTTCTACTTCGTCCCGGCCGTCGTGCTGGTTGCCATCATTGCGTTTATCGCCTGGGCGATCGTCGGACCGGAACCCAGCCTGGTCTTTGCCATCGTCTCGGCGGTCTCGGTGCTGATTATCGCCTGTCCGTGTGCGCTCGGCCTTGCGACGCCAATGTCGATCATGACCGCCACCGGGCGCGGCGCGCATGCCGGCGTGCTGATCAAGGAAGCGGCGGCGCTCGAGCGCTTTGCCTCGGTCGACACGCTGATCGTCGACAAGACGGGAACGCTGACCGAAGGCCGGCCGCGGCTGACCGACGTCATTGCCGTCGAAGGCATGGCACAGGACGAGCTGCTGGCGCTCGCCGCCGGGCTGGAAAAAGGCTCCGAGCATCCGCTGGCCGAGGCGATCGTCGAAGGCGCCCGCGAACGCGGCTTGAAGGTTGCCGACGCGAGCGGTTTCGATGCAATCACCGGCAAGGGTGTTTCTGGCACGGTCTCGGGACAGAAAGTGGCGCTCGGCAATGCCGCAATGATGGCCGATCTCGGCATCGATACCGCATCGGTCCAGGCCAGCGCCGAGGCGCTGCAGGCCGACGGCAAGACCGCGATGTTCGTTGCCGTCGGCAACAGGCTCGCCGGTCTCGTTGCCGTTGCCGACCCGATCAAGGCGACCACCGCCGAGGCGATCAAGGCGCTGCATGACAGTGGGCTGAAGATCGTCATGGCGACCGGTGATAACGAGCGCACCGCCAAGGCCATCGCAGCCAAGCTCGGCATCGACGCGGTGCGTGCCGGGCTCTTGCCCGAACAGAAGAACGCGCTGGTCGACGAATTGCGTGCCGGCGGTGCCGGCGTCGCCATGGCCGGCGACGGTGTCAACGATGCGCCGGCACTTGCCGCCGCCGATGTCGGCATCGCCATGGGCACAGGCGCCGATGTTGCGGTCGAAAGTGCGGGAATTACGCTGGTCAAGGGCGATCTCAACGGTATCGTCAGGGCCCGCACGCTGGCTCGCGCGACGATCCGCAACATCCGCCAGAACCTGTTTTTCGCTTTCCTCTACAATGTGCTCGGCGTGCCGGTTGCTGCCGGCGTGCTCTATCCACTCACCGGCACGCTGCTGTCGCCGATGATTGCGGCGGCGGCGATGAGCCTGTCGTCGGTTTCGGTCATCGCCAACGCATTGCGGCTCAGGACGTTGAAACTCTGAGTAAAACTTCCAGATAGACCCTGTTCGAATAAGGAGACGATGAATGACCTTGGCCAAGAAGATCGTGCTTTTGATGATGGCGGCGGGAATGCTGCTTGCCGTTTTCCTCGAAAGTGTTCCGGCACAAGCCGAGGAGATGAAGCACGACATGGGCGCAATGGGCGCGCAAAGCCCCTCGACCGACGGCTATAAGGCGGCGATGGACAAGATGCATACCGACATGATGGCGATCGAATATTCCGGCAATGCCGATGTCGATTTCGCCCGCGGCATGATCCCGCACCACCAGGCGGCCATCGACATGGCCAAGATCGAGCTCGCCAATGGCAAGGATCCGGAAATCCGCAAGCTGGCCGAGGCAGTGATCGCCGCGCAGCAAGCCGAGATCAAGCAGATGCAGGACTGGCTCGCCGCCCATCCGGTGAAGTAGGCATCACGCTATCAGAGCGAATCCGGGGAAGAGGCTTCACCTGGATTCGCTTTGGCGGCTATGATGTCGCCTGACTGGAGCATGCCATGCCATCGACGATACGAACGACCACCCTGCCCTGCGGCGAAGCCGTGCCGGTGCTCGGCCAGGGCACCTGGAAGATGGGCGAAGACGCTCGCCGCCGTGCCGACGAGGCCAATGCCCTGAAGCTCGGGCTGGATCTCGGCATGACGCTGATCGACACCGCCGAAATGTATGCCAGCGGCGGTGCCGAGGAGGTGGTGGCGGAGGCCATCGCCGGTCGCCGCGACGAAGTGTTCCTCGTCTCTAAGGTGCTACCGTCCAATGCCTCGCGCACCGGCGTCAAACGGGCCTGCGAGAACAGCCTGAGGCATCTCGTCACCGACCGCATCGATCTTTATCTGCTGCATTGGCCGGGCAGCGTGCCTTTGATGGAAACGGTAGAGGCGTTCGAAGCGTTAAAGGCAGCCGGCAAGATCCGCCACTGGGGCGTCAGCAATTTCGATACCGGCGAGATGGAGGAGCTGGTCCGGTTGCCGGCCGGCAACAACGTCCAGACCAACCAGGTGCTCTACAATCTGTCGCAGCGCGGCGTCGAGTTCGACCTCGCCCCGTGGAGCCGGCAGCGCGGCATGCCGCTGATGGCCTATTCGCCGGTCGATCAGGGGGTATTGGCGCGCAACGCCAGGTTAGATGCCATCGCCGCTCGCCACGGTGCGACGCCGGCGCAGATCGCGCTTGCCTGGGTGGTGGCGCAGGAGGGCGTGATCGCGATTCCCAAAGCTAGCAGCGCCGAGCATGTCCGGCAGAATGTCGCGGCGTTGGAGATCGAGCTCACGAGCGAAGATTTGGCCGAAATTGACCGCGCCTTCCCGCCGCCGAGGCGGAAGCGTGGTTTGGCGATGATCTGAGGGTGAAGCTGCCAATCTCCCCCCTCGTGGGGGAGATGCCCGGCAGGGCAGAGGGGGGCGGGAAGGATCGCTAACCTTTCAGTCAAAACCTATGCGCGCCGAAGATCTACGCAACCATGCATATGCAATCGACGGATAGGCCGGTGGGACAGCGCCCCCCTCTGTCCTGCCGGACATCTCCCCCACGAGGGGGAGATCGGCGGTTTCGGCGACGCCGCTCCGATTGCAGAAGCACTACTTCCCAGCCATCCCCTTCAACCTGTACAGCGCCTCCAGCGCCTCGCGTGGCGTCATCTCGTCGGGATTGATCTCCGCTAGCGCTTTGCCCAGCCCATCACTCTTCGCCGGCTTCGACGCTTCCCGCTTCGCCGCCACGGAAAACAGCGGCAGGTCGTCGACCAGACGGTTGGCCTTGCCCGAGACCTCGCCGGCTTCGAGCTGGTGCAGCACTTCCTTGGCCCGGCCGACGACGGCTTCCGGCAGGCCGGCCAGCCGCGCTACCTGGACGCCGTAGGAACGGTCGGCGGCACCCTTGCCGACCTCGTGCAGGAAGACCACGTCGCCCTCCCATTCCTTGACCCGCATGGTGACGTTGGAGAGCCGCGGCAGTTTTCCGGCCAGCGCCGTCATCTCGTGGAAATGCGTGGCGAAGATCGCCCGGCAGCGGTTTTTCTCGTGCAGATATTCGACCGCCGCCCAGGCGATCGACAGGCCGTCGAAGGTGGCGGTGCCGCGGCCGATCTCGTCGAGGATGACCAGTGCGCGTTCGCCGGCCTGGTTGAGGATCGCCGCCGTCTCGACCATCTCGACCATGAAGGTCGAGCGGCCGCGCGCCAGGTCGTCGGAGGCGCCGACCCGCGAAAACAGCCGATCGACGACGCCGATATGCGCTGATGCCGCCGGCACGAAGGAGCCGGTCTGGGCAAGGATGGCAATCAGCGCGTTTTGCCTGAGGAAGGTCGATTTGCCGCCCATATTGGGACCGGTCAGCAGCCAGATCGCGCCGGCCTTAGCATCGCCTTGCGGCGACAGATCGCAATCATTGGCGACGAACGGGCCTTCGCCGGAGCGCCGCAGCGCCTGTTCGACCACCGGATGGCGTCCACCCGAAATCTCGAAGGCAAGGCTCGAATCGACCAGCGGCCGGCACCAGGCCTCGCTTTCGGAAAGCAAGGCAAGTGCGGCCGAAACGTCGAGCACCGCGAGCGCTTCGGCGCCGGCGCGGATCGTGTCGGCCTGGCCGACGACTTCGGCCGTCAGCGCCTCGAAAGCGGCAAGCTCGATCGCCAGCGCCCGGTCGGCGGCATTGGCGATCTTGGTTTCCAGTTCGGCAAGTTCGGTAGTGGTGAAGCGCATGGCGTTGGCCATGGTCTGGCGATGGATGAAGCGCGCCTTGGCGCCATCGCTGCCGGTCATCAGCGCATGGTGGTTGGCGGTGACTTCGATGTAATATCCCAGCACGTTGTTGTGCCTGATCTTCAGCGAGCGGATGCCGGTCTCGTCGATCAGCGAGCGTTCCAGCCCGGCGATGACTTTTCGCGACTCGTCGCGCAGTGCCCGCATCTCGTCGAGTTCGGCGTGGTAGCCGGAACGGACGAAGCCGCCGTCGCGCTTGAGCAACGGCAGCTCGTCGCTGAGCGCCTGCGCCAGATGCGTCGCCAGTTCACTCGGCAGTGCCTTGATAGCTCCCAACGCCGCGGTCAGTTCGCCCGGCAAGGCGGTTTGGCCGAACAGTTCGGCGATGGCGCCGGCCGCTTCGAAACCGGCGCGCAGCGCGCCGAGGTCGCGCGGGCCGCCGCGGTTGAGCGCCAGCCTGGACAGGGCGCGCGGCATGTCGGCGACGCTCTTCAGGCTGGCCCGCACCGCCTGGCAGAGGCGCGTCTCGGAGCGGAAGAACGATACCGAATCCAGCCTTGCAGCGATTGCCGCCGGGTCGGTCAGCGGCGCCATCAGCCGGTCGGCGAGCAGCCTTGCGCCGCCGCCGGTCACCGTGCGGTCGATGGCCTTGAACAGCGACCCCTCGCGGCTGCCGGACAGCGTGCGCAGCAGCTCCAGATTGGCGCGCGTCGCCGGGTCGATGAACAGCGTCGATCCCTGCTCCTCGCGCTCCGGCCGCGACAGCGGCGGCCGCTCGGCCTTTTGCGTCTTCTCGACATAGGCGATGGCGCCCGAGATCGCGGACAGCTCGGCGCGCGAAAACGTGCCGAAACTGTCAGGCGTTGCCACCTCGAAGAAGCGGGCGATGCGGCCGGCGGCCGAAGCCGAATCGAACAGCGACGGCGGCTGCGGGCTGGCGACGCGGCCGAGCACGTCGAACACCGGTTTCAGCTCCGGGTCGTAAAACACCGGTTCGGCGACGATCAGCTCGCGCGGATCGACGCGGAAGACATCGGCGAGCAGCCGGTCGGCGGTGGTTTCGGCGACACGGAAGACACCGGTCGAGATCTCGATCCAGGCCAAAGCGAAAGCGTGATCACTGCTGCCGCCCTTGACCCGCCCCAGCGCCATCAGAAAACTCGATTCCGACGGCGCCAGCAGTTTGTCTTCGGTGATAGTGCCGGGGGTGACCAGCCGCACCACGTCGCGGCGCACCACCGATTTGCCGCCGCGCTTCTTGGCCTCGGCCGGATCCTCGATCTGCTCGCAGACAGCGACGCGGAACCCCTGGCCGATCAGCTTCTGCAGATAATCGTCGGCGGCATGCACCGGCACGCCGCACATCGGGATGTCGAGCCCCTGGTGCTTGCCGCGCTTGGTGAGCACGATGCCGAGCGCCCGGCTTGCCTTCTCGGCATCGTCGAAGAACAGCTCGTAGAAATCGCCCATGCGGTAGAACAGCAGCGAATCCGGGTTCGCCGCCTTGATCTCGATATACTGCTCCATCATCGGCGTCGCCGGCGCGAAGGCCGGCGTGGCGGTGTCGCTTCGAATGGGCGTCTCGTCGTTCAAGAAGCTGCTTCCAAAATTTTGCAAGCCATGCTTGGCGGTTTACAGCGGCGAAGTGTAGCCTTAATCCCGAACCTTCCACAAAAGAAAGCATGCGCACCCATCGCAAGCGGTGCCGTACGGGCGAGGAAACCAAAAGTACCATGGCCAAGAAAACAGAAAGCAACGGGCCCTCCGTCAGCGCCCAGGAGGCGTTGGAATTCCACGCCATGGGCCGCCCCGGCAAGCTGGAGATCGTCGCCACAAAACCGATGGCGACGCAGCGCGATCTCAGCCTGGCCTATTCGCCGGGCGTCGCGGTTCCGGTTCTCGCCATCGCCGAGGATCCGAGCCGCGCCTTCGACTACACGGTTCGCGGCAACATGGTCGCCGTCATCTCCAACGGCACCGCCATCCTCGGCCTCGGCAATCTCGGCGCGCTGGCCTCGAAGCCGGTTATGGAAGGCAAGGCGGTGCTGTTCAAGCGCTTCGCCGATGTCGATTCCATCGACCTCGAGGTCGACACCGAGGATGCCGACGAATTCATCAACTGCGTGCGCTTCCTTGGGCCCTCGTTCGGCGGCATCAACCTCGAGGACATCAAGGCGCCGGAATGCTTCATCATCGAGCAGCGGCTGCGCGAGCTGATGGACATACCGGTCTTCCATGACGACCAGCACGGCACCGCCATCATTTCGGCCGCCGGCCTGATCAATGCGCTGGAGGTCACCGGCCGCGACATGAAGACCACCAAGATGGTCTGCAACGGCGCGGGTGCTGCCGGCATCGCCTGCATCGAATTGATGAAGGCGATGGGCTTTGCGCCAGAAAATATCATCCTGTGCGACACAAAGGGCGTGGTCTTCCAGGGCCGCACCGAAGGCATGAACCAGTGGAAATCGGCGCACGCCGTGAAAACCGGCGCGCGTTCGCTGGCCGAGGCGCTGGACGGCGCCGACGTGTTCCTCGGCCTCTCGGCCAAAGGCACGCTGACCACCAGGATGGTGCAGTCGATGGCCAAGAACCCGATCATCTTCGCCATGGCCAATCCCGACCCCGAAATCACGCCGGAAGAAGTCGCCGAGATCCGCACCGACGCCATCATGGCGACCGGACGGTCCGACTATCCCAACCAGGTCAACAACGTGCTTGGCTTCCCCTACATTTTCCGCGGCGCGCTCGACGTGCGGGCGACCACCATCAACGACGACATGAAGATCGCCGCCGCCCGGGCGCTGGCGGAACTGGCGCGCCAGGACGTGCCCGACGACGTCGCCGCCGCCTACCAGGGAAACCGGCCGAAATTCGGCCCCAACTACATCATCCCGGTGCCGTTCGATCCGCGGCTGATATCGGCGATCCCGATCGCGGTCGCCAAGGCGGCGATGGACTCCGGCGTCGCCCGCAAGCCGATCCTCGATCTCGACCGGTACGCGCAGGAGCTTTCCGCCCGCCGCGACCCGATCGCCTCGACGCTGCAGCGCATCTACGACCGGGTGCGCCGCCAGCCCAAGCGCATCGTCTTTGCCGAGGGCGAGGAGGAGCAGGTGATGCGCGCCGCCGTCTCCTACGTGAACCAGCGGCTCGGCACCGCCATCCTGCTCGGCCGCGACGACATCATCAAGGAAAACGCCAGGAACGCCGGCATCGATCTCGGCAAGCAAGGCATCGAGATCATCAATGCGCGGCTGTCACGGCGCAACTCGGTCTACACCGATTATCTCTACGAGCGCATGCAGCGCAAAGGCTTCCTGTTCCGCGACTGCCAGCGGCTGATCAACAACGACCGCAACCATTTCGCCGCCTGCATGGTGGCGCTGGGCGATGCCGACGGCATCGTCACCGGCGTTACCCGCAACTATTCGACGGCGCTCGACGACATCCGCCGCGTCATCGACGCAAGGCCCGGCCATTGCGTCATCGGCGTGTCGATCGTACTCGCGCGGGGTCGCACCGTGCTCGTCGCCGATACCGCCGTGCACGACATGCCGAATGCCGTCGAGATCGCCGACATCGCCGAGGAGGCAGCCGGCTTCGCCCGCCGCATGGGCTACGAGCCGAGGCTCGCCATGCTCGCCTATTCGACCTTCGGCCATCCGCAGGGCGAGCGCTCCGAGCGCGTCCAGGAAGCGGTGCGCATCCTCGACAAGCGCCGCGTCGATTTCGAGTATGACGGCGAGATGGCCGCCGACGTGGCGCTCAACGCCCGCGCCATGGCGCAGTATCCGTTCATCAGGCTGACCGGCCCGGCCAATGTGCTGGTCATGCCGGCTTTCCACTCGGCCTCGATCTCGACCAAGATGCTGCAGGAGCTCGGCGGCTCGACCGTCATCGGCCCGCTGCTGGTCGGCCTGAACAAGCCGGTTCAGATCGTCTCGCTGAATGCCAAGGATTCGGACATCGTCAACATGGCAGCGATTGCGGCGTATAGCGCGGGGGCTTGAGCGGCGCGTAGCGGCAGCGTCTCTTCCTTCTCCCCTTGTGGGAGAAGGTGTCGCCGAAGGCGACGGATGAGGGGTGCTCCAGCTTGGCTCGGACGGCATTCCTTCCAACACCCCTCATCCGTCTCGGCGCTGCGCGCCGATCCACCTTCTCCCACAAGGGGAGAAGGGAAGAGGTGCTGCTACAACAACCCCGCCTGCTCGGCCTCGCGGCGCAGATTCTGCCTTGGCCTTGGGCCGATTTGCTGGATGACCAGTCCGGCCGCCAGCGAGCCGAGATCGCCGCACTGCTTCAGGCTGCGGCCTTGCGTGTAGCCGTAGAGGAAGCCGGCGGCGTAGAGGTCGCCGGCGCCGGTCGTGTCGACCAGCTCGCGGATCCTGGTGGCCTCGATGGTGACGGTCTCGTGCCCGCGCACGATGACCGAGCCCTTTTCCGACCGAGTGACGGCGGCGATCTTGCAATCCTTGCGGATCTGCGCCAGCGCCTCGTCGAAGGACGCGGTCTGGTAGAGCGACTTGATCTCGTGGCTGTTGGCAAAGACGATGTCGACGGTGCCTGAGCGCATCAGGTCGAGAAACTCGTCGCGATAGCGGTCGACACAGAACGAGTCCGACAAGGTCATCGACACTTCGCGCCCGGCGGCGTGGGCGAGCTTGGCAGTCTGCCGGATCGCTTCCTTGGCGCGCGGCGGGTCCCATAGATAGCCCTCGAAATAGGTGACCGCGGCGCCCGACGCCTTGTCGGCCTCGACGTCCTCCGGGCCGAGCTCGATGCAAGCGCCGAGGTAGGTGTTCATCGAGCGCTCGCCGTCCGGCGTGACGAAGATCATCGAGCGCGCCGTCGGCGGTTCGCCGTTGAGCGGCCTGGTGTCGAAGGCGACGCCCTGGGCATGGATGTCATGCGCGTAGATTTCGCCGAGCGCGTCGTTGGAGACCTTGCCGAAGAAGGCGGCGCGGCCGCCGAAGGAGGCGACGCCGGCCGCCGTGTTGCCGGCGCTGCCGCCCGAGGCTTCAATGGCCGGGCCCATGCGGCTGTAGAGCAGTTCGGCGCGCCTCGTGTCGATCAAATTCATCGCGCCCTTGATGATGCCGTTGGTCTCCAGGAACGCCTCGTCGCACTGGGCGATGATGTCGACGATGGCATTTCCGATACAAAGCACGTCATAGTCCGGCATCAATTCAGTCTCCGCCAAAAAAGCCACCGGCTTTCTGCCACGCCGGGCGCGGGCGGGTCTAGCGGTTTGATGCGGCTTTGCCTAGTTGCCAATGCGGCGATCCGACGAATGTCGGCATAGCGACCATCGTTGGATGACGGCCGAAGCATTTTCCCGCGTGCCTGGCTTACAAGCATGGCTGAGATGAGCGATGCCCAGAGGTTCCAGCCGGCCATGTCCATGAAAACCGACACCCGGATCGAGCTGGTGCTGCTCGTCATATTGGCGGTGCTGTGGGGCGCATCCTACAGCTTCATCAAGATCGGCGTCGCGACGATCCCGCCGGTGGCGCTGATCGCCGCGCGAACCCTGATCGCGGGTGGCATCCTGCTCGCCCTGATCCGCTGGCGCGGGCTGGCCTTGCCGGGTGATGCCGCAAGCTGGCGCCGGTTTACATTCCAGGCATGCCTCAACAGCGTCGTGCCGTTCACGCTGATCGCTTCGGCCGAGCGCTCGCTGGATGCCGGACTGGCCACGATCCTGAATGCGACCTCGCCGATCTTCACCTTCTTGCTGACCGTGCTGATAACCCGCCACGAACCGGCGACCATGCGCAAGCTGTTCGGCGTCGCGGCGGGAATAGCCGGAATATGCCTCGTTGTCGGCGCCCCGGCGCTTGGCGGCCTCGGACAGCAATTGTTGCCGCAACTTGCCGTGGTCGCGGCGACGATCTGCTATGCCGGCGCTGCCGTTTTCGGCCGCGGCTTCCGGGGGCTCGATCCGATGGTGCCGGCCGCCGGTTCGATGCTCTGCGGCGCCGCGATGCTGATCCCGTTGAGCCTTGCGTTCGACCGGCCATGGACCCTGGCGCCATCGACAGCTTCGATCCTTGCGCTGCTCGGGCTTTCGGTGTTTTCAACCGCGCTGGCCTTCTCAATCTATTTCCGCCTCCTGCACACGCTGGGCTCCGTCGGCACCACCTCGCAAGCCTATCTGCGGGTGCCGATCGGCGTCGCTATCGGAGCTGTATTCCTTGGCGAAAGCCTTGGTCCGAGCGCATGGTGGGGAATGGCCCTGGTCGTCGCCGGCGTGGCGGCGATGACCATTCCCCAGGCGAAGGTCGCGCGCTAGGAAGCCGCGCTTGCGACTTGGGCGGTCTCCGCCTATTCGGAGATATCAGCCACGGGCACGTTTGATATGGAATTGGAAACGCCGTGATTCTCGACGCCGCCCGCGCCGCCTTGAGCCGGCTGTTCTCGCCCGAATTCCGTTCCGTATTCCTGAAGACGCTGGGGCTGACCTTGCTGGCGCTGGCGGCGCTGTGGTTCGGGATTAAGAGCCTGTTCGAATGGCTGGCCTGGCCGTGGATCGACGCATGGCTGCCGGCGCTTCCATCCTGGGCCGGATGGCTGGGCGCCGTCGTCGCCGGCATCGGCCTTGCGCTGGGGCTGGCGCTTTTTATCGCGCCGGTGACGGCGATCATCGCCGGCCTGTTCCTCGACGACGTCGCCGAAGTGGTCGAGCGCACCGACTATCCCAACGATCCGCCCGGCCGCGCCGTGCCTGCGCTGCGCTCGCTGGTGCTGGCGATCAGGTTCTTCGGCGTCGTCATCCTCGGCAATATCGTCGCCCTGCTGCTTCTGCTGGTGCCGGGCATCAACATTGCCGCTTTCTTCGTCGTCAACGGTTATCTGCTCGGGCGCGAGTTCTTCGAATTCGCCGCCATGCGCTTTCGCCCGGAGGCCGAGGCCAAGGCACTGCGCAGAAAGCACGCGGTCACCGTGTTCCTGGCCGGGCTGGTCGTCGCCGCGTTCCTGGCGGTGCCGCTGCTCAACCTTCTGACGCCGCTGTTCGCCGCCGCCATGATGGTGCATCTGCACAAGGCGATCTCGGCGCGGGAAGGGAGCTAGCGCAGCAGGAAGCCCCTGCCCAGTTCGTCGTCGTCCTCGACGATGAATTCGGCCCGGCCTGAGTAATAGGCGCGGCCGCCGACGCTGGCGATGATGGCATCATGCGGCCCGGCTGTGGCCGTGCGTACGACCGCGCCGGAAAAGCGCGAGCCGGCGATGCTCTCGAACAGCCGCGTCCGGCCAATCTCGATCTGGCCCTTGGCGTGCATGGCCGCCAGGCGCGCGGTGACGCCCGAGCCGGTCGGCGAACGGTCGACCTCGGCCTCGGCGAAAACGCAGATGTTTTTGGTCGGCGTATCGGAGAACGCATCTTGTCCGTCGGTCAGGATGGTGCCGTAGAGAAAGGCGAGATCTGCGTGGTCGGGGTGCGACAGCGGCAATTCGGCCTTGACCTTGTTGGTCAGCGCGGTCGCCGCATCGACGAAATCGCGCACCCGGTTCCTGCCGAATTCCAGCCCGAACTGGCGGCAGTCGGCGAGCGCATAGAAGGCGCCGCCATAAGCGATGTCGAAGCCGACCGGACCATACCCCGGCAGCTCGATCCGCTGATCGCGGGCGAACAGAAACGCCGGCACGCTTTCGAAGGACACCGCACCGGCCTTGCCATCTCTTACCTCGACCGCAGCCGAAATCAGCCCGCATGGCGCCTCGATATTGACGGTCGTCAGCGGCTCGCGTGGCACCACCAGCCGCTCGTCGACGGCGTAGCGGCCGAGCGCGACGATGGCGTGGCCGCACATCGTCGAATAGCCCTCATTGTGCATGAACAGCACCGCGAGGTCGGCGCCCGGCAGGTCGGGCTCCACCAGCAGCGCGCCATACATGTCGTAGTGGCCGCGCGGCTCGAACATCAGGATCTTTCTGAGATGATCGAGATGGTCGCGCACATAGGCGCGCTTTTCGAGGATCGTGCCCTTGGGAATGTCGGGGTAGCCGCCGGTGACGATCCGCAGCGGCTCGCCGCCGGTGTGCATGTCGACGACGGTGAGCGTCATTCGCCGGGCCCGGACCTAGGCTGAAGATTTGGCAAACAGCGCCTGCAGCTTGCCGAACGGCATGGCGGCGCGAGTGAAGCCGAAGGTGCCGTCCTGCTGGATCTCGCGCGCCGCGGTCTCCAGCATGCCGAAGGCGAAATTGGTGAGCCATGGGCCGAGCGAGACGCGCTTTACCCCCGCCATGGCAAGGTCGGCGATGGTGAAGCCGGGCCTGGCCATGACGTTGACCGGCTTGGTCAGCGCCGAGCAGACGGTTCGCACCATCTCAACGTCGCCCAGCCCAGGTGCATAGAGCACGTCGGCGCCAGCCTTCTCGAAGGCCTGCAGCCGCTTGATCGTATCGTCAAGGTCGGGCTTGCCCCACAGAAAATTCTCGGCCCGCGCGGTGAAGACGAAATCGCGTTTCAGCGCCCGTGCCGCCTCCGCCGCAGCCGCGACGCGCTCGACGGCATGCGTAAAATCATAGATCGGCTTGTCGGGCTCGCCGGTATGGTCTTCGATCGAGCAGCCGGCGAGGCCAGCCGCCTCGGCGGCGAAGATGGTCTCGCCGGCACTTGTCGCGCTGTCGCCCTTGCCCCTTTCGAGATCCGCCGAAACCGGCAGCCCGGTCGCCGCCGACACTTCACGGCAATGATGGATCATCGCCTCGAACGTCACCGCGCCATCGGGCAGGCCGCGCGAAAAGGCAAAGCCGGCGCTGGTCGTGGCAAGCGCCTTGAAGCCGAACGAGGCTAAGAGCTTGGTCGTGCCGACGTCCCAGGAATTGGCCATGACGAAGATCGAGGCATGCAGGTCGCGAAAAATCTTGCCCTTATCCATGGATGCTCCCCTCCAGTGCAGAATGTGAGGCAAATTCTAGCCCGGCGGAAGGCGCCGGGCAAACAAATGCGGTTGGTTCAGAAGCGTTTGGCGTTCTCATCTGCCAATCGGTCCAGCGCATCGGAATCCTTGACGTAGCGCGAAGCGTTTTTGTCCCAATGATAGGTGACGGAAATGTCGCGCGAAGACGCCTCTGGCGGCTGCTGGCCGTCGCAGCTGTCTTCCCCCGGCAGCGTCGCGTCGGTCACCGTGACCTTGATGGCTGCATAGGGCTGGCCGTCGGCCATCGCCTGGAACGCCGCCTTCTGCGTCCTCCTATGGGTGCAGAGGTTTTCGTCGAACGTATAGATCATGTCGATCAACTCGAACCTGTCGTTGCGGACCATGATCAGCGGCGTGATCCCATAGCCCTGGCTCGAATTGAAATGCATGCTCATGCTGATGATGGCGTCGTCACCAGGCCCGATCGGCAGCTTGCCCGGCTCGCGAAGAGAGGTGATGCGGTCGACGGCGACATTGACCGCGTCGAGCAGCGCCGGCTTGCCGGTGACGTCGTAGAGTGCCAGCACGGCATAGCCTTCGGCGCTGTCAGGCGAGTCGCCAAGGTCGAACAGCATGGTCAGCCGCTCCTTGCCGCCGGCCTTGATGCCGAGCACGCCGGCATTGGAAAGGCCCGACGTCGCCGGTGGCGAGCCGCCGTAGCCCGGTCCAGCGATGTGACGCATCTCGATCGGCATCGAACCCCGGAAAAAGCCGTCCTTGTCCGCGGCCAGATCGGGAATGACCAGCCTGGCGAGGTCGAGATAGGTGACATCGCCGTGGCTGGGGACAGCGCTGCCGAGCTCCGGGAAGCTGACGGCCTCAGCGCTCGCCGTCGTCCAGAGACAAGGCAGCAGCAGGCAGGCACAGAGGAAACGAGGAAAGGTCATGCGCGCGCTCGTTATGTCGGGCACGCGCAAGCTAGCACAAGCAGCTGCAACATACAGCGCAGCTTGAACAAAGGCCCGATCAGTGGATCGGCACCAGCCCGGCCAGTTCACGCATGTCGTCGAACAGGATGCCGCCGGCTTCGATCAGCCCATCGCGGTCGGAAAGCGGGTCGCCGTGATAGGAATAGACGCGCATGCCGGCGGCGATGCCGGCTGCCGTCCCGGCGACGCTGTCCTCGATGACGATGCAGTCGGCGGGCGCGAAGCCCATCGTCGCTGCCGCATGCAGGAAGAGGTCGGGGAACGGCTTGCCGCGCGAGACCATGGTCGAGCTAAACAGTGCATCCTCGAACAGCGGCAGCAGCCCGGTCTGGCCGAGCGTGATGTGCATTTTCGACACCCGTGCCGACGAGGCGACGCAGGTGGCGATACCGGCGGCGTGCACAGTTTCGATGAACTCGCGAACATAGGGGATAGCCTCGACGCCATGCGCGAACAGGTCCGGCAGGCCGGCGTTCCAGCGCTCGACGAAATCGGCGCCGAGGCTGACGCCGGTTGCCTCGACTTCCTTCTGCACCGAGACCATGCTGCGGCCGGAGAAGTTCTTGCGGCAATATTCGAAGCTGGCCGGAAAGCCGGCCGCGGTCAGCCACTCGGCGAGGCGCCGATTGGCCAGGTTCTCGGTATCGACCAGAACCCCGTCGCAATCGAAGATAACGAGCTTGGGGATTTTCATCAGGCGGTGCCGGTCGATCCGAAGCCGCCCGAGCCGCGCGTTGTGCCGCCGGCCAATGTGCGCTCCTCGACGGTCGCCTGCGTCACCGGGGCGAAGACGATCTGGGCGATCCGCATGCCACGCGTCACTGCGAAATCCTCTTCGCCGAGATTGATCAGCAGCACCTTGACCTCGCCGCGATAATCGCTGTCGATGGTGCCCGGTGTGTTGAGGCAGGTGAGCCCGTGCTTGAAGGCGAGGCCGGAACGCGGCCGGACCTGACCTTCGACGCCCTCCGGAATTTCCAGGATCAGCCCGGTCGGCACCAGCGCGCGCTTTCCCGGCAGGATCAAGAGCGGCCTGTCGTCCGGGACGGCGGCGCGCAGGTCCATGCCGGCGGCGCCCGAACTCTCATAGGCGGGAAGCGGCAATCCCTCGCCGTGCGGCAGCCTGACAAAGCCGACAGCCGGACCGATGACGGAAGAGGGATAAAGTGCTGCGCGCATAAGGCTGATCCTATCGTCGCGAACGCCGATCCAGTCAACTCGGCGGCAATGCTATCAACGGCTTTCTTTCAGCACAGTTCCGCTTCAGCGCAGTTCCATCGGAACGACCGTGGTCTCCTTGATCTCCTCCATGACGAAGGAGGCCGAAACGTCCGACAGTGCCACCTTGGCGATCAGCCGCTGGTAGAGCCGGTCATAGGCCTTCACATCGGCGACGCGGGCGCGCAGGACATAGTCGAGGTCGCCGGACATGCGGTAGGCGCCGGTGATCTCGGCAAAGCCGGTCACCGCCGCTCGGAATCTTTGCAGCCAGTCGGGATCGTGGTTCGAGGTGCGGATCAGGATGAACACGGAAAGGCCGAGTCCAAGTTTGTCGGCGTCGACCAGCGCCACCCGGCCGGTGATGACGCCGTCTTCCTCCAGCCGCTTGACCCGGCGCCAGCAGGCATTGCGCGACAGCGATATTCTTGCCGAGAGCTGGTCGACGGACAGCGTGCCGTCGCGTTGCAGCTCGGCCAGCAATCTCCGGTCTATTTCGTCGATTTCCGGCATCATGTGGGATGTTTGTCCCAAAATCTGGCTTAAGACAAGGACAATTTGAGACCGATGGACCTGACAGCCGTGGCAGGATCTTCATCGCCGGCTCTTCATGCCGGCAGGAGGGATCGACATGACAGCACGGCTCGCAAGACTTTTCACCTCTCACCCGGCCGCGGTCGGCGAGAGTTATTTCGGCCATATGGCTTTCGCCGCATGGTTCTCGTCGCGATTGTTCATGGCGGCCTTTGCCGCGCTCATTCATGCTTTCTTGCCGTTTCTGTTCGAGACCACGGCCAGCGGCATCATCCGCCAGCTTTACGAGCGGACGCACCACAGGGGGCGGTAAGCCGTGGAGGCGCCGATCGCGGCGACGCCGCTGGACAGCGCCGACGCTCAACGGATCCCGGCAGCGCAATCCCGATCAAGCGCCGCCGTCGTCGAAATGCCGAGCCAAGCTTGCATCCACGCGCCAATCCGCCATTTTGAGGAGCGCAGCGCGATCGCCCGGAGCATTTACGATGGATATCGTCTTTTCCTCGACCACCAAACTGGCCGCGGCCATTCGCGACCGTAAGGTTTCCGCAATAGAGGTGCTGGACGAGCATCTGGCGCAGATCGACAGGCACAATGCGGCGGTTAACGCCGTTGTAACCCTCGATCGGGACGGTGCGCGGCAACGCGCCGGCAAGGCCGACGAAGTGCAGGCGCGCAGCGAGGCACTTGGGCCGCTGCAAGGTGTGCCGTTCACCCTGAAGGACACGCACGAAACCGCTGGCATGAGAACCACCGTCGGCTTCCCGGCCTTCGCCGACTATGCCCCGAGGGCAGACAGTCCGGTCGTTGCCCGGCTGAAGACGGCAGGCGGCATATTGGTGGGCAAGACGAACGTGGCGACAATGCTCGGTGACTGGCAGTCGAGCAATCCGTTGTTCGGCCGCACCGGCAACCCCTGGAACCTCCAGCGCACCGCCGGCGGCTCCAGTGGTGGTGCGGCGGCGGCGCTCAGCACCGGGATGACGCCGTTCGAGGTCGGCACCGACATGCAGGATTCAATCCGGCTGCCCGCTGCATTTTGCGGCGTCTATGGCCTCAAGCCGACCGAGCACCGCGTCTCGCTCGCCGGCGCCTTCCCCGATCCAGGCGGGGCGCCGCGCAGCGTGAGGCTGATCTCCTGCCTAGGACCGATGGCGCGCAGCGTCGAGGACCTGGCGCTGATCTACGGCCTCATTGCCGGGCCGGATGGAAGCGATACCGACCTTGCGCCGGTACCGGTCGAAACCACACCGGAGCTGGATCTCAAAAATTTGCGCATTGCCGTCGCGCCGTCCTTTCCGGGCTTTCCGGTGGCCGGCGAGATCAGCGCGGCGGTCGAAAGCCTGGCAAAAGAGCTTCAGGCTGCGGGCGCCATCGTCGAGGAGGCCGAATTGCCGAAGCTCGACCTGCATGACGACCTGAGGCAAGGCGGTGCACTGATCGGCATGATGCTGGAGGCGGCGCAGCCCGAACCGCCGGAGAAGCCGACGCCGGTCTCGCGCTGGTTCGAGGCGCTCGCCCGCCGCGACCGCTCCATCCTGGCGTGGGATCGGTTCTTAGACGGCTGCGACGCCTTGCTGTGCCCCGTCGCCATGGTCACCGCGTTCCCGCATTGCGAGCCGGGAACGCCGATCGAGGTCGATGGTAGCGAGCAAAGCTACTGGATGCTGCCGGCCTATGGCGCGGTGTTCAACTACAGCGGCCATCCCGCACTGTCGCTGCCCTGCGGACAGGACAGCGACGGCCTGCCCATCGGCCTACAGCTTGTTGGCAAACGCTGGTCGGAGTCGCGCCTGTTCGGGATCGCGAGGGCAATCGAGCCGCTAACCGGCGGCTTTCGCCGGCCGCCCGGTTATTGAGTAAACCGCCCCAGCCCGTAGGGATCAAGCAGCGGATCGCGCTCGCCGTCGAGGACTTCGCGGGCGGCGAACAGGCCGACGGCCGGGGCCAGCGTGATGCCGGAATGCATGACCGCGACGTAGACGCCGCGCACGCCTGCGGCGCGGCCAATGATCGGAAAGCCGCCGACCGGCGTCGGCCGGTAGCCTATGGTGTGGAAATCGAGTTCCAGCCCATCCGCGCCGCGCAGCATCGCCTTCATCGCCGCAAACAGGTCGCGGGCGGTGGCCGCGGCATCCATGCCGGGATCGGCGCCGCCGAAATCCGAGCCGGCGATGATGCGGCCTTCCGCCGTCTGGCGCATATGCAGGCGGTCGCCGATCACCAGCCCGTTGAGCAGCTTTTCGTAGGGGCGCGAGTGCACGATCAGGCCGGGTGGCGTCTCAATCGGCAGTTCTATCCCGGCTGTTGCCGCTAGTGCCGGAGAGCCGGCTCCGGCCGCGATCATCACCTCGTCGGCAGCAATCCGCCCGCCGGATGTATCGACGCCGGCAATCCTGCCGTTGGCCTGCACAAGCGCGGTCGCGGTAACTCCCGTCAGCAGCCGCGCGCCGCGCCGTTCGGCGTCGGTCAGCAGTGCTTGCGTGGCGGCGACCGGCTCGGCAACGCCTTCCCCAGGCACATAAAGGGCGACATCGGGAAGCTCGGTCAGATTGGGCTCGATGCGCGCCGCTCCGGCACGGTCGACACGCTCGATGCCGTAGCCCCAGGCGGCGTGCTCGGCCGCATAGGCCTCAAGTTCGGCACGCGGCAGGTCCCAGCACAAGCCGCCGCACCATTGCAACGGGATGCCGGGCACCTCGTTCGCCAATCGCGTCCATTCGGCCATCGACCGAGTGCGCAGCCGGAAATAGACCTCCGGATTGCCCCAGCTGGCGTTGATCCAGGCAAAGGAATTCGGCGTCGCGACGCCGCCGGCGCCGCTGCCGGCAATGACCGTCACCTTTGCCCCGGCCCTGGTCAGGTGCCAGGCGATGGAGGCGCCGATGATGCCGGCGCCGATGACGATCACTTCTTGTGCCGCTGCCATGCTCGCTCCTCGTTCCAACGCCCACCACTGCGATGCCATGCCTGTGGGTTCTGCCAAGAGCGCGCGGTACCAAAAAAATGCCTCTTGACTCTAATACGTACGTACGTATTGTATCGATATGGCTAGACATTCACTTCGCGAAAAACTTCTCGACGCCGGTTTCAAAACCATCTGGAGTTCCGGCTATTCGGCTGCCGGCGTACGCGACATCGTCGCCGCGGCCGATGCCCGCCCGGGGTCCTTCACCAACCATTTTGCCTCCAAGGAGGCGTTCACCGGCGAGGTGCTGGACCGCTATTTCGCTTATGTGAGCGGTTTGGTGAAGCAGGCCCTCGCCCGCGACGGCACGCCCCCGGTCGGGCGCTTGCGCCGTTATCTCGAAATCATCACGTCGAAGCTGGAGGCGCATGATTGGGCACGGGGCTGCATGATCGGCAATCTCAGCCTCGAGACGGCGGCTCACAGCGAGGCGCTGAGGCTGCAACTTGTCGCCATTTTCGAACGCTGGCGTAAGCCCTTCGCCGCATGCATCGCCGAGGGCCAGGCGGCCGGCGACATCACCGACGCGTTCGATGCCGAGGATCTCGCCGATTTCCTTTTGAGTTCCTGGCAAGGCGCGATGCTGCGCATGAAGGTGGAGCGCAGTCCCGAACCGCTCGAGCGTTTCAAGAACATCGTCTTCAAAACAGTCTTCGCAAAAAGGAGCTGATCCGATGAACCCGAAACTCGAAAAGCGCACAATGTTGCCACGCTCGCAAGTCGCGGTACTCGATTCCACCATCTCCTATGTCGAGGCAGGTATTGCCGGTCCGACTGTGCTCTTCCTGCACGGCAACCCGACGTCGTCCTTTATCTGGCGCGACATCATCCTGCACGTGGCGCCGTTCGGCCGCTGCATAGCGCCCGACCTGATTGGCTATGGCCAATCCGGCAAGCCGGACATCGACTATCGCTTCTTCGACCACGTCCGGTATCTCGACGCTTTCATGGAGACGCTTGGCATCACCGACATGGTGGTCGTCGCGCAGGACTGGGGCACCGCGCTCGCCTTCCATCTCGCCGCACGGCGGCCGCAGCGGATCCTCGGCCTCGCCTTCATGGAATTCATCCGCCCGTTCGATAGCTGGGACGATTTCCACCAGCGTCCGCAGGCGCGCGAATTGTTCAAGGCAATGCGCACGCCTGGCGTCGGTGAGAAGCTTGTCCTGGAAGACAACGTCTTCGTCGAAAAAGTGCTGCCGGCTGCTGTGCTGCGCACGATGAGCGATGAGGAAATGGCCGCCTACCGGGCGCCGTTCCCGACACCGCAATCGCGCAAGCCGATCCTGCAGCTGCCGCGCGACCTGCCGATCGAAGGCCAGCCCGCCGATGTCGCCGCCATCAGCGAGAACGACCATCGGGCGCTACGGCTCTCCTCCTACCCGAAGCTGCTTTTCTCAGGCGATCCAGGCGCCCTCGTCTCGCCGCAGGCGGCACGGGAATTCGCGGCGGGCCTGAAGAACTGCCGGTTGATCGATCTCGGACCCGGCGCGCACTATCTGCAGGAGGACCATGCCGACAGGATCGGCGCCGCAATTGCCGAGTGGATTCCCGAGGTGGCCTCACAGAGCCATGCCGCCGAACCGGCCTGACGTCGGAACGTGAACCGCCGGCAGCCGGAGAGGTCGACTGCACTGCACTCAGGTTCCAGGCGATGGAAGCGCAGATGCCGAGGATGTCTTTGCTCACGGCCGTCCACCTTTAACGGCAGGACTTCATACCCTCCTGCCGTCGTGATACATGCACGTCGTGGTGTTCCGTTCTCGAAACGGTCGATGACATCGTCTTTGCGAGAAAGCTCTGCGCTGTTGAGTTCCCGACCAGAAATCATGTCCCAGCCACGAAGGGCTCGTTTGCGCCGCTGGACGCGAGGTCTCGCTCTTGGCACTGCCATGGTCATGATCGTCTATGCCGTCTTCTTCGGCCCACTGCCGTTCATTCGATCGTGGTGGCAAGTCGGTGACTACAGCTGGCATGATCCCTTGCATAAACGCCATCGCATCGCCGACAGCCTGGTGCTGACCGGGTGGTTGGTTGGGAAATCGCGGGCAGAAGTCCTTGCGGCGCTCGGCGCGCCGCCTGAGACCGACAAGTTTTCCGATTGGAGCCTGGTCTATGTCCTTGGCCCGGAAAGGGGATTGCTTTCGATCGACTATGAATGGCTCGCCATCCGCACGGATGATGCCGGTTCGGTCACTGAAGCGGCTGTGATCCGTGACTGAACTCGCGGCCCGCAGCGACATTTGCATCATCTGGCATTGAGGGCGAAGGGTGTTTCCGTTCGACAGGCCGGAAAAGCGCTGCTAGAAGCCCGCGCCACAGACAGGATTCCATGAAATTGGCTGAAGACATCGAACAAGCGGTATCGCGCCGCCGCACATTCGCGATCATCGCGCACCCCGACGCCGGCAAGACCACGCTCACCGAAAAGCTGCTTCTGTTCGGCGGCGCCATCCAGCTTGCCGGCGAGGTCAAGGCCAAGAAGGACCGCATTCAGACCCGGTCGGACTGGATGAAGATCGAACGCGAGCGCGGCATTTCGGTGGTCACCTCGGTGATGACCTTCGAATATGAGGATACCGTCTTCAACCTGCTCGACACGCCCGGCCACGAGGATTTCGCCGACGACACCTATCGCACGCTGTCGGCGGTCGACAGCGCCGTCATGGTCATCGACGCAGCAAAAGGCATCGAACCGCGTACGCTAAAACTCTTCGAGGTCTGCCGGCTGCGCGATATCCCGATCATCACCTTCGTCAACAAGATGGACCGCGAAAGCCGCGATCCGTTCGACATCCTCGACGAGATCGAGCAGAAGCTGGCGCTCGATACCGCGCCGATCACCTGGCCGATCGGCCGCGGCAAGACCTTTTCCGGCACCTACCATCTGGCGCTGAACGCGGTGCGCAAGGGTGACGCCGAGAAGGAGCGCACGCCGGTCAACGGTCCCGATTCCAACCGCGTCGCCGGCCTGTTGCCGGAGAACGACCGCGAGGCCTTCATCGAGGAGCTGGAGCTCGCGCGCGAGGCCTGTCGCCCGCTCGACCTCGAAGCTTTTCGCGAAGGCCATCTGACGCCGGTATATTTCGGCTCGGCGCTGCGCAATTATGGCGTGCGCGACCTGATCGAGGCGCTCGGCGCCTATGGGCCGCCACCGCGCGCGCAGGAGGCCGACAGCCGCAAGGTCGAGGCGACCGAGGACAAGATGACCTCCTTCGTCTTCAAGATCCAGGCCAATATGGACCCCAACCACCGCGACCGCATCGCCTTCGTCCGGGTCTGCTCCGGCAAGCTCGAGCGCGGCATGAAGGCCAAGCTGGTGCGCACGGGCAAGCCGATGAGCCTGTCGGCGCCGCAATTCTTCTTCGCCCGCACCCGTGTCACCGCCGACGAGGCATTCGCCGGCGATGTCGTCGGCATCCCCAACCACGGCACGCTGCGCATCGGCGACACGCTGACCGAGGGCGAGGAGATCCTGTTTCGCGGCGTGCCGAATTTCGCGCCTGAAATCCTGCGCCGCGTTCGCCTCGGCGACGCGATGAAAGCCAAGAAGCTCAAGGAAGCGCTGCACCAGATGGCCGAGGAAGGCGTCGTGCAGTTGTTCTCCCCGGAGGACGGCTCGCCGGCCATCGTCGGCGTCGTCGGCGCCCTGCAGCTCGACGTCCTGAAAGAGCGGCTGAACTTCGAATACACACTGCCGGTCGATTTCGAGATGTCGCGCTTTTCCGTCTGCCGCTGGATATCGGCCGACGACAGGGCAGAGCTCCAGCGCTTCATCGAGGCGCATCGCGGCGACATCGCCCGCGACCTCGACAACGATCCAGTGTTCCTCGCCCAGCACACTTTCTCGCTCAACTACGAGGCCGAGCGCTGGAAGGCGATCCGCTTCGCCGCGGTCAAGGATTATCAGGTGCGCGATAGAGCGGCTTGAGCTACTGGTTTTCCCTTCTCCCCTTGTGAGGCCTTTGCAGAGAAGGCGCATAGATATGCGATTTGAGAGATATATGCTTTTTTGAGC
>NZ_JBVVQI010000050.1:0-29844 GCF_055811495.1 Mesorhizobium sp. WSM4830 | reverse complement strand
TCCGGAAGACCGGCGACAGCGCTAAACTGGGGAAGATTCAAACGGCACTTCTGGGGAGTATTGAGCCGGCATCGACAGGCGTAGGCTCTGTCCTCACCTGACCGATGCGGACGCTTGACCACTAGGAGCGTATCGTCCGCTTTGCTGCCAGAAGCTATCACCGCCCCGGTAACCGTGTCGGACTACAGCATTTCCCTGGCATCTGAGTTAATATTGCGGTTGAGGACCTAATTCAGCCTAGGGAGAGCTGTGTGGACGTTGCTGCTTGGTTGCGAGGTCTCGGCCTCCAGCAATACGAGCAGGCATTTCGCGACAACGCGATCGACGCGGAAGTCCTGCCGGAACTGACCGATGCCGACCTCGAGAAGCTCGGTATGCTCCTCGGTCATCGCAAGCGATTCCGCAAGGCGGTAGCGTGGCTGGGGCCGTCGCCAAGCCATTCCGACGCGAGCACCGATGACATCGCGGCTCAGGGCCGCACCCAGGAACCGAGCGCGGAGCGTCGACAGCTGACCGTCATGTTCGTGGATCTCGTCGGCTCGACGGCGCTGGCGACGCGTCTGGATCCCGAAGACCTGCGTGAGACCATCGGAGCGTATCACCGCTGTGTCTCCGATACGGTCGTCCACTTCGGCGGCTTTGTCGCCAAGTATATGGGTGACGGAGTTTTGGTGTATTTCGGCTATCCGCAGGCGCACGAGAACGCCGCCGAGCAGGCGGTGCGCGCTGGCCTTGCTCTCGTCGATGCCGTTAGGCTACTCCCAGAGCCCGAGCCATTGCGGGTTCGTATCGGCATCGGCACCGGACAGGTCGTCGTTGGCGATCTGATCACCGCCGGCGAAGGGCAAGAGCGCGGCGTCGTCGGCGAGACGCCGAACCTCGCCGCCCGCCTGCAAGCTCTTGCCGAACCCGACGCGGTCGTGATCGGGCCGCAAACGCGGCAGCTGGTCGGCGATCTCTTCGAATACCGCGATCTTGGCGCCGTCGAGGTGAAAGGCTTTCCGGAGCCGATCCATCCCTATCAAGTGGTTCGTGAGAGTTCTGTCGAAAGCCGGTTCGAGGCGCTGCATGGGACGACGCCCACACCGCTGGTCGGGCGTGACGACGAGATCGACCTGCTGCAGCGCCACTGGCATCGCGCGAAAAGTGGTGAAGGTCGCGTGGTGCTGCTCTCAGGCGAGCCCGGCATCGGGAAGTCGCGCCTGACCGTGACCTTGCAGGAGCGGATCCAGAATGAGCCACACACCCGCTTGCGCTATTTCTGCTCGCCGCACCATCAAGACAGCGCGCTCCACCCGACCATTGCGCAGCTAGAACGTGCCGCCGGGTTGGAGCGTGACGACACGCTTGAGAGGAAGCTGGATAAGCTTGCGGCCCTGTTTGGCCCGGCCTCGCCGGAGGATGGGGCGCTGCTGGCCGAGCTGCTGTCGTTGCCGACCGAAGGCCGCTTCCCGCCTCTCCAACTGACGCCCCAGCGCAAAAAAGAGAAAACCTTCGATGCGCTGCTCCGGCAGCTCGAAGACCTGGCGCGACAAGGTCCGGTGCTGATGCTCTTCGAGGATGTGCACTGGGTCGACCCCAGCTCTCGCGAGCTGCTCGACCTGGTCATCGAGCGGGTGCCGCGCCTGCCAGTGCTGCTTCTCCTCACGTTTCGCCCCGAGTTTCAACCGCCGTGGATCGGGCAGTCGCAAGTCACGGTTCTGGTCCTCAATCGGCTCGACCGTCGTGAAGGCGCCGCGCTGGTCCAGCGGGTCGTCGGCACAGGAGAGCTGCCGAGCGACGTTGTCGCGGAGATCATCGAGCGCACGGATGGGGTGCCATTGTTCGTCGAGGAGCTGACCAAGGCGGTGTTGGAGAGCGGCAACGCCAGGACAGTGCTCTCAAGAGCTGCTGCGACGGCGTTGAACGTCCCCGCCACGCTGCATGCATCGTTGATGGCGCGGCTCGATCGCCTCGGCTCAACGGTTAAGGAGGTCGCACAGGTCGGCGCGGTTCTCGGTCGGGAGTTCTCCTACGAATTGCTGGCAGCGGTCGCACAGCGAAATGCCGCTGATCTAAATGACGCCCTGGATCAACTCGTCGGCGCCGGTCTGGTGTTCTGCCGCGGGAGGCGGCCAGTGGCCACTTACCTCTTCAAGCATGCGCTCGTTCAGGACGCAGCGTATGGCACGCTGCTGCGCGCCAAGCGGCAGGAGATACATAAGCGTGTCGCAGATGTGTTGGAGGAAAAGTGGACCGAACTCACTGAAGCGCAACCCGAGCTCCTCGCGCACCACCTTCAGGAAGCTGGGGATTGGGCCGGCGCGCTCGATCACTGGCAAAAGGCGGGAAGGGCCGCCGCGGCCAGAGCTGCCACTCGGGAAGCCGTGTCGCACTTTGCCAGTGCTATCGACTGCAGCAGGAGACTTGGCGATGTGTCCGGCGGCGCCGAACGGATGACCCGTCTCCACCTTGCGATGGCCAATGCCTTGATGCAGGCTGAAGGGTATCGTTCTGAGCGCCTTGGGAAGACGCTTGAAGATGCACGTCTTGCCGCCGCGAACACTGCATCGGTCGAATTGCAATGTGACGTTGCGCTTTCACTCGCTCCATTTTTTTATGCCACTGGGCGCAATCAAGATTACCTGACCCTGGCCGAAGAGCAGCTCGCAAACGATGCCAATCTCGTTCCAGCGGCCTATCTGAGTGCACTTTGGGCGGCAAAGGGGATTGCTCACTACAACCGGGGAGAACAACCGCTGGCAGCGGAGGCCCTACGCAAGGCCTTAGCTCTGATTGAACGTGTTGAAGCAAGTCGTCGCATCTTGTTCGCTGGTGCGGATCAACGTCTCTCTGCCCAAGAATATCTTAGCGACTCACTGATCATATTGGGCTTCTTTGACGAAGCCATCGAAGAAAAAGAGCAACTGATTCGAACCGTCAGTCAGCCCGATAAACCCTTCGACCTCGCCTGGTATCTTCTCGCTCAGTGTGAATTTTTTGCTATATTCGGTCAATACGAGGAACTACTTGAGACCGCCACGAAGATCGTCCAAATTTGCGAGCGGCATGGCTACGCGGCGCGGCGAAGCAGCGGCATCAGGTGGCGTGGCTATGCCCGCTCGCATTTAGGTGAACTTGAAGCCGGCATCGATGACGTCCGGGAGAGCACGATTCTCTGGCGTGGGCAGGGCGTCGTATTTCATACCCCCGAGAAAATATGCGCACTCTGCGATCTTCTCCTGCGGGCCGGTCGCATCGAAGAAGCATCGCAAGTGCTTGATGACGTCGATGCGCTCATTCTCGATACGGACGAAGCATGCCATCTAACAGAATGTATTCGCTTCCGTGGCCAAATCGCCGCTCGCCGAGGTGACCTGACGGGTGCCGCTCGGCTATTCGAAACAGCAATTGCCACTGCCCGTCGGCAGCAAGCAAAACTGTTCGAGCTTCGCGCCGCAACGCAACTCGCACCAGTTCTGGCACGTCAAGGTCGTGACCACGAGGCCGCGACGCGTCTGCAAGCGGTGGTCCACACATTTAACACCAAGTATCCAATCGTCGACCTCATCGCGGCACAAAGGGCGCTGCACGCCCTGAGTCGTTGAAGTCGCGTCATCTGCGTCGGATCCGACAACGTAGTTTGCGTCGATTTGATGCAAGCTTGGGTCATTGCGCACGCGAGATGCGGGCGTCATTCCGCTATGTTCCAGTCCA
Source organism: Mesorhizobium sp. WSM4830 (assembly GCF_055811495.1). Lineage (NCBI taxonomy): Bacteria > Pseudomonadati > Pseudomonadota > Alphaproteobacteria > Hyphomicrobiales > Phyllobacteriaceae > Mesorhizobium > Mesorhizobium sp. WSM4830. Next base: position 26,148 of record NZ_JBVVQI010000050.1, on the reverse strand, counting down.
AATGGACCATTCCATAGCGATTTGTATCACAGCTTGTATCTCAGTCCGTATCGCACTGCCAATGCATCCGGGCCGACGTAACCGATACGGCGATCGCTCTGCACCAGGGTCGAATTGTCAAACTATTAGGAGATGGCGCACTTGTCGGCGTCTTCGACAGCGTGGTCGATGCGGTAATCTGCGCAGCCGAAATTCAAAAAGATGTGGCCGTTCGCAATGGTGGACTGCCGGAGCATGAGCGGATTGTGTTCTGCATCGGGATAAATCTTGGCGATGTGGCGTCTCATATAGCCGCAACATGCCGTTGCTGGCACAGAACGGGAAGGAGGATGTACCGCGCCACCTATGAACCCTGCTCGCGCGTTGGGACGGCGAAGGCAAGTCAAACCGACGTGCACGGACCAGAGCGGAAAGGTAGGCGAATAGACTCCTCCTCGTGATACTAATACAATTTGCCGCAGTGAGAGCACCCCTGCGATGTCCGAAGAGCGCGTTCAACGCCGCCTTGCTGCCATTCTGGCCATCGACGTGGTTGGCTATAGCCGCCTCACGGAGCGCGACGAGGTAGGTACCTTGGCTACGCTCAAATCTCGACGCCGAGAGATCCTTCATCCAGTGATCTCCAAACATCGCGGTCGCCTCATCAAACTGATAGGGGATGGCGCGCTAATAGAGTTCGGAAGCGCGGTCAACGCCGTAGACTGCGCTGTCGAATTGCAGAAAGCTATGGATGCCGCGAATGCAGATGTGGCTGTGGACCGACGCATTGTATTGCGTGCTGGAATTAATCTCGGCGATGTGATGGTGGAGGGCAGCGATCTCTACGGCGACGGAGTCAACGTTGCTGCTCGGCTCGAGAGTCTGTCGGAGCCCGGTGGATTATGCATCTCGGGAAGCGTCTTCGAGCAGATCAACGGCAAGCTGCCATATTCATTCGTTTCGTCGGGCCCGCAGACTCTCAAAAACATCGATCGACCGATCCAAACCTATCGGCTCGCGGGCAAGGATGGAGCCGCGGCGATAGTCTCCGCCGTCGAACTTTCTCTTCCCAATAAGCCGTCAATAGTGGTCCTCCCCTTTGTGAATATGAGTGCTGACGCCGAGCAGGCGTATTTCGTCGATGGATTGACGGAGGATCTGATTACCGACCTCTCCAAAGTGCACGAGCTCTTCGTCATCGCCCGGAACTCATCCTTTGCCTATAAGGGCAGGTCGGTAGACACCCGCCAGATCGCTCGCGAACTGGGCGTGAAATATGTACTGGAGGGTAGCGCCCGACGGGTGGCGGACCGGGTGCGAATCAATGCCCAGCTCATCGATGCACCCGCCGGTGGGCACATCTGGGCGGATCGCTTCGACCGGGACCTTGCCGATGTCTTCGCGGCACAAGACGAAGTCGTCGGCAAGATTGTGGAAGGGCTCGCCGGCAAGTTGGCCGCGGCAAACCTGAAGGAGCGTTATCGGCCAACGAACCTGGGGGCCTATGATCTGTATCTACGGGGGCGGGCTGAATGGGCACACTCCACCGAGGCAGGCGTTGCGGCCATTCCCTTGTTCGAGCGGGCCATCGCGCTCGATCCTAACTACGCGGATGCCTATCGCTGGTTGGCAATCAGTCAGTGCGAGGCTTGGGTCTTTAGGAACCATCCGATGAATCCCCTTCGTCAACAGTCTGTGGCGTCGGCAAGAAAGGCGATTGAACTCGATCCCGAAAATTCTGGCACGCATTGGGTGCTCGCGTTCATACTCCTCCTTGAGCGCCAATGGGATGAGTCTGCCAAAGAGTACGAGATTTCGCTCCGCCTCAATCCAAACGATGCCGATGCTTGGGCTAACTTCGGGGATTTGAAGACCTATGAGGGTCGCGGAGCAGAGGCCATCGCCTGCATCGAGAAGGCATTTCGCCTGAATCCGCGCCCGCCGAGCTGGTATTTCTGGTTACTCGGAGGTGCCCAATCCGCTGCCGGTAAGTATGAGGAAGCAGTGAAAACTCTGAGGAATGATGCAACCTATCGAACCGAATCCAGGGTTAATTTGGCCTCGATCCTGGCGCGGCTCGGCCGGTTAGAGGAAGCGCGTGAAGAGGCCACGCTATATCTGGCAACAAACCACCATTTCAAAATTAGCCATTGGGTCGAATCCCAGCCCTATCGCGACCTGGCCTTGCGAGACATGTACCTCGAAGGCCTTCGCAAGGCTGGCTTTCCGGAATGATTAACTTTTACTCGACGGGCCACCATGCTGGAGTCGGCTTGTGGAGGCAAAAGCTTTCAAAACTTCCAAATGCGGACCCAACTACAAACCCTTGCCCAATGACACCAATTGGGAAATGTGACCTTCAAAACACGATCAATCAGCTGTCCCCGCATGCAAAGCGTTCGTTAGAAGTACAGGTAGGATCAATCCCTCATCGGCAGCTTGCCGCTGATCCTGATAGAATTGATGCTGCTGCCGATCAATGCCTGGCCTGTTCGAACTTCTCCATCAAACTCAGACGACCGAATTAACAGCGGGGTCTGAAAAATACCAACACCGCATCTCTGGCTGCTGCTCCCGTCGGCGCTTTCCTTCTGGGTGCTCGGCCAGATCTGGCTTGTGATCGCCGCTAGACTAGCGTCCGCTTTCAGCCAGTGGCAAAGCTCGCCGCAACGGCCGAGATAGGCGCGAAGCGGTCATCCAAGGTTCGGCCTAGGAAAGTCGTCTTGGTAGCAGGGGCATCAACTCATGCCACGCGACAGCAGGCAACTATGCGAGCTCGTGGATCGTTACGCCCGGCACAACAGCCTTGGCAATTTCGCACAGGTGCTGGTGATGCGTCAGATAAATCACCTGACCCGCACTTGCCATCTCGCCAAACAACCTGAAAACCTCCTCGGACCGGAAATGGTCGAAGGTCTCCATGATGTCATCGGCAATGAATGGCACTGAGGGTCGGAATTGGGCGAACTCGTAATAACCGGCAAGCCGCAGCGCCAGATAGAGCTGAAAACGCGCCCCCTTTGAGAGCGCGTCGGCGACCTTGGACTGCCCGTCGCGCTGCAATGCAATGAGGACTTCCCCGCCTTTCACAGGTTGGGTCGCAAGCCCCGAATACTGACCGCGCGTGATGAGTGCGAAAGCGTCAGATGCCCGCTTCATCATCCCGGAGCGATGGCGCTCGCGGTAAACGCGCAGAGCGTTCCCGGCGGCCATGACGCCCAGTTTCAGCTCGATGTAGCGGACCGCCTTTTCTTCGATTTCCAGAAGAACGGTGCGGCGCTCCGCATCTATCCGCGCAACCGCGCTGTCGCCGCCGATTGCGTCCAGCTTGTCGGCCGCCCGGGTCTGGCGAATAAGCTGCTGTTGTATCGCTTCATCGAGATCCCGAAGCCGCTGCTCACTTTCGGCCTTCACGACCAGGAGGCTATCGACCTCGACACAATCCAGCACGGAACGCGCCTGGTCGAACCCTTCCACCGCCAGCTCAGCCGACAACTGCTCCTCAAGCTCGGCAACGGCAGCGCGCAGCCGATCCCTTTCCCGTAGCAACTCGTCGCGTTCGACGACTTCCGACAAGGTGGCCACGCCGAAGGCGGCCAAGACCTCACTTTTGCGTCGCTCATGCGCCGCTATCTCGAGATTGAGACTGTCACGAGCGTCCTGCAGGCGCTGCAGGTCATTGATGACGTTTGTCTTCAGCTCCCTGGCGCGATCGGCGCGTTCCAGACGCTCAGCTAACCGAATGGCCAACTGCTCCGGTTCGTCGCCGTTCGCGGGCTCACCCGCTTCAGCCGCGGCAGCGGTGACCTCGACAATGAAATTGTCTCTGTCTGCCTCCATTTTCTCGATTCGGAGCTGCATGGCATCCCGCTCCTGCATGCTTTTCGACAGCTCAGCCAATTGATCGAGCACGTTGCCGACGCCAGGCGCCGAAATGCCGCTTTCAAGCCAGGTGCCGGCAAGCGCCTCCGTAATGCCGGCCAACCATTCCTCCTCGCGCCTTTCAGCCACGTCCAAAGCCCGCCGTCTGGCGGCCAAGTCCTCCTCTTTCGCGCTCACGGTCTTAAGCGCCTCGGCACGTTCCGCATCGACTTTGAGCTGCCTGTCGAGGAACAGTTCTGCCACGGCCATGGCTGTCTCCACGCTGTCGCCGGGTTCCGAGTCTATGCCGACGCTCGCCAGCGCCCGGATCAACTCCAGCTGTACCTGCTCTCCCTCGTCGAGCGCGCGGCGGGCTTTCTTGCGTGCCAGCTCGACTTCTTCCCAGGCCGCGAGCGCATCACTGCGGCCAGAGGCACGATCCTCCATGATTTCGATCAGACGCTCGGGCGAGAATTCCAGGCATTCTGCCAGCAGCTCGCTGGCCACCGCGCGAAGTTCGAAGAGTACAGCCTGATCGTCCAGGTCGATCTGCGCGAGCTGGTCGCGGATACGTGTGATGGCGGCTGTTGTTTCAGCGAGGCTGCGGATTGTTGTGCGGATCTCGGCGAGCTCCCGCGCGTTGGCCAGCCGAACCACTCCAACACTGTCGTCACGCGCCAATAGGGTCTCGAATTCGTCCGCCGTTTCGCCGCTGAGCTCACCTCGATGCCTTGCCCAGGCCTCATCCCGGGCGCGGCGAATGGCAGAGGCCGCTTCATCGTCGGTTACATCGACCGAGGCACGAAGCGCATCCAGGCGCGCCGAGAGCAGGTCCTGACTGTCCTGGTGTTCGGCGAGGCGTTCGGACAGGACAGCCCTGCCCTTTCCCAGCTCTGCTGCCCGAGTTTTCCAGGCGCCAACCTGCCCAGCACTGGGAACCGGCAGCCTGGCCAGTGTCTGGGCATCTCCGGACCAGGGATGCAGGCGAGGGATTGCCGCCTCCCATCGAACCGTGCCCGCGTCCTCCGCCTCGCGCGCCATCCTGACGTCTTTCAGGTGCCCGCTGGCTCGCGCCTTCGACAAAGCTGAGGCCAGCCTTGCCCTTGCAGGTTCGGGTACAGCCCTCTCTTGCCCAACCCGCTCGCGTGCCGCCTGCAGTGCATCGAGCGCCGCCGCGGCTTCGTTGCGGGCAACGCGCACGCTGGTGGCGATTCCCGATCGCTCCTCGAGCATGGCGCGGACGGCGCCAACGGTGGCAGCAGGCAAAAGCAGCGCAGCCGGGTCTGCCTCGGACGACCTTCCAAGCGCGGCAAGGCAAGTCGCCACGGCTTTGTCGAGTATCTGCAGCTCGGTCCTGCGACTTGGCAGGTCCAGCCCTGCGGAGACATAGCGCACTTTGCGGTCCGCGAGCGCCCGAACCCGCTCGGAGATTGCCAGGATCGCCTCGTCCACATCGAACGACGCGACTCTCATTGTCACGCGCTCGGCGTCATCGAAGTTCCCTGACAGCCGCGTTCTCAGGCTGGCGTCGTCGTCGATCAGTTCGGTGACGCTGCCTGTCCAGGTCCGTAGTGGTGAGGGAATGTCAGGCAACTCGGCAAGCTGGGCTGCCTTGCGCCGGATGTCGGCGAGGATTGGGATCGCGCGAAGATACGTGGCAATCGTGTCGAGCCGAGCCGACAGCAACGACCGTTCGGCGATACTGCGGCCATACTTTTCCGTCGCGTCGAGACATTCGGCCTCAAGGCTCTCAAAAGTCGAGGCCAAGGTGTCGATCGCGTCCCTGCGTGACTTGAGTTCCGCAAGCCGCTTCTTGAGCAGCGCAAGTTCGGTTCCGTGCGCCTGCTTGCGATAGAGCCTGTCCGCTTCGGCCTCCAGTGCGCTCAGCGTGTCGCTCGCATGCCCAAGACCGGCGCTGGCGGTGAACAGGAGCTTGCCCAGGTCGCCGCGGGACTCCAGGATCGATTTTCCGCCTGCTTCCAGCGTCTCGTCGTCCAGCGAGAACATGGTCTCGTATGCGTCACGCGACAGACCTGCGAGATGCGCCGTTATCGCCACCTCGCTCACCGGTTGGTCGATCGCGTTCAGCAGCGAGTTGGTGCGCTGCTTGGTGCGCGTGAATGTGTGCTCAGTCCCGGCGAGTTCGAGCACCCCGCCGATACGCATCGCGCTGTATTCGTGCAGGAAATTGTAGCGGCTGCGTTCCTCGATACCGAACAGCAGGTCCAGATAACCGGAAAGCGCGGTCGACTTGCCGGCCTCGTTCAGCCCGAACACAATATGGAAGTCGGGACCGGCCTGAGGCCTTGGGCCGAAGTCGATCGTCCCATCGGTGAACTTGCCGTAACGAATGAGATCAAGGCGCCGGAGCCTCATTGCGCCCCACCTGCCTTGAGGCGGGCCGTGACCAGGTCGGCGCCGCTGGCAAGCACCCTGTCGAGGAACAGTTCCAGCCCGGCTTCGTCCCGTCCGGCGAAGTCGCGCCCGTCCGGCGGCAGATCGGCAACCATCTTCTGGACAAGCGCCCTCGCCTCGGCGCGGAAGGCCTCTGACTTGGCATCGGCATGCATGGACTCGGCGAGTTCGAAAATCGGATCAGCGATGCCGTCGGGTGTTTCCGCGCTCTGTGGAACGAGATCAAGCTCAAGCTTTTCCACCCATGTGTCGCCCGTCTGTTCCGCCGCCTGCTCGGCTTCGGCCAGCAGCAAGTCCCTATCGCGGATCAGCGCCCAGGACAAAGGCGCCGCCCCGGCCAGTCCGAGACGGACCACAGCATGGCGGGACCTGACGGAAGCCCGGATCTCTTCGAGCGCGGATCGGACACGGCCGACGACCTCGGACCATTCCACCGTCCCGGTCAGATCGACGCTCGCCCGCTCGAACTGCGCGACACTGGTCAGTCTTTCCTCTATTTCGACGGACCGGTCATCTCGTATCGTTACCAGAGTAACGGATTTCTCTCCTGCCTCGTTGATGTCCCTGCCCTGCGGCATTCCCGGCATCACCACCGTGCTTGCTCCAGCATGGACTTGGCGGACGTGGATATGTCCGAGTGCCCAATAGTCAAAACCATGGCTGTGCAGGTCTGCGACGCTGCAAGGGGCATAGACGTCGTGACCGGGCGATCCAGCAAGGCTCGTGTGCATGATGCCCACATTGACCCCACCTTCGCGGGCGGCCGGATACTTGGGCAGCAGGCTTTCCGGCGCCTTGAGGTTGGCGAAGCTCAATCCGTGGAACATGACGTCCAGCCCGCCGGCTGTTTGCAGCAGGGACTGGGGACGGCCGCCGAAGATCGTCACAGTGTCGGGGAAGACGAGTTGTTTCGATATGCGCGACAGGGCGTCGTGATTGCCGCGGATCTTGAAAACCCTGATACTGGCCTGGTGGAGGCGGGCCAATTGCGAGCCAAGGAACCGGGCGGTTTTCATCGAAGTCTGATCGCCATCATAGAGATCGCCGGCAATGACCAGCGCATCGACGCGCTCGGCAAGGCAGAGATCCACGATTGAAACAAACGCCTGACGACTGGCATCTCCGACGAGTTCGGCAAGATCAGGGTTTCGCAGCGCCAGCGAACGCAGCGGCGAGTCGAGGTGAATGTCGGCCGTGTGTACGAATCGAAATGCCATTCGGGTCTCCGCCCACAGAGCATAGAGGGGTTCGGCCGCGACTCGATGCAAAAATCCAGGATACGCGTTGTTGGTGGTCGAAAAGGCAATCGCTTACGCTTTACGCTTCCGTTTCAACTCCATCTGCTCGCCGCTATCGGCGCCGTGCCGATCAGTAGTCGTTTGATCGTTCGCCATCCGCATTGGACGGTTTTTTGGAGATAACGCGCCGCAAGGTGTCGTTTATCCGATCCTGCCAGCCCGGCCCCTCTTCCTGGAAATGGTCCAGCACGGCCCTGTCGATCCTGATCGAAACAAGCTCTCTGATGTTCGGAGCAGCGAACGGTCCGCGAACCGGCACCGCCGGCCTTTTGATCGGCTTAAAGGCGGCTTCAGCGGCTGACATCGGATCTGTGGGTCGGCGTGGAGGATTTGCCATTTAATGATCCTGACTGGTCATAATGCTTGTCGAGCGGGACAGTGCGAATGTGCGAATGCGCATCATAACTGATGACCGCAGCCCACCGAACGACAAAAAGAAAAAGGCCGGACTGTTTAGCCCCGGCCAAGTATGAAAGCTGAAACCTCCAATAGGGAACGCGCCGGACAAATGGGAGGAGACATCCGACGCAATGTCCATGTGGGCCAACTTAGGCTCTCTTTCAATGACATTGCTGTGGACCACCTGTAGCCACTCCATGGAGCCAAGGATGCAACAAGCTGCACGCGGTCGTCGGGCAATGCCGCGCGGCCACCATCCTACGCGGGAGGATAGGCAAGCCCGAAAAAGGCAGGGGAACTTCCCGCCTTCTGTCGCCAGACAATTTGGCTCACACGATCGTTTCTGAACACTTGCAGCAATCTGCCGCCCAGGTCTCCACATCACGCACACGCGCCGTGCCCGCCCTTCCATAGCTATCCTGGGTTTCTCTGGGCACGCTCATTTGCGCGCGCTCATTTGCCCGGTACTCAACTACGGAGACGACGATGGTGGCAACAGCCAATTGAATGGTGGCCGCGAAACGTGGGGCACGATGCCAGTGCGAGATAGCCGGCTGCGACTTGCTGGTGCTCAGCGCCGGCCCCGTCGATTAGCTTCTTTCCGAACTGACTCAAGTTGCACTCTCGCGTTCCAGTCTGCAGAAGCACAAACCAAGAACTTGGCAGGCGTGGTGCCATTGCTTTCCAATTCGCCACCTAAGTGGGCATGGTCCGAGGGTTGAGTCCCGTTGGCTCATTTCACGGGAAGATCCTCGGCCGTCGACGCTTCGATGCGTTCGGCTATCAGCTCTTGCAAACGCCACAATTGGCCGTCGTGAATCCCCATACCTTCAAGGTGACTTACAGTGCTGTGAAGATAGTCGGCCATGGAGCCCCACGGACCGCACGCGACCGCGAGCGCGTCGGCGATCTGTTCCAGCGACAGCCCGCGGACATAGCGTCCGCTGTTCCGGTTAATCACAAAGGTGATCGCTTGGAGCGGTCCGTTCTCGGTGCGAACATTCACCCAGCGCGGCGAATGAGCGGACGGCTTGGCGCGCATCTCACGACGAAAGAGCCTGCCGAGATTGGCCTCGATAGCATCCGGCGGCAGGCGATAGACCGCGCCTTTGCACTGCCCGCCACGGTCGAGCGACAACATGAGACCAGGTTTGCTGTCTGATCCACGAAACCACCGGTCCCAACCGAGGCAGAAGGAGCGGTGCCACCCGGGCACGAAGCCTACCCGCTGCTCCACGAAATCACAGGCCGGGTTCCACATCAGAGATCCATAGGCAAAGAGCCAGACATCATCAGCTGACCGTGCGGCGGCTAGTATCGCCCGGACGGTGTCATCATGGTCGGCATCGGACGGCGCGGTGAAGGGCTGTGGCAGAGAATCGTCCGCACTGAGCACTCTGGCGACCAACTCGGGCGTTAGCCGCATTGCTCACTACACTCGCAGCAGTCGACCAATGCATCAAGTGTCAGATTCGCACCACTAGGTACCAGGACTGGGTCTGGTTGGTGCGGGGAACAAAGTCGATCAAAGTAGGGCGCTCAAGGAAATGATTGTCCTCAACGGCCACCTTCAGGAGGGGCTTGACGCCCTCTCGGCACCGCGCCGTTCTACTCGGTAGGAGGCACCACAATGCACTCTTATGCAACTTTCGGTGCACAAACCATGAACATGCTTTAGGTTGAACTTGCCGCCTCAAGGTCAGCTTGGCGCCTCATGTCGGCCGTTCGCCTCCATCTGCTTAATTCCTGTAAGCGGGCGTTCTCCTGGGCTCTCAGGCCTTGGACGCTGACTTAGCGGACATCGCGGCGACCACGCTCGCGACTCAGCGCGATCAAAGCCACCACGGCCGAGACGAAAGACGCAACCGTACGCCCAATTTGGATTGTACGTCAGTGCATTGGCAGGATGTTCTGGTTGAGGCGGAACAGATTGTCCGGATCGTATCTGTGCTTGATCTTGGCGAGCCGCGCGTAGACCTCGGCTCCGAAGGCGTCGCGCACGAGATTCGCTCCTTCGCCATGGCCGGGGAAGTTCAGATAGAAGCGGCCGGTCGAATAGCGCTGCATGTCCTGCCAGAAGCTGCGAACCCAGCCGATGTTCGCATCGTCATCGTCAGCGCCTGGCCAGATGGCGTCGAGGCTGAGCATGAAGGGCATGGAGCGGTCGCCGAAGGCGGTCGCATCGGCTGCAACGCGCTGGACGAAACCGCCGAACTTCCAGATCGAGGCGAAGGTCATCTCGGAGGGCCGCTTCGCCATCCGCGCGGTGATCTCCCCGATGACCTCGTCGTCGAGGCGCGAGAGGTAGGTGGATTTCCAGTAGCAGCGGTCGCGGCCTTTCGGGAACAGGCCGTCATAGAGCGACTGGATGGTGCGATATGGCATGCGGCCGCTGAAATCGACGAGCGATTCGCCAAAGCTGCGCAGCGGCGCCGCGACGCGCTCGCCCTCGTCCGCCGGTCCGTCATAGACATGCGCAAGCGCCAGGACGCGGCGGCCCCAGGCGTGTTCGGGAACGGAGGGATCCTCCGGAAGGGTGGAGAACTCGGCCAGCCCGCTCAGGCGGTCGGGGGCGGTTAGCATGAAGTCGCGCCAAAGCGGAATGATCTCGTTGGCGCGCTCTTCCGGATAGGCAGGACCGCAGAACATCAGCTCCGGTTCGATCGGGTGCAGCTTGAACTCGAAGCTCGTCACCACGCCGAAATTGCCGCCGCCGCCGCGCAACGCCCAGAAGAGATCCGGGTTCTGCGTCGCATCGACATGGATGAGGCGTCCATCGGCGGTCACCAGATCGGCGGCCAGCAGATTGTCGACGCTGAGGCCGTGGCTGCCGCGCAGCCAGCCGATGCCTCCTGAGAGTGTCAGGCCGGCAACGCCAGTTGCCGAGATCAGGCCGCCCGGCGTGGCGCGGCCAAGCGGGGTGGTGGCCGCATCGACATCGGCCCAAATAGCGCCGCCCTCTACGAAAACACGATCGAGGCCGGCGACCCGCACGCCACTCATCAGCGACATGTCAATCATCAAGCCGCCGTCGCAGACGGCATACCCTGCGACATTATGGCCTCCCGAGCGGATCGCGATCGCCAGCCGCTCTTCGCGCGCGAAATTCACCGATGCCGCGACATCGGCAGCATTCCGGCAGCGCGCGATGACGGCGGGACGGCGGTCGATCATGCCGTTCCAGACGACCCGCGTCGCATCGTAGGACGGGCTAGACGGCTCCAGCACCTCGCCACGCATCGTTGAACGGAAGCTTTCGATGCTCGATGGTGCAAGGGTGGCGGCGGTGGCCATGTGGCGGTCTCCTCGTTTCACACACGCTAGCGCAGCGCGGGCACGGGCACTAAAGTCGAAAATGCTGGAAGGCGGTCATTTCTGCCATGGTTGAACAGACCGGCCCATTGAATGTGGCGATCCTTGCCGTTCCGGAGGCTACCGCCTCCACGATCTACGGCATGTTCGACCTGTTTTCCTCGCCCGGCAGGGATTTCCTGTTCATCACCAGCGGTGCGGCGGGCACGCCGCGCATGCGGCCCTATGTGGTTGCTGGGGACGGCAGCGCGTTTCGCGCCTCAAACGGCGTCTGGGTACGCCCGGACCACGCGCTTTCCGACTGCCCGCGACCCGACATCGTCTGCATCCCCGATTTCTTCGTCAATCCGGGCGAAAGCGTCGCCGGGCAGTATGATGCCGAGGCCCGCTGGCTACGGCAGGCGCATGCGGACGGCGCCATGTTGGCCAGCGCCTGTTCCGGCGCGGTCCTGCTCGGCGAAGCCGGCTTGCTGGAAAATCGCGAGGCCACAATCCATTGGGGCTATGTCGCGACGCTCGCTAACAACTATCCCGGTGTGAAGGTGAAGGCGGGCCAGTCGCTGGTGCTGAGCGGCGAGGCCCAGCGCATCGTCATGGCCGGGGGCGGCTCGAGCTGGCAGGATCTCGCCCTCTATCTCATCGCCCGCTTCGTCGGCCTCAAGGAGGCGATGGAGGTCGCCAAGGTCTACATGCTGCAGTGGCACGACATGGGCCAGCAGCCCTTCGCCGCGCTGATCCGCTTTCGCCAGACCAGCGACGCTGTGATCAACCGCTGCCAGAAATGGGCGGAGCTCAACTACCGGACGCCCTCGCCCGTCGCCGCCATGACCAGGCTGTCAGGCCTGTCCGAGCGCTCCTTCGTGCGCCGCTTCGCCAAGGCGACGGAGATGAAGGCAATCGACTACATCCACGCGCTCAGGCTCGAAGCGGCCAAGGAACTGCTCGAGACGGGCGACCTGCAGGTCGAGGTGGTGGCCAATGAAGTGGGCTATGAGGATGCGAGTTTTTTCGGGCGCCTGTTCCGGCGCAAGATCGGACTGACGCCCCAGCAATATCGCATTCGTTTCAGTGCTCTCCGGCGAGCGCTGAGCCGCGATTAAATGTCAACCGTCGCGGCGCGATGCCCATATTCCGCTTAGCGCTTATTAGCCCGGCCATATCCACGCCGAAAGTGGATGAAGCTCCACAGACCGCTGACAGCTTTGTGTTCAAACGACACGAACGGACCTAGCGTGGTGGAGACATTGGGTGGTGGACGCCCCCACCCATACCAATTGGACGGAACTTCGGGTATCTTTCTCTATTGAATTGTCCGACTTCTCGTCGGTCGCTTTTGTGGGGCCAAAGCCGCTCCCATGCGTCGATCGCTATTCCGGAAATACTTTCTGGTTTTGTTCGCGGCGGTCGTTTTTCCGATGGCTGCTAGTGGCATCAGCGAAACGTGGTTCAGCTATGTCGACCAGCGTGCGATCCTCAGTGCCCTGCTGCGGTCCGAGGCAACATCGGCGGCCGACAGGATCGAGAGCTTTCTCGACGACATCAAGATTCCGCTCGGCTCCACGATCCCCGAGGACGTGTCGGCCCAGGCCGGCGTGAAACAGCTTCGGCTCCTTGTCGTACGCGTGATGCACCAGGTCCCGGGAATTCTCGGCATCAGTTTCGTCGACGGCGCCGGCGCTGAACGGCTGCACGTCTCGCGCACGGGCTCGAACAGGACGGAAGGCGGGGCGGATCGCTCGGGCGATCCCGCTGTCGTGGGCGCCAGGACGGCGAAGGTCTGGTATGGCCCGGTCGCCTATCGCCAGGGTTCCGAACCGTCGGTAACCATGGCGATGGCGAACTACGACGATACAGTCCTAAAAAACACGATAATCGCCGAAATCAGCCTGAAGCCTATCTGGCTCATCGTTTCCGAAATCCGCGTGGGCCGCAGCGGCCAGGCATTTGTCGTCGACCAGGCCGGCCACCTCATCGCTCACCCCGCCATCAGCAAAATGATGCAGGGCGCCGACGAGAGAGCAGCGTTGGCCCTGCGCGGATTGCGGGATGCGATCGCTGCCGCAGGCGGCACTGCGATTGCAAGCCGCAACGCCGAGAATGAACGCGTTGTGACTGCTGGCGCGCCGGTTACCGCGGCCGGCTGGACGGTAATTGTCGAGCAGTCGCAGGCAGAGGCTTTTGCACCTCTATACGCTTCATTGTGGCGGACCGGCGGGTTGTTCCTCGCCGCCACAGTCCTTGCGGCGGTACTCGCCTATTGGCTTGCCAGACGGATGAGCGGGCCCATCCGATTGCTGGAAGAAGGCGCCCTCAAGATCGGTGCCGGGCAATTCGATCATCGGATCAACATTGTCAGTGGAGACGAACTCGAGCGGCTGGCTGCGCGGTTCAACCAAATGGCGCAGGAACTCGCCATATGGCCGGACCGCGCTGAGCGAATGACGCGTTTGAAGCGCTTCCTGGCACCACAGGTGGCGGAGCTCGTAGAAAAGGCTGGCGACGAGAGAATGCTCGCCGGACAGCGCGCGGAAGTGGTCGCTGTTTTTTGCGATTTGCGTGGCTTCACCGCATTTTCGGCGCACGCTCAGCCTGAGGACGTCATGCAGCTCTTGCGTGAGAACTACGAGGCGCTCGGCGCGATCATCACCCGGTATGAGGTGATGCTGACCAGTTTTTCGGCGGATGGATTGATGATTCTCGTCAACGCCCCGGTTCCATGTGAAGAGCTGGCGCTTCATGCCGTAAAAATGGGTGTCGACATGCAGGAAGCAATTCAAGAACTCATATCTGGGTGGAGGCAGCGTGGCTATCAGATTGGCTTCGGCATGGGGCTTGCGATGGGGTGGGCAACGGTGGGTCGCATTGGTTACGAAGCCCGCGTTGACTACACCGCGATCGGCAATGTCGTTAACCTTGCGTCGCGGCTGTGTTCGTGCGCTGAGGATCGACAAATACTCATCGATTATTCAGTAGCGCGCCATCTGCATGACAAAATACCGATCGTTGACCTCAGTACTCGCCAGTTCAAAGGCCTAGACGGGCACGTTCGCGTCTACAATGTTGAGACGAAAGACAGACCGGAATTGGCTCCCAATCCGAATGGTGTGCCGCGCAGGGCTAGGCTCTAAGCTTGATGTCCGCCTCCCTGCCTTTGGCAAACACGAGCTGCCAGTCTGCTTTCGGCATGTCAGCCGTAGAACTTTGTCGCTCCCTGGAAGCAGACATCGCCGGCGACGGTACTGGAGGTCACAGTTGCGCCATTTCCGGCGTCCGCCGAAACAGCAGTAGACGTCTCGTTAGGGGGGTGAGCCGACCGTCCAGGTGATCTGCTCTGTATCCTTGTTTTCATCGCCGAGCGGCTCGTTGTGCGGGAGGGACGCCATGGCCCAGCAGGAGCAGTAGCAGCTGGAAGGCAGCGCTGCGGAACTCTACGAGCGCTACCTGGTCCCGGCAATCACAGCCCTATGGGCTGCCGACCTTTTGGATCGTGCTGCGCCTCAATCTGGTGAACGGATTCTGGACGTAGCTTGCGGCACCGGCGTGGTGGCACGCTCGGCGGCCGAGCGTATGGGAAATGGGCAGGTCGTCGGCCTCGACATCAACACGGGGATGCTTGCCGTTGCTCGCGCGCTCCCGAGAGGCGCTGGACCGCTCATCGACTGGCACGAGGGAAGCGCGCTGGAAATGCCGTTCCCTGACTCCACCTTTGATTTTGGTTCTTTACCAGCTCGGACTGCAGTTTTTTCCGGACCGATCGAGTGCGCTACGTGAGATGTTCCGGGTTCTGGTGCCGGACGGCCGACTGGTCTAAAGCGTTTTCAGCGCCATCGAGCACACTCCCGCGGCCAAGGCGTTGGCGGATGCCTTGGATCGACACCTCGGTCCGGGCGCTTCGGCAACGAAACGGTCCGAGCATTCACTCGCCGATGCGGACGAGCTTTACCGATTGGTGGCCGGGGCGGGATTTCGTCAGGTGACCATCCACACGACGACGCAGAACATCCGGTTCCCCTCGTCAAAGCAATATGTGCGATTACAGCTGGCAGCGACTCCGCAGGCTGGGCTGATCAGCGGAATGGAGGCCGGACATCGGGCCGCAGTCATCGCAGCGATCACGGCGGATCTAAGTTCTTCGCTGGCAATCTATTCAACTGGAGGGGAGCTGATATTCCCCCAAGAGGCTCACGTCGTGCTCGCACGCAAATAGCGCAGCTGACGTGGCGCTATTTGGCGCCGTGAGAAAGCGTCGCCCACCCTTGATCCGCTACGACCGGGCCTCGCAGGCTTCCGTTTTCCGCGTGCGAGGGCATCGACCGGCTCGGCATCGGCTTTGGCAGGAGTAGTAATCGAGCCAACTTACGCCAATGTTTCAGCTCGCCACTTCTCGACAGAAGGGCTGTCGATTTGTGGTCATTGTCCTATTCTCAACATCACCTTGCGCCCGTCGGAAAGGGTTCCCGTTCCTGTGCCGGCTGGGGGTTGTCTGCTGGTCAGCGAGAACACGAACCGGGATGAGAGTTGCCCGCAAACGATCGTTCCTTGTCCATGCGAGAACGTGAGATTGACGGTAGCCGTCCCTCGGCATTCGACCCCGGTATTGGTCTGTCCGCTAATAGTTCCGCGCCGTGTAATGCTGTTGACGGAAGCCGTCCCGGAAAAGGAGAGCGTCCCATCCACAGTCTGGCCAGAGACTGGTGCGGTGATGGTGAGCGGACTTTGCGCCTGCGCGTAGCCGACAGCGTCTACGACACAATAGGCAATCAACATTGTCGCTAAGATTCGCTTGGTCGCGCCGAGGACTCCGCAGTGGTATCTCAATTGAAGCTAGGCCAGCCCCGCGCGGCGGGCGCCCTCCCGGATCGCGGCAATAGCGGAAGGATTGGTGACTGGATAGGAGGCGATAAACCCTTCGGCCGAAATGTTTGCAAATTCTCTCGCCAACCGGTTGGCAATCTTCATTGCCTGAGGTGCTTCGCCGAGCATGGCGTGCGCCATGGCCTGGAACAGCAGCGTTGCAGGCGAGTCCGGCGGAGCTTGGCTGAACGCGGTCAGGCACTCCCTGTGGAGGCCAACAACGAAGCTCGATCGGCCCAGCATGCTATAGTACCAGGAAACATGCGGATTGAGACGGATCGCGCGCTTCGCCAGTTCATATCCTTCCTGCGGGTCGCCCGTCACGAATGCCTTTCCTCCGGCAAGCAAGGCGAGGGTATCGGCATCGTGCGGGGCGGCCGCTAACGCAAGATCATGTTCTCTTGCTGTGGCATCGAGATCGCCCTGCAAGGCTCGAAGCTCGGCCAGACATATGCGCGCATGGGTATCACCCGCGTCGAGCGCCAAAGCTCGTTCGAGGCAGAGTTTCCAGCGCTCCTTTGCGGCGGAAGGGTCATTGGTAAACGCATTGATGGCGGCGACGGCGTGCGCCAGCCCCAAGACTGTCCAGGCTCTGGCTAGACCAGGGTCGAGTTCGATGGCACGCGTCAAAAGCCGCACCGCTTCCGCATTCGAAGCGTGCGTGTACAAATTGTGCTGCTCGACGCCGAGCAGATAGTAGTCATAGGCACGCAGGCTGGCGGGGTGTTTTCGCCGGACAACATCGCGTCGAAGTTTTGCGAGCTTGCCGCAACAGCTAGCAAGGACATTGACGACGTTTTCGGTGACCATGTCCTGCATCGCAAACAGGTCTTCCGCTGATCGATCATAGCGGGCTGTCCACAAATCGACTCCAGTGCGCGCGTCGACGAGTTGGACGCAGATCCGCAGCTGCTGCGCTGCCGCCTGCAAAGTTCCCTCAAGTAGGTAATCCGCCTTCAGTTCCCGCCCGATGGAACGCACGTCATCGCGCCGTCCCTTGTACGAGAGCATGGTCTGGCGGGCGATAACCGCAAGGTCGGGGTAGCGAGCGAGATCGACCATGATGTCCGCCGACAGGCCATCGGCCAAGCGGTTCCATGGCTCGTCCACGCTCAGATTGTCGAAAGGGAGAACCGCAACGACTGTTGGCCCAGAGTCCTCTACCGAAAAGCCACCGGATGGTGCACCGCCGGTGTCTTGCCCGCGTTGGTCGGCAAGCAAGGTTGCAAGCGCCACTTTGCTTCGAATATCGAGTTTCCGATAGATGGCCGACAGATGGGTCCGAACGGTAGTCGGCGCTATGAAGAGCGTCTCGCCGATTTCACGGTAGGTCATCCCCTCGGCGAATTTTGCAGCGACCACCCGCTCCCGGTCCGACAGACTGGTCAGAGGATTGTTCACGGCGCGAAGCATCGCTTCAAGTCTCCGATCCGCTACGAGTTGTGGCCGACCCGGCACGGCAAAATACTACAGATGCGATCTCGAAAACACTGCATTTGCACGATCCCATCCGACCGCCAGCAATTCTAGGGTTCCTGTCGAAGGGTTTCGTCGGGTCGCAGAACCCCCGATCCATTCTGGAAACAGGAGGTCTCCATGACGAAGTCATCTATCTTTGCCGCAATGCTGATGCTGTCTTTGTCGGCTGGACCATGCTTGTCCGAAGGCACGCAATCTGGTGGCAAGCTGATTTCCGAAGATGCTATGAGAGCCGTTAGCGCCGAATTGTATTCCGACATTCTCATCCGAGCGTGCAGAAGCGGATGGCGCTACCCTCGGAGTCAAATCGAGAACGGCTTCAAACGGCATCTCAGGGAGCTGAAATTGCAACTGGTCGATCAGGGTTACATGATCGTGCCTGGTGTGAAAGCGAACAACTCGCCCCGGAGTCTCTTCACAATGGCATTTGTCGCCAAGCGCCAATCTGTCGCCTCGCGCCAGTTCGGCTGTTCCCGCCAATACTGGCTCGACGAGTGACCGTTCTGGATCGCGCAACCGGGACAGCATACCAGCCAAGTATTGTGGTCAACTTGCCTCCTAGTCTGGTCGTTTCGGCTCGGTCGCCCCCTTGAGTTCCAAGCTAGATGTTCGGTCTAGGATCTGACGAATGTCTGGAATCGGTCAGGGGCGCGAATTCGGCGAAGGGCGAACGAGGGTCCGCCTGGGGTCGTGAGCTGAATGGCTGCATTGCCAACTGGATGCTCGAAAGCTGCCGATCTGCTGTCGGCCCCAATTCCGGTCGTTTAATGCCACCCGATCCGACAGCCCCTTGTCATGCCACACGACCGGGCCAAAGGCACTACACCAAACCGACTTTGAAATCCCCGAGAACCTGGGCCAATCCCGGCGCGCCGAGGAGCGTCACAACGCGCTTCGCCTGTAGCTTTCCTATCGAACGATCGTAGATGGCGAGATCGGTCGCGCCGTTCAGGCGCGAGGGGTAAATGATTCCATCAGGCTGAGACGGGTGCTCGTGAAACGCCACCGACCACCAGCGCGCCAAGTTCTGGCGCTGTGCCCGAACGACGTCGGTGGGAACACCCATCCTGACCGCATTGTCGCCCCTGAGGTCGACAAGGCGAAGGTCTGCAGTGGTGGTGATCTCCGCATAGCGCCGTAGGGTCAGTTCCACCTCCTCTATCGGGAGGTCGTCGAATAGTCCTTCGCGCCGATCTCGGAGCACGGTCTCGAGGAAGCACACCTTCAGAGAGTCGCCGAGGTAGAGAACGCCAAAACGGTTGGCAGCAACACGACGCCGCGGATCGCTGAAACGGCTCGTCGACTTCCCGTATCCGAGGGGATCAGGATAGGTGCTCCAGTAGATCCGACCAAATGTCCGCCCCGGCGGTATGGTCTCGATTTCGAGCTTTGCGCGCCCGAAATCGGGTGGAGGTGAAACGCCAGGCATTCAGTCGAAATCGCCCCTGGCCATGCCTTCTGCCACTGCCAACACCGCGGCGTTGTCACCCTGCTGGAGAGCTCGAAGGCCGGTCCGCCCATCAAGCGCGCTGTGGCGCGACACCAGAAATCGGTACACCGCCCACGCATTGCCCAACATGGCATGGAGCGCCGGCAATGCCCCAAACGGACGGCCGTCCTTGTCGAGCTGCCAGACGGGAAAGCGGAAGCCGCGCTTGGCGCCATCGACCCCGAGCACCTGGCCATTCTGCCGCTTGGCGTTGACCGTCACCCGCGACGTGCCGATCAGCTTGGCAAAGGCGTCCGCGCTCAGCATGTCCTCGCCGGCGACAATTTCGGCAACACGCTTGAGACCACGTTCGCGCGCCTCGGCGAGCGCTGCCTCAAGTTCAGCGTCGGGCTTGCCCGTGTCCTCGACGGGAAAGGCATCTGAGGCGCTCGGCTGTTCCTCGACCGGCGTGATCGTCTGCGCGCCGGCCGCCGGGTCGACCTCTACCCGGAACGACACGCGATGGCCGATCTTGCGGCTGCGTGCGATGGCCTCCTGATAGCGTTCGAGCAACGCCTTCTTGAAATCGGCCTGTGCCGGCAACTTTGTGGTAAAACTCAGGGCGGCGACTCCCGCATGGGATGCGGTCCCGCTATGATTGCTGCGTTTTGGAGCGGCCATGATGACAACCTCTTGCTGTCACCAATATGGTTACAGATCGTAAGTTCGTCAAGTTGGATAATTTCGTAAAGATGGTATTATCCCCCCTCCCCTTCCCGGCTTTTTTGTCCCGCCGCAGGCGTAGCGCCGTCCCGACGGGTCAGGGCCAAAAAACCGTCGCGACTGAGCGCCCAGTCCGGCCTCTGCACAAAAATGCGCCGACGGGTACGCAGGACCGCGTGCGCGCGGGTGAGTTCGTGGGTTGTGGTGCGAATGTCCATGTGGGCGTCGTGCAGGACGAGGTCTTCGAGGTGGACGAGCTCGCCCTCGAGCCAGAGCGCGGCGGCTGGGTCGACGAAGTGCTGGCGCTCGACAAAACCGTCGCGGACGGGAGAACGAGCCAGCCGCTCGTCAAGGCGGGCCAAAACCTCGGTGGCGCGGGAAACCGGTCCGATTAGGATTTCCAGGGGCAGTTTGTCGAGCGTGTAAGCCATTGTTTTCATGATGGCCGATTCGCGTTATTCAAGCTATCCGGCAGTTAAGTTGACTTGCAGGGGATTTTCTCTGGCGTCTTTCTCACTATCGATAGTTACCTCTTATCGATACTTAGAGATTACACCCATACAACACGATTGCTATTGCGTCGTTGCTTTCCCGCCGAGCCCGTCAACAACGCGAGTGCGTTTCGATCATAGCCTTTGGGATACTCGTTCCGCAGTATGTGCTCAAATGGGGAGCCAGCTGGCGCTTCACCCGCAGCAACGAAGTAGGTAACGCGGATGTGGCGAAAGGCGGTAGCGCTCTACTGACTCGACGCCTGACCATTTATTAGGTCGTACCAACCCTTTCGCACGCCCTCCCCCTGCCCGGCCGTGACGGAAGGTTGAACCAGTCGGGCGGCTTGCTAGGCTCCAGACTGGAGGTGGTAGCCCCGGCATAAACACGGCACTGCTTTTGATGGCTCAGTATGGTGGTAAGGCCATTAACCCGATCGATGACGTCTGCCGAGACTATTTCTCCCACCTGACGCCGCCGAAATTGACTCGAGAGATTTCCATGGGGGAAATTACCCTTCCGCTCATGCAGATCGAGGACAGCCAGAAGTCAGAAGCGTGCCAAGGGCCATCGAATGCGATGTCGATCCTGAATTTTTTGACTGTACCCTCGACCAATTCTGCCGATGCTTTCTGCTGAACGGCAGGAACAACGAAATGCCGTCGCCAAATCCTAAATGCCTTTTTGCGGACGTTCGAGAACTGCCCTGCACGGCGAAAACGGCAGGTTGGCATAGGAACCCGACCTTTGTCCGTGACCGCACCGCCCGTCTTGCGGCACTGCGCCGCGATAGCCTTCTACGAGGCGCGTTCGCGGTAGCGGGCTTCGATGGTTTCAGCTGCCCTTGAGCCCGCTTCTGACATAGCCGGCAATGACTCTGCTCGCGAATTCTCCAGGCACGAGGCCCGGTGCCGGATCGGCATGAATGCCGAGCAAGCTTGCGATAGCCGGTTTGGCTCAAGAACGGCTTGTCCAGATCGACAGCGTGGGCGGCGAAGCCGGCCAGAACCCGAGGCTGCTGCCGATGCCGAAGATTGCGTTCAGATCGATGCGCACGCGCATGCCCTCGTGAATTCGCCGGTCTGTCCCTAGCGCGAGCAGGCCGGCAATCAGCCTCAGGCACTTTCGAAGCCTAAGCCGCCTGCCGGGCCGCGCTAAACCTGGCCGCGCCCGCTCACCAGCGGGCGTGGCGAAATCCCGGTTTTTCCCGCGAGGCGCCCGCGGCGCCGAACGCCCGCCCAAATCCCGCGCCCGCCGGTGTCGCCGGCGGGCGCGGAAAAATTTCTCGCATCGCTCATCGCTGGCGATCCTGCATCAGCACAAGCAGGCCTCCCTGATAGCGCCGTGCGGCGCTTCGCTCCGCTTCCGGGCTGGTCCTGCTTCAGGTCAAAGAGCGGGCCGCTCGGGCTGGGCAGCCTTCCATGCGTCAAGCTGTTATCGCCGCATATCGAGGATGACGCGCCAGCTATAGGTGCGTCCCCCGATGATGATGGTCTCGGGCGGCTTCATTCCGCGGCCTCCAGCAAGCGGGCTTCTTCCTGCAAGCCGTGAAGAAAATCCGCGGCGCGCTGCGCGTGGCTGGCTGCGGTGAAGATCGCCCGCTTGTCGTTCTTAAGCACTTTCAGCCATGAGCCGATATAGGCGGCATGGTCGGGCCGCGTTTCGGGCGTCAGGTCGAGATCGGCGGACAGGAAGGCCGAAGCAAGTTCAGCAACGAGTTCTTCCATCGCGTAGCCTTCATCGCCCCAGCGCTTGCGGCCAAAATCCCGCTCCAGTCGCGAGGGGTGGCGCGTCCAGTGCGTGCACTCGTGCGCCAGCGTTGCGTAATAGCTTTCGGCATTGCGGAAGGTCTCGAACGGCGGCATCTGCACATGGTCGCTGCCCATGCTGTAATAGGCCTGATTGCCGCCGTGGCGGATATCGGCGCGCAGCCCGGCGAAGAAAGTTTCTGCGTGCTCGATGCGTGCTACCGGATCGAGGCGCTGTTCCGCCCGGGCATAGAATTGCGCCGGTAGGCCTTCGATCTGCTCGACATTAAAGACAGTGTAGCCCTTCATAAACGGGATATCCCGCTCCTGCTCCTCGCCGGTCGCTTCGTCCTTCTGTGTCCTGCGGATACGGTCGGCATAAACGACAAGATTGCCCTTCTCGCCCTTGCGGACATGTGCGCTCATCTCCTGCGCTTGTTTGAAGGTCATCCAGATCGGCGCGGCAAAGCCCTGCGCCATGGCTGCCGACCACAGCATGATGACGTTGATACCCTGATAGGGCACGCCGTTATGGCGCAAGGGCCGCGAAATCCGCCCCGCGGCGTGCTCCACGTTCCACGGCTTCAGCCACGGGCGCACGCCCTTCTCCAGCTCATCAACAATCGTCGCCGTAACTCTCTCATAAACATCTGCTGTCATTGGTCTTTCCTCCTAGCTTTACGGTTGCGCAGCAGCTGCTGCTGCAACCGGACTAGGCCCCGCGCCAATGAGCGGGTGGAATGCGGTCAAGGCTGAAAATCAAAGGGTGGTGCGGCCCGCAGCGGAGTGAGGACCAGGCCTTTGATTTTCACGCGAATAGCGCCCGGCCTTGACGGCAGGGGGCGGCAGCCCCGGATCAAAAGAGAAAAGGTTATACGGGCCTGTGGCCCGTTCAGGTCACGGCCCGAAAGGCGTGCTTGCGCGAGGGATGGAAGCCGGATGGCCGAAATCCCGGCGTAGCCTGGCGAAGCCGGAGTTCGGTTTACGAGAGCCCGGTCCTGCGTAGCTTCAGCGTAGCAGTACGCGCCCGGAATCCGACCCCGTTTTCAGGTTCGGTCGCTGTTCCGGTTTGCCGCGCCCCATGCGCCTTCCCTGAGGCCATGCGAGGTCACTGCGTACGGGAAAGCTGGCGTTGGTGTAGCTGAAGAAGTGCGGCGCGATCGGGGGAAGTTTAAGATAACTGCCAAGGCCGGCGGGCGCCGGCGATGTCCATTGCGGTTCCTTCGCGGTTTAGTCGAGATAGGATGAGCGCGATTTCGGCGACCAGAGTAGTGTGCAAGCCTACGACGTGAGGAACCAATCTGCGTCAACCCAGTTCCGGGCGGCACAGACTGCTTAGACAGGATGGGAATCACAATGAAACTGGAAGATGAAGTCCGACACAGCTCCGAAGATATTGACGACGCGGTGCTCGGCGATGTTGTCCTGGCCTTGCACCGGCGGGTGGAAGTCAACCACGGCTTCGACATCCCATACATTGCAGGCTACAGCAAAGACGGAGGCACGATTTACATCGACCGGCATCTGCCACGAACAATCCCTTGGAAAGGCCGTACGGTGCGGCTCGCACCATTTTTGCTGACGCATGAGGTCGTGGAAAAGGCCCTTCTGGACAAGCTTGGGCTTCATTACCTTCATGCGCATCAAATAGCAGTTCGCGCTGAACGCGATGCCGTCAAAGCCGCCGGCGTTTCGTGGAAAACGTACCAATCGTTGATGAAACGGAACGAAAAACCAATTGATGAAGAGAAGCTTAGCAAGGTACCGGCAGACCTTGATGTGACGCCCTACCGAGAGCTTAAGGACTTCGCTACTCTGGAGCGCCTCATTAATGCTAATACGGCGGGTGAGTAACTTCCGGCACACTATGCGAAATTCAGACGGATGCCCGTCTTCCTTTCGAGTAAGCGGTTATAAGATTCCGATGCTGAAAGGCTGTCTCCAGACGCTGCTTAGAGGTCGGTTTGAATCGCCCTGATCTGCCCCGGAACTGTCATCCAGCGTCGACCAGAGCCTCGGTAGTTTCTGTTAGCCGTGGGGCCGGGAAGAACCGACGGAGGCGCGAAGCCTTCAATAGACGAGCGGAGGCGTTGGAATGCGGCGCCGGTTACACGTCTTCTTCCCAAAGGGGATCTCGGCCGAGGCTTGGCCACCGCCGGCGGCCAACCGTTTCGGGATCGAGGCCGAAGCGATCCTGGTGCGCTCGATCGTCGTGCCGGCCGCGCCTGCCTCCGCATGACGGATGGCGCGGCTTCGCAAAGCGCACATGATTTCGTCACGTGAGATGCCGACGTCGCCAAGAACGTCATCGGGTAAACGGCTCAACTGGTCCGTTGCCGACAGGAGAGCTTTTCGCTCGGCGCGGAGGCGTAACCACCTGCGAAATGGACCAATGGCGGCAGCATGAATTATAACCATGATCAGATCGTCCCTTCATTGACCTGAATTGACCGGTACGGAACGGCGCGAACGGCACTCCGGGCGAGAGCGTCAGCCGTCCGCGAGGTAAATTAGGCGTAGTGGTCGATGGATTGGTTTTGCCGCGGCGTGCCCATACGGCGGGCGGTGGCTGGCCCCGGGCCACGCATGTAATAAAGCTCCGGGCGGTAGCGCGGCGCGACGAATTTGCGAAGCCCCGCAGCAAGTTTTGTAACGGGAGCCAAGAATTTCATGACTGTTCCCTTTCCCTTCGCCGGCTTGCACACGAGCCGGCGGGCCTGACGTGCAACAAAGATATGACAGTCGAACAGGCTCGGCTGTGGGAATTCCCACACCGGGGAAAACATTGGCGAAATCCGCCCCCAGTTTGCATCCCGGAAAGCGGGGCCTGCGGCCATAAAATTTCCTTGGATAGGGAGTAAGGTGAAGTTCACTTGATTGAACAAGGACCCTTGATTGAACAAGGACCGTTGTGACAGGCTCTCTGGCCTTCATCTCAAGACTTTGCGATGCCGACCTCGCCGCGCTGACCAAACGGTGGCACGAGCGCAGCTATCGACACAACGAGCTAATCATTTCCCACGGCGACACTGGTCGCGATGTCTTCTTCCTGCTGGAAGGACGGGCTCGCGTGACACTGGTTTCAGCGGACGGCAGGGAGATAGCGTATCGCGATGTCGAACCGGGTGACATTTTCGGGGAGCTCGGAGGCATTGACGGGATTGCACGCTCTGCCAGCGTAGTCGCGCTGGAGGCAACCCGCGCTGCACGGCTGTCCGGCACAGCATTCCGGGATATCGTGATGACCCACCCGACTTTTGCCTGGATGCTGCTTGAGCATCTGTCTGCCCAGCTCCGGCGGATGACCGAGCGGGTATTCGAATACAGCACTCTGGTCGTGCGAAAACGGCTGATCGTCGAGCTCCTGCATCGGGCGGAGAAAGCCGCACTCGTGGACGGCGAGGTCTCCATAAGCCCGGCACCGACGCATTCCGAGCTGGCGGCAACGATGAGCACGCACAGGGAAGCGGTCTCGCGCGAAATGAGCGACCTCGCCAAGAGAGGCCTGATCGAAAAGCGCGGCAGCAGGTTATTGCTGCATGACGTCTCGGCACTACGGGCGCTGGTCGACAAGGCCAAGTGAAATTGGGAAAGCTGGATTTCAGGCCCTCGAGATAGCCACGGATGACGTCGATGCCGGAGGATTGTTCATTCAGCTTGTCACCATAGTCCTGCGAAACAATGTCGGCGAGCTGGGTCAGATCACCGGAATTGAACATATCGAAATAGCGGCGGACGATGGCTTTGTTGGCATCAGAATCGGACATGGGCTGCTGTACCCGGTTCCATTCGCTGGCAGGCTGCATCGTCGGCAGTGACCGTGCTGAGCCGTCTGTGACTCGAAGAGTCGAGTAGATGAACGAGCGCTGGCCATGCCGAGATGGCGGTCACTTGGAGGGCGGTAGGTCTGGAAGGTTTGGCTTTTGTCTCGCTGGCCGAGAGGGACTTCATGCACGAGCGCAGCAACGGTTCAGGTGGAAAGCGTTTGGTCGTTGCCAAGACCATCGGCGACTTCTGAAATAGCGAGCGGGCGTGCTGGTCCTTCAGGGGATAATTCCCCGAGGGCCCCGGCGTAGCTGAATCTGGCGGGTACCGCAGCATTTCTTGAACTTCATACCTGAACCGCAAGGACATTGATCATTGCCGCCGCGTTGCAGCC
>NZ_JBVVQI010000049.1:0-30454 GCF_055811495.1 Mesorhizobium sp. WSM4830 | reverse complement strand
TCGATTGAAGTTCTATACGACCTCAATCTGGCACATCGATGCCGCTTCGGGGGCCGTCCACCCCATCATGCCGTGACCTCAACCGAGGATGCAGCGGAGCTGAATTTTGCACCGCCACGGCGCTCCCAATTCACGGCATGGATCCTGGGGTCTGCGCCGCGTCGCTTCGCTCCTTGCTCCGCCCCAGGATGACGACGCGGCGTGGGTCAGCGACAACCCCTACCGCCGGCCCATGCCGTGCTTGAACTGGTCGAAGATCGACTCCATGCCTTTCTGGTAGTCGTCGCGTTGCTGGGCGCCCGTCTCGAACATCTTGCCGAACAGGTCGTCGAACGGATTTCTCGGCCTGCCGCTCGGATTGGCCTGCGGCTGCGGCGCCTGGGGCGTCTGACGCGGCTGAGACTGCGGTGCGCCGCCGCCGAACATGTCCTGCAGCACTTTGCCGAGCGGATTGTCGCCATAAGGGTTCTGTGTTTGCTGGGGCTGGTTCTGCGGCTGTTGCGCGCCGCCGCCGAACATATCCTGCAGCACCTTGCCGAGCGGATTGTCACCATAAGGGTTCTGTGTCTGCTGGGGCTGGCTTTGCGGCTGCTGCCCGCCGCCGAACATGTCCTGCAACACCTTGCCGAGCGGGTTGTCGCCGTAAGGGCTCTGCGACTGTTGCGGCTGCTGCCCGCCGAACATATCCTGCAGCACCTTGCCGAGGGGGTTATCCGTGAGGCCCGCAGGCTGAGGGGCCGGCGCCTGGCCGCCGCCGCCCGCCTGCCGCATCATCTGCTCGATGAGCTCGCCGAGCGGATTGCCGCCGCCGCCTGCCGCATGCATCTGTCCGCCCAGCTGGTTGGTGGTCTGCTTGAACAGCCCGCCCATCATCATCGAGGCGATTGCCGGCAGCATCTGCTGCAGGACCTGCTGGCTGACACCGCTCGCCTGCGCGGCTTGGCTGGCGACTGCGCGTGACAGGTCCTTCGAGCCGAACAGATGGCCGAGAATGCCGTTGCCTTCATCGAGACCCTGCGGCGAGAAGGCCCGGCTTGCATCCTCGAAATATTTGGCGTGCTGGCCGCTGGCCATCGCCGTCACGAAGGAGCCGAGTCCATAAGGATCCGCTGTGTTGCGCTTCAGTCCCTGCGAAAAGGCCGGCAGCAGCGCCGCGACCGCCGCCTGCGTCTGCTGCTGCGACAGCCCGAACTGCTGGGCCAGCGCCTGCATGCCGTTGCCGTTCTGGGACTGCGCCAGAATATCGAACAAGGAAGGCATTGTTTTCTCCTCCGGGAAAATCCTCGTTGGAGAAGCCTAGTTCGTTTCCATCATTGATTGAAGCGAATTTGCCGGACCACCGGCCAAGCGGATAGCGAAGCGCTAATACGCGTATTCCATGAACACAGGCTCGATCGAGCCGCCCCAGCGTGTGTGGTAGGCCGCCAGCATCTCTTCGGCGCTGGTGGTGCCGCGCGCGACGACCTCGTCCAGCGTGTTGAGGAACGACGTCTCGTCGTAGCCGTCGCGGTTCTTGCGGCCACGGTTCTTCAGTCCCATGCGCGAGATGACGAGCACGTCGCGGGCGATCTCACGCAACGTCGTGTTGCGAAAGGGCGCCGAAATGCCCTGTTCCGGCACCGCGTTGCGCATTGCCAGCACTTCGTCGTAGCTCCAGCTCGAGGTCAGCGCCTCGGCCGCATCGAGCGCCGCCGCATCGTAGAGCAGCCCGACCCAGAAGGCCGGCAGCGCGCAGATGCGCCGCCACGGCCCGCCATCGGCGCCGCGCATTTCGAGAAAGCGCTTCAGCCGCACGTCCGGGAACAGCGTCGACAGATGGTTCGCCCAGTCGCCCATCGTCGGCAGCCCGTCCGGCAATTCGTTGCGGGCGGCACCCGCCATGAACTGGCGGAAGGTGATGTGCGTCATGTCATGGTACTGGCCGTCGCGGATGACGAAATACATCGGCACGTCGAGCGCCCATTCGACATAGTCGGCAAAGCCGAAATCGGGCGAGAAGCAGAATTCGAGCAGGCCGGAGCGCTGATTGTCGGTGTCGCGCCAGATCTCGCCGCGCCAGCTCTGCAAGCCGTTCGGCCGGCTTTCGGTGAAGGGCGAGTTGGCAAACAGCGCCGTCGACAGCGGCTGCAGCTTCAGCGATACCTGCATCTTGCGGCGCATGTCGGCTTCGCTCTCGAAGTCGAGGTTCACCTGGATCGTGCAGGTCCGGTACATCATGTCGAGGCCTTTGGTGCCGACCTTGGGCATGTAGCGGGTCATGATCTCGTAGCGCGATTTCGGCATCTTCGGCGTCTCGGCCAGCGACCATTTCGGGCTGCCGCCAAGGCCGAGAAAACGAATGCCCATCGGTTCGGCGATCTCGCGTACCTGCGCCAGATGCGCATTGCCTTCGCGGCAGGTCTGGTGGATCGTCTCCAGCGGCGCGCCGGACAGCTCGAACTGGCCGCCTGGTTCCAGCGAGATCGCGCCCTGGCCGGTCGGCTCGACCAGGCCGATAATGCGGCCGGCGTCCATGATCGGGTCCCAGCCGAGTTTGTCCTGCATGCCTTCGAGGATGGCGCGGATGCCGCGCTCGCCGCCATAGGGCACCGGCGCATTGCCGTCGACATAGAACGGGAATTTCTCGTGCTCGGTGCCGATGCGCCATTTGTCGCGCGGCTTGTTGCCTTCGGCCAGGTGCTCGACGAGTTCGTCGACGCCTTCGATCGGCCGGAAATCGGTAGTATCGCGCGCCATAATAGCCCTCCGCACATGACCCCGAAAACCGGCTTCGATTTTCGGAAGGGATCAGGTGCCCAATCAAATGCTACAGCGTCCTTTACGCGCCCGAAAGGACACGCGGCCACTGCCGGCGCTAGATGGACGAAATGTCAGTAGCCGATCAAGCGAAAAATCCTGAGCCAGAGGGTAACGTGAATTGATCACCAATCACCGATTGTCGCCTGGATCAGCGCCAAAGCTGCCACCGCCGCCGTATCCGCTCGCAGGATGCGCGGCCCGAGCGGAATGGCGGTAACGAAGGGCAGCGCTCTCAGCATCCTGCGTTCCTCGTCGGAAAAGCCGCCCTCCGGTCCGACCAGCAGCCCGAGCTTTCCCTCCCGGACCGCCTGCAATGCCGGTAGGGGATTGTTGGTCGATGCGTCCTCGTCGCAGAAGATCAGCCGCCGCTCACGGTTCCAATTGCTGAGCAGGCGCTCGAATTTTTCCGCTTCGCGCAGCTCCGGCACCGCCAATATGCCGCATTGTTCGGCCGCCTCGACGACATTGGCGCGCAGGCGCTCGATGCCGGGTTTTGCCACTTGCGTATGCTGGGTGATGACCGGCTGCAGGATGCCGGCGCCCATCTCCACCGCCTTTTGCACGAGGTAGTCGAGCCGCCCCTGCTTCAGCGGCGCGAAGCAATAGACGAGATCGGGCAACGGCGGCTGCGGGCGCTGCAGCTCCATCACCTTCAGGCGCAACGCCTTCTTCGATTTCGCGGCGATCGCCGCCGACCATTCGCCGTCGCGGCCGTTGAAGACCAGAATTTCGGCGCCTTCGCCGAGCCGCAGCACATGCGAGAGATAATGGCTCTGCTGCGGGCCGACCTCGAACTCGGTATCGGGTCCAAGCTCGTCCGGCACGAACAGCCGCTGCATCTTGTAATTGGCGCGCATCGCCGAGGAATGCGGCAACGTCACCCTTGGCGTCAAGCCTCGGCGGAAGGATGCCAGACAGGCTCGTAGCCATGCCTCAGCACCGAAACAGTTGTCGCCGGCGTGAGCAGGCGGAGCGGGCGGTGTGCAAAGCCATCGAATCCCACCGGTTCGCCATAGCCGCCGAAACTCCAGGGCAGCGCGGCGCCGTCAAACAGGGCGTATGCCCTGTTTCCTGACGAGATCATCGTGCCGTCCGGCAAATCCGCAAGCGCCTCCGGTTTCAGTCTCGGCGCCGGTCCGCCCGAGGCCAGGCGCTCCTTGTGCAGGCGCTTGTCGAGTTGCGGCGCGCGTGGCTCGGCAATGCCGAAGGCGTCGCCGAAACGCCGGACAAAATCCCTGGCCCGCTCGCGCCGGCAGAAGAAGCAGGGGCGGTGCCCGGCCGCCAGTGCCGTCACCTCGTCGAGGAAAAACAGCTCGGTCCAGCCGGCCTTGCCGCCCAATTGGTCGTCGCTTTGCCGGTTGCGCCCCATCGGCTCGCGCCGCACGTCGCCGAATTCGCGGACGCAGATGATCCAGGCTTGCAGCGCCCAGCGCTTCTTCAACAGCGTTCTCGTCTCGGGGTCGTGAATGATGCCGCGATTGCCCATGAACAGGCCGCGCTCCGGCACGGCATGGATGGCGCCGAACGGATCGACCCGGTTCTGCAGTGGCATAGGCGTTCCCTGTTGGCTGCAATGCTGGCGCCATGATATCGCTCGTTGCATCAATTTCATGTCAGCAGGTTTCGATGCGGGTCTTGGTGGTCCAGAACTTCGACAATGAGGGCCTTGGCCAGATCGGCGCGGCGCTGGTCGAGGCAGGCGCCGGTATCGACCTGCGCCGGCCCTATCGCGGCGACGCGCTGCCGCAAGCTAGCGGCGAGCATGACGCCATGGTGGTGCTCGGCGGCGCCCAGAATGCGCTGGACGACGAGCTCTGCCCTTATTTCGCGGGTCTGCTCGATCTGACGCGCGACTTTGGCGAGAGGGATCGCGCGGTGGTCGGCATCTGCCTTGGCAGCCAGTTGGTAGCACGCGCCTTTGGCGGCGAGAACCAGATAGGCGGTGCCTCGGAATTCGGCTGGCAGGAGGTCGCGCTTACCGCGGCGGCGCAGGCCGATCCGGTGCTCGCCGCCTTGCCCGAAAAATTCCCGATCTTCCAATGGCACGACGACACCTTTGCCTTGCCTGAGAGGGCCGTGCGGCTGGCCGGCAACGCCGTCGCCGAGAACCAGGCGTTCCGCATCGGCCGCGCCGTCTACGGCTTCCAGTTCCATTTCGAGGCCGACCGGCCGATGGTTCGCGACTGGAGCACCTCCTTCGCACCGCTGATCGCCGAGCGGCATCCTGAATGGGCCGTCCGGCTCGACGATGAAATGGCCCGCAACGGACCGCAAGCCGATGCCGCCGGCCTGGCCATCGCCCGCGCCTGGGTGGCGACGATCTGACGGCTCATACAGTCAGCGTAGTTGGCGACGTTGCATATTTGGCACGCGGCGGCAAATCCTCCGGGGACAACGCGTTTCATCCTTGGCCTGTGTCTGTCGGCCAGCCTAAAAGGCGCCCGCTCTGCATCTTGCGTGCAACCGCGATGAACCTTTCCTGTGACCCGCGCGACACACCGCCGATACAGAACATGCCTAGAAGCGCGAAACCGTCAGACATTTGCGACGTGTTTTGCGTTTCAACGCATTGGTAACCCGCTCGTGCATAGATGCAGGAAGCTCAACAAGAGATGACGTCCGTGAAAGCAGCCTTTTTGTCCTTTGTCATGTTGTCGGCTATCGTGTTGTGCGGCCTCGGCATTTATTCCGCCGACGCGGCCAACGACCACAATGCCGTCGACGGCTACGGCGTCACCGCCGCGCTTCGCTAGCCTTCGTCGTCCAGCGCGCCGCGAACGCGAAGCGGAGCGCAGGCCCTGGGATCTCTGCCGTGACTCAAGCGTCGCGGCTTCGGCTGAATATCAACTAAGCCCGCTCACCCGTGACTGTCAGGATATGCTTGTCCGCACCGTCCACCACGAGTGCGGTGAGGTTTCCCGACTGCCAGGCGAGTGTGTCGACATTGACGCGGTTGCCGGTGATCTCGGCCTTGGGCACCGGCGTATGGCCGTGCACCACGATCTTGGGATGAAGACCGGTGTGGTCGTGGAAGACCTCGCGGATCCAGATCAGGTCCTGCCGGCTCTGGCTTTCCAGCGCAACGCCGGGCCGGATGCCGGCATGGCAGAAGAAGAAATCGCCGAACGTCACTGAGAAGGGCAGCGAGCGCAGGAACTCGACATGGTTCTGCGGCACCGCCTCGACCAGTGCGGCGTGCCCTTGCCGCAATGCCGCATCGGCGCGGCCAAACCAGGCGCTGCTCCCACTGAGCGACACGCCATAGGACAGCGCCGTCTGGATACCGCCATAGCGCATGAACAGACCGTCCGGGTCGGGGACATCGAGAAAATCGAGGAAGCCGAGATCATGATTTCCGGCCAGCATCAGGTGACGCGGATCGCGTCTTTGCGCGTCGATCAGGAAATCGATGACGCCCCTGGAGTCCGGGCCCCGGTCGACATAATCGCCGAGATGGATCACGCGCCAATCGACCGACGGCCGTTGACTGAGCTCCGCCTCGATCCGCCGGTGCATGGCGGTCAGCAAATCGAGCCGGCCGTGCACATCGCCGATCGCGTAAAGGCGCATGCCTTGCGGTCCGCGCGCCTCGTAGAAACTGATGCCGGGCTCCGTCAATGCCTGCGTCGCCTCCGTGGTCATGCCGCCACGGGACTTTAGCGCCGAAGCTGATCCTTGCCCATGTCGGTGACCAGACGCTTTCCGCACAGTGCCAGCGTTATGTCCATCTCCTTGCGGATGATTTCCAGCGCCTTGGTAACCCCTTCCTTGCCGAGTGCGCCGAGGCCGTACAGGAAAGGCCGGCCGATATAGGTGCCCTTGGCGCCGAGGCACAGCGCCTTGAGCACGTCCTGGCCGGAGCGGATGCCGCCGTCCATATGCACCTCGATCGTATCGCCGACGGCGTCGGCGATCTCTTCGAGTGCCATGATCGACGACGAGGCGCCGTCGAGCTGGCGGCCGCCATGGTTGGATACGATGATCGCGTCGGCACCCGTTCTGGCCGCCATCAGCGCATCTTCCTTGTCGAGAATGCCTTTCAGGATCAGCTTGCCGCCCCAGCGCTCCTTGATCCAGGCGACGTCCTTCCACGACAGATGCGGATCGAACTGCTCCTTCGTCCAGGACGACAGCGAGGCGAGGTCGCCGACGCCCTTGGCATGGCCGACGATGTTGCGGAAGCTCCGGCGCTTGGTGCCGGCCATGCCGACGCACCAGCGCGGCCTTGTCGCCATCTGCCAGATGTGCTTCGGCGTCATTCGCGGCGGCGCCGAAAGCCCGTTGCGGATATCCTTGTGGCGCTGGCCGAGGATCTGCAGGTCGAGCGTCAGCACCAGCGCCGAACATTTCGCCGCTTTTGCGCGATCGATCAAATCGAAGACGAAGTCCTTGTCGCGCAGCACATAGAGCTGGAACCAGAACGGCTTCCTGGTCACCGACGCGACATCCTCGATCGAGCAGATACTCATCGTCGACAGTGTGAACGGCACGCCGAATTCTTCCGCCGCCTGCGCCGCCAGCATCTCGCCGTCCGGATGCTGCATGCCGGTCATGCCGGTCGGCGCCAGCGCCACCGGCATCGTCACCTTCTCGCCGATCATGGTCGATTCCAGAGAGCGGTTGTCCATGTCGACAAGCACGCGCTGGCGGAACTTGATCTTCTGGAAATCCTCTTCGTTGGCGCGGTAGGTGCTTTCGGTCCAGGCGCCGGAATCGGCGTAGTCGAAGAACATCTTCGGCACGCGGCGGCGCGCCAGGTCCTTGAGGTCGGCGATGGTGAGAATGCTGCTCATGGATCTTTTTCCGCTGGTTCTTCGCTGGTTCGTCGTTGAATTTTCTGGCCGGTGCCTACGGCTGTTTTCTTGCCGGCTCGCCGTCACCGGGCTCGGTGCGCTGCCTGAGCCTCAGCCGCGACACGCGCTGCCAGTCGTCGCTGCGCTCGGCTTCAGTCATCGACCGTTCGACATAGGAGATGTGGTCCATCGCCGCCTGCCGCGCCGCGGCCGGATCGCCGGCCTTGACCGCCGTGTAGATTGCCCGGTGCTGCGAAAGCAGCGCCTCGCGCGCGCCCGGCACGCTGAACACCAGCCGCCGGTTCTGGAACACGCCTTCCGACAGCAGCCGATAACAGGAGCGCAGCGTGTGCAGCAGAATGATGTTGTGCGCGCATTCGCAAATCGCGTGATGGAACTCGACGTCGATTTCCGCCTCGTCGTCGAAATTGCCGGTCCGGTGCGCCTCGTCCATGCGCGCCATGATGCGGTCGAGCAGCGCCAGATCGTCCGATGTGGCGCGCCGCGCCGCATATTCCGCCGCCACCGCCTCGATCTCGCGGCGGTACTCCAGATAGTCGGTCACGGCCTTGCGATGCATCGAGATCAGGTCGGTCACCGGCTTGGTGAACAGCTGGCCGATGACATCGGCGACATGGGTGCCGCCGCCTGGCCGTGTCGTCAACAGCCCGCGTCCTTCCAAGGCTTTCAAGGCATCGCGCAGGATAGGCCGCGACACCTCGAACTGGCGCGCCAGCTCGCGCTCGCCCGGCAGCCGGTCGCCGGTGCGCAGGACGCCTTCGAGGATCAGGCTCTCGATCTGCTGCACCACCTCGTCGGCGGTGCGCGAATGCTCGATCCGGGAGAAAATGTCGCTCAAACGGGATGCCTGGGGGTTGAACCGATGTCGCGCAAGATAAAGCCAGCGTCGCCAACTGGTCAAATTATTTATCCAATTTGCCCGGCCCGGATCGGTTTCACAGCCGCGGCTTCATATCAGCTTGAGCTAAACTGCCGTTTGCGTCCTCTCGAGATTGCCTCTAGAGCAATTCCAGGAAAAGTGTGAAACGGTTTTCCGTCCGGAATTGCACAGAATCAAAGAGATAGAGCGGTTCGGCGTTTCCTTGAAACGATGAACCTCTCTAGAGGGACATCATTGCCAAAGGGCTCAGAGAAGCCCGGGGGACCAGCCGTGCCTGACGCCGACCCGTCCAACCTCGAATTCCAGCTGCGCGCCAAAGGAGTGGGCGGCAGCGTCATGGGTTTTCCGGCGCATGAAGGTCGCCCCGGCGCGCTTGGCGAGGTCCACGCCCGGCCGCAGCCGCTGGTCGAAAAGCCGCGCGTGCTGGTGCAACTATCCTTCATGACCGAAGCTGGATCCGGCGTCGATCAGGCCGTGCTTTCCGAATTGTCGCGACGCCTCGGCATCGCCGCGCCCGACCCTCACGCCCGCCACCACGCGATGAAATGGGGCAAGGGCTCGTTGCGCTGGGAACGCCACACGGAGTTCTCGACCTATCTCTGGGAAGGCCCGCTCGCCGAAAACGGCAGGGGGCAAGGAGACACACCCTTCGGCAACGGGTTTTCGCCGCCGGGCACGGTGATTTCCGGCATCAGGCTGGAAATCCGCAAATGGACGCCGGCGAACGAAAAACTGATCGCCGGCTTCGACCCGACCAGCCTGTGCTATTCGCTGGTCGAGCGCGGCAACGCGGCCATCGTCACCGATTTCCGTCAGGATGGCGACGGCTTGACCCGCATGCTGGTGCTCGACCGCGGCCTGACGCCGGCGCGCACCGGGGCGCTGTCGCAGCGGCTGATCGATATCGAAACTTACCGCACGCTGGCCATGCTCGGCCTGCCGCTGGCGCTGACGCTTTCGGGGCGGGCCCGCCGCATCGAGGACAGGCTGGCCCAGACCACGCTGGAAATGAAGGTCGCCGAGACCCGGGACAGCCAGACCTTGCTTGCCGACTTGACCGAGCTTGCCGCCGAGCTGGAGGCCGATGCCGCCTCCAGCCTCTACCGCTTCGGCGCCAGCCGCGCCTATGACGGCATCGTCGGCGAGCGGCTGGAGGCGCTCGAGGAAGAGGCGGTGCCCGGCTACGACACCTGGGGTGGTTTTCTTCAGCGCCGCGTCGCGCCGGCGATGCGTACCTGCCGTTCGGTCGAGGAGCGTCAGGCCAACCTGTCGACGAAGCTCACCCGTGCCACCACGCTGCTGCGCACCTGGGTCGACGTCGAGGTCGAGAAGCAGAACCGCGACCTGCTGGCCTCGATGAACAACCGCGCCCGCCTGCAATTGCGCCTGCAGCAGACGGTGGAAGGGCTCTCCGTCGCCGCCGTCTCCTATTACGTCGTCGGACTTATCGGCTACGTCGCCAAGGGCGTCTCGATCTTCGGCCATGCCTTTGCGCCGGAAATGGTCACCGCCGCCTCGGTGCCGCTCGCCGTCCTGCTCGTCTGGTGGGGCGTGCGCCGCGTCCGCCGCACGCACTCCGAACCGGGCAAGCAGCCGGGCGAGTAGTGTGGGGCGCAGCGGCAGATTGCCGCTGCGGAAGGCTGTCCCGGCCACAGGCCTCCCATCCCGGCCAATGCGGCATTTGCAACCAACAGCCGTCGCTGGTAAAAGATTTTTACCAGTCGATCGAAGGAGGCTGTCGATGTCCGGCCTTGCAATGCCGAAACCAGACGAGGCCACGATGCGCCGGCGCGACGAGATCGTCGCCGATATGCGCATCATCGTGCCGGGCGAGGGTGTCGTCGACGCCGCCAATGCAATGCGCGCCTTCGAGAGCGACGGGCTCACCGCCTACCGGCAATTGCCGCTGGTCGTGGTACTGCCGCAAACCGTGGCGCAGGTCTCGCGGGTGCTGAAATATTGCAGCGACCGCAACATCCGCGTCGTGCCGCGCGGCTCCGGCACCTCGCTGTCCGGCGGCGCGCTGCCGCTGGAGGACGCGGTGCTGCTGGTGATGAGCCGCTTCAACCGCATCCTCGAGATCGATTTTCAGAACCGCGTTGTCGTCACCCAACCCGGCGTCACCAATCTCGGCATCACCACCGCCGTCGAGCAGGAGGGCTTCTATTACGCCCCCGATCCATCCTCCCAGATCGCCTGCTCGATCGGCGGCAATGTCGCGGAAAATTCCGGCGGCGTGCACTGCCTGAAATACGGTCTCACCGCCAACAATGTGCTCGGCGTCGAGATGGTGCTGATGAATGGCGAGGTGGTGCGCCTCGGCGGCAGCCATCTCGACGCGGAAGGCTACGACCTGCTCGGCGTGATGACCGGCTCCGAAGGACTGCTCGGCGTCGTCACCGAGGTCACCGTGCGCATCCTGAAGAAGCCGGAGACGGCGCGTGCCCTGCTGATCGGCTTCCCGACCAGCGAGCAGGCCGGCCAATGCGTCGCCGACATCATCGGCGCCGGCATCATCCCGGGCGGCATGGAGATGATGGACGGCCCGGCCATCCACGCCGCCGAGGATTTCGTCCAGGCCGGCTATCCGCTCGATGTCGAGGCGCTGCTGATCGTCGAGCTGGATGGGCCGGGTGTCGAGGTCGATCACCTGATCGGCCTGGTCGAAGCCATCGCCTACAGCAACGGCTCGACCACATGCCGCATCTCGCAATCGGAACAGGAGCGGCTGAGTTTCTGGGCCGGCCGCAAGGCGGCCTTCCCGGCGGTCGGCCGCATCTCGCCCGACTATTACTGCATGGACGGCACCATACCGCGCAAGGAACTGCCGCGCGTCCTCGCCGGCATGCGCGAACTGTCGGAGAAATACGGGCTCGGCGTCGCCAATGTCTTCCACGCCGGCGACGGCAATCTGCATCCGCTGATCCTTTACGACGCCAACGTGCCGGGCGAACTCGACAAGGCGGAAAGCTTCGGCGCCGACATATTGCGGCTCTGCGTCAAGGTCGGCGGCGTCCTGACCGGCGAGCACGGGGTGGGCGTCGAGAAGCGCGACCTGATGCCGGAAATGTTCAACCAGATCGATCTCGACCAGCAAATGCGCGTCAAATGCGCCTTCGACCCCAACCATCTTTTGAATCCCGGCAAGGTCTTCCCGCAGCTGAGGCGATGCGCCGAACTCGGGAGGATGCACGTGCATCGCGGGCAGACGGCGTTTCCGGACATTCCGAGGTTTTGAGCGGGATGTTGGCGCTTGAACACCCCCCTCTGTCCTACCGGACATCTCCCCCTCAAGGGGGGAGATTGGCAGCTTGCGCGCCTCGCTCTTTCTTGGAGGTTGAAGATTGGCGAAACCCAACGCCGCATTCGATCTCCCCCCTTGAGGGGGAGATGTCCGGCAGGACAGAGGGGGGCGCGAAGGAACGCGGCGTATCGCCATGACCACCTTCACCCCCACCACATCAGCGGAAACCCTTTCCACCATCGCTTGGGCAGCGGCGGAAGACTCGCCGCTCGAAATCCTCGCTCACGGCTCCAAGCGCGGCATCGGCCGGCCGCAGCAGAGCGAGCATACGCTCGACCTGTCGAAACTCTCCGGCGTCACGCTCTATGAACCGGCCGAGCTGGTGCTGTCGGCCAAGGCCGGCACGCCGCTGGCAGAGATCGAAAGCCTGCTTGCCGAAAACGGCCAGCAACTGGCCTTCGAGCCGATGGATTACGGCCCGCTGCTCGGCGGTGAGCCAGGGCGAGGCACGATCGGCGGCGCACTCGCCGCGAACCTTTCCGGCCCGCGGCGGCTGAAGGCCGGGGCTGCGCGCGACCATATCCTCGGCATAGCGGCCGTTTCCGGGCGCGGCGAGGCCTTCAAGTCGGGCGGCCGTGTGGTCAAGAACGTCACCGGCTACGATCTTTCCAAGCTGATGGCCAACAGCTGGGGCACGCTGGCGGTGCTCACCGATGTGACCTTCAAGGTGCTGCCTGCTGCCGAGACTGAAGTCACGCTCGCAATCCGCAGCCTGCTTGACGATCATGCCGCCGCCGCCATGGCGCTGGCGCTCGGTTCCAGCGCCGAAGTGTCGAGCGCTGCCCATCTTCCCGAACGGGTCGCCGCGCGGGTCGCCAGCGGCAGTCTCGGCAGCGATGCCGCGACGCTGCTGCGCATCGAGGGCTTCGGCCCGTCGGTCGCCTACCGCATCGCCGCGCTGAAAGACCTGCTGAAAAACGCCGGGCCACTGCAGGAGATTTCTGGTTCGGTCTCGTATTCGGTCTGGCGCGATATCCGCGACTGCGCGCCGTTCGCGGATGGCAGCGAAAGGCCGGTGTGGCGCGTCTCGATGGCGCCGTCACATGGTCACCAGATGGTGCTGGCGCTGCGCATGCAGGCCGCGGTCGATGCCTTCTACGATTGGCAGGGCGGGCTGATCTGGCTGCGCATGCAGCAGGACGATCCCGAGGCCGGCCTGTTGCGCGGCTTGATCAAAAGATATGGCGGCGGCCATGCGACGCTGGTGCGCGCCGCCCCTGCGCACCGCGCCGCCGTTCCGGTGTTCGAACCGCAGACGCCGCAATTGGCAGCACTGTCGGCGCGGCTGAAGGCCGAATTCGACCCGAAGAATATCCTCAATCCCGGCCGTATGGCGCCGGGCGCAGGCTCTGCTACTCTCGCCGCGACAATCCAGGGAGGAGCACAATGAGCGATCCAGGTCAAAACGGTACGTCACGCCAGACCGACCGCTGGCTGGAGCCCGGTCCGACCAATGCGCTGGTCATCTACATCCTCTATCTCGCCGGCCTAGCCATCGGCGTCAGCGGCATTGTCGGCATCGTCCTGGCCTATATCAATCGCGGCAAGGCCGGCGGCTTCGTCGAGAGCCATTACACATTCCTGATCCGCACCTTCTGGATCGGCCTGCTCTATGCACTGATCTCGGCGCTGCTGATGATCGTTGTCGTCGGTGTCGTGCTGATGGTTGCCGTCGCGGTCTGGTTCATCGCCCGCTGCATTCTCGGCTTGCAGGCGCTGCAGCGCGGCGAGCCGGTCAAGAACCCGGAAAGCTGGTTTCTGGGATTGTAGGATTCGTTTACGTGCAGACCAATTTCTCAGCTGCCCAGCTCGCCGATCCGCATGTCGCGGAATCGGAGAAGATCCTGCGCAAATGCGTACATTGCGGCTTCTGCACGGCCACCTGCCCGACCTATGTGACATTAGGCAACGAACTGGATTCGCCGCGCGGGCGGATTTACCTGATCAAGGACATGCTGGAAAACGGCCGTCCGGCCGACAAGGAGGTCGTCACCCATATCGATCGCTGCCTGTCCTGCCTCGCCTGCATGACCACCTGCCCGTCGGGCGTCAACTACATGCATCTGGTCGACCACGCCCGCGCCCATATCGAGGAGACCTACAAGCGTCCGCTGGCCGACCGCCTGACGCGCGCCATGCTGGCCTTCGTGCTGCCCTACCCCTCGCGCTTTCGCGCCGCGTTGAACCTGGCGAAGCTAAGTAGGCCATTCGCCGGCCTGTTCGACAAGGTTGTGGCCCTGAAGCCGCTCGGCGCCATGCTTAGGCTCGCCCCAGTCTCGATCCCGCCTGCTTCATCGATGGCCTCGCCGGGCGTCCATGCCGGGCAGGGCGCGAAGCAAAATGGCCGCGTCGCCATCCTCACCGGCTGCGCGCAGTCCGTGCTCGATCCCGGCATCAACGATACGACGATTTCGCTGCTGACCCGGCTTGGCGTCGAGGTCGTGGTGCCCGAGGGCGAGGGCTGCTGCGGCGCATTGGTCCATCATATGGGACGCGAGGACTCTGCCTTGGCGTCGGCCCGACGGAATGTCGACGCCTGGACGCGCGCCATCGAGCAGGGTGGACTCGACGCCATCGTCATCACCGCATCCGGCTGCGGCACCACCATCAAGGACTACGGCTTCATGCTGCGCCTCGATCCGGCCTATGCCGACAAGGCGGCGCGCGTCTCGGCGCTGGCCAAGGACATCACCGAATATCTGGCAAGCCTCGACCTGCCGGAGCCGGTCCGCAAGCCGGGCACCATCGTCGCCTATCACTCCGCCTGCTCGATGCAGCACGGCCAGAAGATCACCCGCCAGCCGAAGGAGCTTTTGGTCAAAGCTGGCTTCGTCGTGCGCGAGCCGCGCGAAGGGCATCTGTGCTGCGGGTCGGCCGGCACCTACAACATCCTGCAGCCCGGGATTTCGGCGACGTTGCGCGACCGCAAGGTCAGGAATATCGAAGCGACCGGCGCCGAAGTCGTCGCCACTGGCAATATCGGCTGCATCACCCAGATCGCTTCGGCGGCGAAGCTGCCGGTAGTGCATACGATAAAGCTGCTTGACTGGGCCTACGGCGGGCCGAAGCCCGAAGGCGTTCGCGA
Source organism: Mesorhizobium sp. WSM4830 (assembly GCF_055811495.1). Taxonomy (NCBI): domain Bacteria; kingdom Pseudomonadati; phylum Pseudomonadota; class Alphaproteobacteria; order Hyphomicrobiales; family Phyllobacteriaceae; genus Mesorhizobium; species Mesorhizobium sp. WSM4830. Next base: position 15,572 of record NZ_JBVVQI010000049.1, on the reverse strand, counting down.
AGAGAGGGCCATTGTCGCGGCCAAGTGAGCCGCTACGCGCCTACTCCGCCGCCAGCCGATCCGCCGTGCCGTAGGTCGCCTGGTAGCGGGCGCGCTGGCGGCTGAGCGCCACCATCGTGTTGCGCAGCAGGATCGCCACGGTGATCGGGCCGACGCCGCCCGGCACCGGCGTGATCCACGACGCGACATGCCTGACGCTCTCGGCATCGACGTCGCCGACGATGCGGCTCTCGCCGTCCGGCCCGATCTCCGAATTGATGCCGATATCGATGACCGCCGCACCCGGCTTGACCATGTCGGCCTTGATCAGCCGCGGCTTGCCGACGGCGACGAACAGCGCGTCGGCGCGGCGTGCGTGTGCCGCTACCGAACGTGTCATGTGATGGCAGACCGTCACTGTCGCGCCTTCGCTCATCAAAAGGAAGGCGATCGGCTTGCCGACGATCTCGGAATGGCCGACGACCACCACTTCGAGCCCCTTAAGGTCGAGCCCGGTTTCCCTGAGCAGTTCGACCGAGGCGGCGGCGGTGCAGGGCGCCAGGTCGAGCTGGTTGTAGACGATGTTGCCGATCGAGGCCGGATGCATGCCCTCGACATCCTTGAGCGGATGCACCGCCGCCTGCAGCGTCTTGATCGGGATGTGCACCGGCACCGGCCGCTGGATGATGATGCCGGTGACGCGCGGATCGGCGTTAAGCCCGTGGATCGCCGCTTCGAGTTCGCCGGCGGTGATGTCGGCGCGAAAACGCCTTTCCTCGAAGCCGATGCCGGCCAGCCCCGCCTTGGCGCGCTGGTTGCGGACATAGACATCGACCGCCGCGGTGTCGCCGACGGTGATCGATACCAGCTTGGGCGGAAAGCCTTCGGCTGTTGCGATCGCGGCGTCTTCGCGCACGCCGGCGATGATGCGTTGGGCAACCGGGCCGCCTCTGAGATAGCGGCTGTCATCGGAAAGGGACATTGGGATGGGGCCTTTATCTGGATTTTAGCCGCCACATAGCAAGGCAACGGCGAAAAGGCAGCGCGAAAAGCGAACCGCCATGCCGGTCGCGCGACGTGCTGGCGAAATCTTCCCGTCAATTCTTGCTGGCGATGGCGCAAACAAAAAGGGCAGCACGGCTTGCCGCGCTGCCCTTTCGTGACTGGCCGCATCCCCACACGGCCCGTCCCCCGTTATTCATTCATCTGGCCTTAGAAAGCCAAAGCTAATGTCTTTCTAGACCAGGTGATTCGTTACCGCAACTATATCACCACCACCGTTGTTCCGATATTCACGCGTTCGTAAAGGTCGACCACGTCCTCGTTGCGCATGCGGATGCAGCCCGACGACACCGCGCCGCCGATCGTCCAGGGCTGGTTGGTGCCGTGGATGCGGTACTCGGTCGAACCGAGATAGAGCGCGCGTGCGCCGAGCGGGTTTTCCATGCCGCCGGCGAGATAGGTCGGCAGATAACGGCCCTTGGCGGCTTCGCGGGCGATCATCACCGCCGGCGGCCGCCAGTCCGGCCAGACGCGCTTGTTGGTGATCTTGTGGGTGCCGGACCATTCGAAGCCCGGCTTGCCGGTGCCGACGCCGTAGCGGCGCGCCTTGCCGTTCTTGCCGACGAGATAGAGGAAATTCTCTCGCGTATCGATGACGATCGTGCCCGGCTTCTGCGGGCCGTCATACGCGACCTCCTGCGGCAGATAAATCGGGTCGATCTGCCGCCGCATCACCATGCGCTTGGCCGGCGCCTGCACCGCTGCGGTGCGCAGCTGATCCGGTTCGGCCAGCCGCCGGTAGCGCCGTTGCGGCTGCGCCTCTTGCCGGCTCTGCCGCACGATGCCCGGCGCATGGCCGAGCTGCAGCACCCAGGGCGCCGAAAGGTCGGGACTGACCACCACCGGCGGCCTGTCGGCATAGCGGTCGTTGGCATTGGCGGCGCCGGCCGCAAGCACGGCCGCGGCGCCGAACAGTGGGAACAAGAATGTCTTCATCGCAACGCACCTTGATCGTCGAACATGCCGGGGTGCAAAGCCTCCCCGATTTCGCCGACATTGGGCGCGAAGCGGCAACCGAAACATGAATCGGAATGCCTAAAATGCCGATCTGTCAGTAAAGCTTTTGGTGTGGTTACCGCCCGGTTCAGGAATCTGGTAAAGCCGCGGTAAAGGCCGCGTCAAAACGCGTTAACGCCAAGACACGAACGGAATTCCGCCATGGATGAAAAGACAGGTCTGCTTGCCGGTCCCGACGGTATCGCCCGCTGCTTCTGGCACGGCAATCTGCCGGATTATCTGCACTACCACGACCACGAATGGGGCCGGCCGGTCGCCGACGACCGCCGCCTGTTCGAGAAAATCTGCCTCGAAGGTTTTCAGTCGGGCCTGTCCTGGCTGACCATATTGCGCAAGCGCGACAATTTCCGCGAGGCGTTTGCCGGCTTCGATGTCGACAAGATCGCCGCCTTCACCGACCAGGATGTCGAGCGCCTGCTCGGCAATGCCGGCATCATCCGCCACCGCGGCAAGATCGTCTCGACCATCAACAACGCCAAGCGCGCCCGCGAGCTCATCGACGAGGCCGGCTCGCTGGCTGCATGGTTCTGGAAGTTCGAGCCCGGCCCCGACGAGCGGCCCGAGATCGTCGACCTCGCCCATCTGCGCGCCAACCCGACGACGGCCGTGTCGGTCCGCATTTCGAAGGAGCTGAAGAAGCGCGGCTGGAGCTTTGTCGGCCCGACCACCGTCTACGCCTTCATGCAGGCAATGGGGCTGGTCAACGACCATCTCGAGGGCTGTGTCTGCCGCGAGCCGGTCGAGGCGGAGCGGAAAGCGTTCAACCGGCCGAAGTAGCGGCTCAGGCGCCGCCGGCGCCGGTGCCGGCGAGGAAAAACCCGGCGAGGATGGCCGCCAGCGCGGCGAACACCGGATAGATCACCAGCAGGCCGGTCATCAGCACGTCGCGCATGGTCGGCCCGCTGCGCTGTTGCGCCGCGATCTCGAACGGTCCGGCGATTTGCTTCGTCGTTTTTGGCGCATAACCATCGGCCGGCCGCAGCCGGACCGAGGCGTCGCGTGCGCCGCTATCGATGATGTCGAACTTTTCTAGCGTGGCCATGGCCCCGACCCCCGTGTTTCGGCGCGCTTATCGGCCCGGATTGTGTCGGCACGATGCCGCGCGCATGGCGCAATTGTTTCATTTTTGATGCGGTTTGTTTCGGTCGCCCTGCCTGATGGCTTTGCGCTGCCCCTCATTGCCCTGCCGGGCATTTCTCCCCGTATAGGGACGGGGAGAAAGGACGCCTCCGCCGGTGGTTTCGCCAATCACAGCGTTGCACAAGTAGCGCCGAGGCTGCGACAAGTCCCCTTCTCCCCGTCACTATACGGGGAGAAGGTGCCGGCAGGCGGATGAGGGGCGGCGCGACATTTGCGAACCAACTGGTCCCGCGACATCGCGGAAAAGCCGCAAACCCTTGCCTTCTCCGGGCTGCATCGGTAGGACACGCCGACCCGAAATAAGTCACCGATTACTTAGCAAAGTACCCATCCCATGGCCGACAAATCCGAAAAGATGAAAGCGCGGCTGCCGCGCGGCTTTGTCGACCGCGGCGCCGACGATATGCGTGCCGTCGAGAAGATGATGGCGACGATCCGCTCGGTCTTCGAGCTCTACGGTTTCGAGCCGGTCGACCAGCCGCTGATCGAATACACCGACGCGCTCGGCAAATTCCTGCCCGACCAGGACCGGCCGAACGAAGGCGTGTTCTCGTTCCAGGACGACGACGACCAGTGGCTGTCGCTGCGCTACGACCTGACCGCGCCGATGGCGCGCTTTGTCGCCGAAAATTTTGAGCGCCTGCCGAAACCCTATCGCAGCTATCGCTCCGGCTGGGTGTTCCGCAACGAGAAGCCCGGTCCCGGCCGCTTTCGCCAGTTCATGCAGTTCGACGCCGACACGGTCGGCACGCCGGGCGTCGCCGCCGATGCCGAGATGGCGATGATGATGGCCGACGTGATGGAGGCGCTCGGCATCAAGCGCGGCGATTACGTCGTCCGCGTCAACAACCGCAAAGTGCTCGACGGCGTGCTGGAGGCGATCGGTCTCGGCGGCGACGAGAATATCGGCCGCCGGCTGACCGTGCTGCGGGCGATCGACAAGCTGGACAAGCTTGGCGTCGGGGGCGTGCGCCTGCTTTTGGGCGCGGGGCGCAAGGACGAGAGCGGTGATTTCACCAAGGGTGCTGGGCTGGACAATGCGCAAATCGACGTTGTCATCAGCTATTTCACAGTCATGGCGCAGCACGATCCCGAAAAAATCGTCCAGACACTGGGATCCATCAACCCCGGTCTCAGCAATCTTATCGAGGAAAGGAAACTCGAACATCTGGGCATCACGAACGCCTCGTTTGTCGAGGGCCTTGGAGAGTTGGAGCAGATAAGAACCATGGTCGCACAAAGCGGCTACGGTGAGGATCGCATCCGCATCGACCCCTCCGTCGTCCGCGGCCTCGAATATTACACCGGCCCGGTCTACGAGGCCGAGCTGCTGGCCGAGATCCCCAACGAGGACGGCCAGATCGTGCGCTTCGGCTCGGTCGGCGGCGGCGGACGTTATGACGGTCTGGTCTCGCGCTTCCGCGGCGAGCCGGTGCCGGCGACCGGCTTTTCGATCGGCGTCTCGCGCCTGATGACGGCGCTGAAGAACCTCGGCAAGCTCGATACTTCCGATATCATCGCGCCGGTCGTCGTGCTGACCATGGACAAGGATACGGAAAGCCTCGGCCGCTACCAGAAGATGGTGGCCGAGCTGCGCGCCGCCGGCATCCGCTCGGAAATGTATCTCGGCGGCGCCGGCATGAAGGCGCAGCTGAAATATGCCGACCGCCGCGGTAGCCCGGTCGCCATCATCCAGGGCGGCGACGAGCGCGCCAAGGGCGAGCTGCAGATCAAGGACCTGATCGAGGGCGCCAAGATGTCGGCCGAGATCGCCGACAACGCCGAATGGCGCGCCGCACGCCCGGCGCAGGTGACGGTGGCGGAGAGTGAGCTGGTTGCCGAGGTGAAGAAGATACTGGCGGCGCAGGCGGCCGACCGGGCGAAAGGTGGCGCGTGAGCACCCCCCTCTGGCCTGCCGGCCATCTCCCCCTCAAGGGGGGAGATTGGCAGCTTCAGCCTCGGCGTCTTCTCTCCAACGCTGAAGATTGGCGAAAGCAGGCGCGATATCCAATCTCCCCCCTTGAGGGGGAGATGGCCGGCAGGCCAGAGGGGGGTGCCTCGCGCCCTACATCCCCATGACCTCGCGCCCCGCCATCGCATCAGACATCGCGACGCTCTTCGCCGCGCGCAACACCCATGCGGTCGAGGTTGCCGTGCTGCAGCCGGCCGATCCGTTCCTCGACATGGCCGGCGAGGATTTGCGGCGCCGCATCTTTCTCACTGAAAGCGAGACCGGGCAGACGCTTTGCCTGCGGCCGGAATTCACCATTCCGGTCTGCCTCGACCACATTGCCAGCCAGGCCGGCACGCCGCGCCGCTATTCCTATCTCGGCGAGGTGTTTCGCCAGCGCCGCGAGGGCGGCAACGAGTTCTTCCAGGCCGGCATCGAGGATCTCGGCGACCGCGACACGGCCGCCGCCGACGCGCGTTCGCTGGCCGATGCGCATGCGCTGCTTTCGCTGGTGCTGCCCGGCCGGGAGTTGGCGGTCACGCTCGGCGACCAGACAATTTTCGAGGCGGTGCTGGCAGCGCTTGGCCTGCCGCGCGGCTGGCGCATGCGGCTGGCGCGCGCCTTCGGCTCGGCGCCGATGCTGGAGGCAGCGCTTGCCGACCTCGCCAATCCGCCGCGCAACAGCCAGCTCGCCGGGCCGGTCGCCGCCCTGGTCCTCGACGGCGATCTGGAAGCTCTTTCGGCGCATATCGCCGTCGGCATGGAAGAGGCCGGCCTGTCGGCATCGGCCGGGCGTTCGCCGTCCGAAATCGCGCGGCGCCTGATCGAGAAGGCCGAACTGCGCAGCGTACGGCTGTCGAACGAGGCATTCGCGGCGCTGAAGAGTTTCCTGGCGATCGACGTGCCGCTCGATAGCGCCGCCGGGGCGCTAGAAACTTTCGCGGCCGATGCCGGCCTTTCGCTGGGCGCTGCGCTGGAGAATTTTGCCGCCCGCGCCGCGGCTATCGAAAGCCTCGGCCTGCCGATGTCTGAAATCCGTTACGACGCCGCCTTCGGCCGGCCGCTCGATTATTACACCGGCCTGGTTTTCGAGATCGCGGCGCAGGGCGGCGACCGGCCGCTCGCCGGTGGCGGCCGCTACGACCGGCTGCTGACGCTGCTCGGCGCCAAAACGCCGATCCCCGGCGTCGGTTTTTCCGTCTGGCTCGACCGCATCGAGGCGCTGCGGGAGACGGCACCATGATCACGATGGCGATCCCGTCGAAAGGCCGGCTCAAGGAGCAGGCGCTCGAGGTCTTGGCCAAGGCCGGGCTTGCCGTCAGCCTGCCCGGCGACGAGCGCAAATACCGAGCCCGTATCGATGGCATGGAGAGCGTCGAGATAGCGTTCCTGTCGGCCTCCGAGATCGCCGGCGAGATCGGCCAGGGCTCGGTCGATCTCGGCATCACCGGCGAGGACCTTTTGCGCGAAAACCTCGCCGATTGCGAGGCGCGCGCCGAAATCATCGCCGGCCTCGGTTTCGGCAATGCCGATGTCGTGGTGGCGGTGCCCGACATCTGGCTCGACGTCGACACCATGGCCGACCTCGACGACGTCGCCGCCGATTTCCGCCAGCGCCACGGCCGGCGGCTCAGGATCGCCACCAAATACTGGCGCCTGACCCAGCAGTTCTTTTCGCAAAAGCACGGCATCCAGGTCTACCGCATCGTCGAAAGCCTCGGCGCCACCGAAGGCGCGCCGGCGGCCGGATTGGCCGACATCGTCGTCGACATCACCACGTCAGGCGCGACGCTGCGCGCCAACCATCTCAAAGTGCTGGCCGATGGCGTGATCCTGCGCTCGCAGGCCTGCCTCGTAGCGTCGCGGAAGGTGCGCGCCGCGGCCGACGAGGCGGTGTTGCGCGATATTGCGGCAAGGGTGGCGTCGGTGAACGCAGGCGCTGCCAATCTCCCCCCTTGAGGGGGAGATGTCGCCGAAGGCGACAGAGGGGGTCGGTTCGTCTTGACGCGACTCTCTTAACCGACAGAACAGCCTGGAGCTCCACGCGAGGCGACCCCCTCTGGCCTGCCGGCCATCTCCCCCTCAAGGGGGGAGATAAGCAGCTGCGCCGCTGGCGCCTGAAGCGATTTTCCTGACATACAGCAATTTTGTTCTTGCTTTGTGCCGGCAGCTATGCTACTAATCTGGGTATGGTGCCAATTGGCCCCGAAGACCCGCCCGCCGAGGCGGGTTTTTTGTTTTCGGCCCCGACAGGCGAGTTCTCACCCAGCCCTACCATCGACGGGATTTCCACCACCCCGCCGGGCTGATAGGCTCGGCCCGTCTGCGGAGGACACGGCGATGCCGATCAATCTCGACGAGTTGAAGAATGCCACCAGCCTGCGCGGCAAGCGCGATGGCGGTTCGTTCATTGCGCCGGTCGACGGCACGGCGCATGTCTCGGGCGAGCGCAGCGTGCCGCTGCTCAACCTGACCATCCCGGCGCTGTTTGCCGATACGGTCGGCAAATACGGCACGCTCGATGCAGCTGTCTTCGTCGAGCAGGACAAGCGCTTTACCTGGGAGGAACTGTCGGAGACCGTCGATGCGCTGGCCGCCGGCTTCCTGGCGCTCGGCCTCGAGAAGGGCGACCGCGTCGGCATCTGGTCGCCGAACCGCTGGGAATGGCTGGTGACGCAATTCGCCACCGCCCGCATCGGCCTGATCCTGGTCAACATTAACCCGGCCTACCGGCTGGTCGAGCTGGAATATGCCTTGAACAGGGTCGGCTGCAAGGCGCTGGTCACCGCTGCCAAGTTCAAAAGCTCCGACTATCTCGGCATGATCGAGACGCTGGCGCCGGAGATCGCCAGGGCCACCCCGGGCAAGCTCGATGCCAACAGACTGCCGTCGCTGAAGATCGTCATTCGCATGGACGAGGAGAGTTCGCCGGGCATGTTCAATTTCGCCGACGTGCTGGCGATGGCTGGGCGCGACGAGCATGACAGGCTCGACCGCATCTCCGACGGGTTGAAACCGGACGATGCCATCAACATCCAGTTTACCTCAGGCACGACCGGCGCGCCGAAGGGCGCGACGCTGACCCACAACAACATCGTCAACAACGGCAATTTCGTCACCGCGGCAATCCGGCTCACCGTCGACGACCTGCTGTGCATCCCGGTGCCGCTCTACCATTGCTTCGGCATGTCGATGGGCACGATGGGCTGCGTCACCAAGGGCGCGACCATGGTTTTCCCGAGCGAGGGGTTCGATGCCGGCGCCACGCTGAAGGCGGTGGCAACGGAACGCTGCACCGCGCTCTACGGCGTGCCGACCATGTTCGTCGGCCTGCTCGACCATCCGGAGTTCGCCTCCTTCGATCTCACCAGCCTGCGCACCGGCATCATGGCCGGTTCGCCATGCCCGATCGAGGTGATGAAAAAAGTGGTGTCGCTGATGCATATGGCCGAGGTGACCATCGCCTATGGCATGACCGAGACCAGTCCGGTGTCGTTCCAGAGCAGTGTCGACGATCCGCTGGAAAAGCGCGTCTCGACCGTCGGCCGCGTCCATCCTCATGTCGAGGTCAAGGCCATCGACGCCGAAGGCGCCACCGTCGCGGTCGGCGCGCCGGGCGAGCTCTGCACGCGCGGCTATTCCGTGATGAAGGGCTATTGGGACGACGAAGCAAAGACCCGCGAGGCCATCGACGCCGACGGCTGGATGCACACCGGCGACCTCGCCACCATCGATGCCGAGGGCTATTGCAACATCGTCGGCCGGGTCAAGGACATGGTCATCCGCGGCGGCGAGAACGTCTATCCGCGCGAGGTCGAGGAGTTCCTCTATCGCCACCCCAAGGTCAAGGAGGTGCAGGTGTTCGGCATTCCCGACCCGAAATACGGCGAGGAGCTGTGCGCCTGGATCGTGCTGAAGCCAGGCCAGATCACCACCGAGCAGGAGATCAAGGCCTTCTGCGCCGGCCAGATCGCCCATTTCAAGATCCCGCGCTACATCCGCTTCCGCACCGAATTGCCGATGACGGTGACCGGCAAGCCGCAGAAATACCTGATGCGCCAGGCGATGATCGACGAACTGGGACTGGTGACGCAGAAGACGGCGTGAAGGCTTCCGTCTAAGCGTGACGGAGGCGTTGTTTGGGCAACATATTTGAGGGATGTTCCATGCGGATTGCGTTAGGCGTGCTTTTCCTGGCAACGCAGCTGGCAGCCACCGCGGCGCTGGCGCAGACGGCGGCCGAGCGTGAGGCCTGCCAGGCAGATTACCAGAGATTGTGCAAGGGCGTGCTGCCGGGCGGTGGCCGCGTCGTCAAATGCCTGGCCGGTCACATGAGCGAGCTGACGCCCGAATGCAAGAAGGTCGTCAAGGCCAACACGCCCGGATAGCGCGCGAGCTTCCCTGCCGGTGGAAGGCAAAAAAGTGACAATGAGTGGTTTTGCAAGATCGGCGGTTTCCTACGGCATGCCGTTGGCCGCCCTGGCGATGGCTGTCGCGGTCAGGGCCAGCGGGGTGTCGGTGGACGAAGGGTCGCTGGGCACCAGGATATTCATCGGCGCGCTTTCGAGCGCGATCATGTTCATCACCATTTTCGTGGTGCTCGACCACGCCGAGGCGGTGGCCAGGCGGGTAGGCGAGCCGTACGGCACGTTGGTGCTGACCATCGCCGTAACGGCAATCGAAGTGTCGATCATCGTTTCCATCATGCTGCACGGCGCCAACAACCCGACGCTTGCACGCGAATCCGTGTTCTCGACGGTGATGATCACCTCCACCGGCGTTGTCGGCATGTGTCTGACGTTTGGCGGCTGGCGCCATCGCAAGCAGGCGATCGTCCGGCAAGGGACCAGCGCCTATCTGGCGGTTCTGGTCGCGCTCAGCGTCATGACGCTCATTCTGCCGACCTACACGCGAACCACCGATCCCGGCACGTTTTCGGCGGCGCAACTTGGCTTCGTCAGCGTGCTTTCGGTGCTGCTCTATGCCGGTTTTCTGTTCGCGCAGACTGTCCGCCACCGCGACGATTTCATCGACGCACAAGCACATGGCGCTGCAGTGCGAACCGACGCTCACGAAAGCCTCGCCGCCGGCGCCGTGCTCCTGTTGATCGGGCTGATCGGCATCGTCATGCTGGCCGAACAGGTCGCGGCCAGCGTCGAAGATGCGCTCGTCGCCTACCAGGTGCCGCAGGCCGACGCCATTGTCGGAGCGATGATCGCCGGCCTGGTGTTGATGCCGGAGGCGATCTCGGCAGTTCGTGCCGCACTTAGCAACGAGCTGCAGCGCGGCCTGAACGTCGCCATGGGTTCGGCCTGCGCCACGATCGGCCTGACAATACCAGGCATCGCCGCCGCCAGCCTGCTGACCGGAAGAGGGCTGACCCTGGGACTGCCGGCGACCGACGTGGTGCTTTTGGTCCTGGCGCTTTTCATCTGCAATGTGAGCTTTAGCACGGAGAGAACGACGTTCCTGACCGGGCTGGTGCATCTGGTGGTGTTTTGCACGTATGTGTTTTTGATATTTGTGCCGTGAGCGGGGTGGGGGAAGTTCATCTGTCTCGCGCCAACTGCGACATCCTAAGCGCTGCGGGAAAACTTCTGCTTGCACTGGCAATAGGAACGTTCGCTGCCGCCTGACTTGCAGGGTATCGTTGCAGTTCAGTTTTTGGGCCAGTAGTTGCCTAGTGTGCCGTAACAGATAGGAATCCTTCCGGCGCAACTTCGAGTCGCATGTGAGCTTTGAATGTCATTCGTTGAGCTAAATCGCTGGTTCGCTCCAGTTGCGAAGGATCAGGAGATAGATCCTGATTTCAATCTCACCCGCTTCTGGGGTCCGACGACATACGGCTGGCTCGATTGGCAAAAACTCCTAACTTATCGTCGAGTAGTTGTGCTCGCCGAGGCTTCAACCGGCAAAACCGAAGAATTTCGGAGTCAAGCTTCATTACTGAGCAATGAGGGAAAAGCGGCCTTCAATGTACGCGTCGAGGAATTAGCGGACCAAGGACTTGAAGGCGCTCTCGGTCTCGAGGAAGCTGACCGACTCGAAAGATGGAAAGCAGGAACCGAACTCGGCTGGTTCTTTTTAGACTCCGTCGACGAGGCCCGACTAAATCGAAAGAGTTTCGCAACAGCCCTCAAGCGTTTTGCCAGGGACTGCGGACCTTCCCTTGATCGAGTCCATGTATACGTTTCCTGTCGGGCGTTCATCTGGGAGGATCGCGACGATAGAAGCACAATTGAAGAATACATTCGACCTGCCCCAAAGCGTGCCGAAACAGTCCTCCCAGAGGACAAGGAAAAGAAGCTTTTAGATCCGGTCTTCAACGACAGGAAATCTGATCGAAGCTCTGGCGACCCATCTCAGCTGTTAAATTCCTTTGAGCCGCTCATAGTTCGTCTGGTCCCGCTCAACAGACAGATGGCAGCCAATCTCGCCGCGCGACATGGTGTAGATGATGTCCAAGCATTCTCCGAGGCGATTGACGTCGCGGGGCTTGAGAACATGGCTCAGCGTCCTGGCGACGTCTTGGACATGGTTGCCTACTGGCTAGAGCACGGGCAGCTCGGAAGCGTAACGCAGATGACTGAATTCAGCATTCAGCGTAAGCTGCTTGAATCCAATCAGACATATGCTCGGCTTGCCGACCTGAGGCCAGACCAGGCGCGTCTTTCCGCAGAGAGCCTCGCGGCAGCATTGACGTTTGGAAAGTCCTTCACTTTGAAGGCGTCATCAGAGAGTGATCCGAGCCTAACCAGCGGCGCCATCGATCCTGTTATGGTTTTGGACGAGTTAACCTCAGCCGGAGGGGAGGCACTGCTTATGCGTGCGCTCTTCGCACCGTCTACTTACGGAAGGATCAGGTTTAATCATCGAACCGTCCAGGAGTATCTCACAGCGTGTTGGTTGGATCGGCTACTAACAAACGGATGCCCCGTACCAGAAATCTGGAACCTAATCTTTGTAGAAAAGTATGGAGTTGAGACTATCGCACCATCCCTCCGCGCTGCCGCAGCTTGGTTGGCGCAGTGGCGCAAAGACTTTTGCGACGAGATAATACGCCGTGAGCCGATAGTCGTACTCCAATATGGTGACCCCAGATCATTAGACATCGACTGTCGAAGACGAATCCTAGCCTCACTCGCAGAGAAGCATCTGGATGGTGAGGTTTCAGACGCCAGTCTCGATCACCGGAACCTGGTCCTCTTTGCAGACGAGCGCCTTGCAGGCGACATCGGTAATGCCTGGAATGTCAATACCCGCGAAGATTTCCGTTTCCTGCTGCTCCGCCTAATTCGCGATAGAGCGATATGCGGGTGTGAAAAGATACTAAGATCGGTAATCGAGAATGAGCAGGAACATGATTACCATCGAGTGCTCGCACTCAACGGTATTGTAGCCTGTCAGGATGCGGAAGGGATCCGTTGGGCAAAGGAGCGCGCGGCTTCGGATCCATCATCTATGAGCGCAAGGCTAGCAGCTGGATTCGCGACAGCCCTGTTTCCGGGCCACATCGGTGTCGAGGAGTTGATCGCACTTATAGAACACTCCAAGCCTCCGAGGTCTGGGTCGACCGAAGGATTTCGTCACGAAATCTCGTCGCTTTTCGAAAGGACCCCTGTTTCCGACCGTCCAAAGCTCGCCGAAGCGCTTAGCGATCTGGTGTTTCGTCAGCCGTTCAAAAGCGAGTACAGAAGAGTATCTGCTCAGTTTGGCTTCTTGGCAAAAGAGATTGGCTCCGCATTACGGGGGGAGTTGTCTAGGGTGCGGAGTGGTGAACCGCCTTCTGGATTGATCAAGTTATTGATGGCGATAGAGCGTAACGGCGAAAATTGGTCCAGCGGCGACAAGATGCCGACCATTCCGGAACTCGTAAGGGCAAACCCAAGAATTAATCGAGCTTTGCTCTGGGCGGACGTTGCCGAAGTGAGGGGGTCTGAAAACTCAAGAGATCGGGAGATCATTCGGCCTTGGCAGCTCTATTTCGGAGGCCCGACCTTTTTCGCCGCAGCCGACAAGGATCTCAGTTGGCTTCTCAATGATGCGGCCACAAAACCGAACGTCAATGATCGTCGGATCGCGTTCTGCGCAGCATTCGGGGTCATTGATGCTGCTGGCCGGCCAGATTCTGGGCTGGAGCGACTAAAGGAGATCGCCAGCTCCAATTCTTTGTTGCAGCAAGATCTTGACGGGTATCTTGCACCTCGGAAGGAGAGCCCCGAAGACCGACGCTACCGCAAGGAACACGAAGCTCGAGAACGAAAGCACCGGGCTCGGGAGGAGCGCGACAAGGAGTCCTGGCGCGCATTTGGCAGATTGTTGGAACAAGAACCTTCGCTCTTAAGTCGGGCAGAAAACCTCAAGGATTGGAAGTCGGGCATTCATAGACTGGAGGACTTGACCCGCTGGCTGAGACGGCGGACCAACTCTGATCGTGCTGATGCACCCAGACAGTGGCGACTTCTGGAGGAAGGGTTCAGCCGACACGTGGCCGAAGCCTATCGAGACGGCATGATGGCCATGTGGCGGAACGTCCAACCCGCGCGACCCGATCGAAAGCCCGGCGGGATTGTCACGACGTCAAGATTGACGCTGCTTGCGTTCGGCGGAATAGACATGGAGGCCGCCGAGGCACCCGACTGGCCGGAAGACTTGTGCGCTACCGACGCATCCTTGGCAGCCCGACATGGTTGCCTGACCGAGGAGGGTTTTCCTGACTGGATGGATAGGCTTGTATCGGCGCATCCACTGGCAACGATTTCCATTCTCCACAATCAGATTACGCGAGAATGGATAGGACCTAGCGAAGTCGCCAGCTACTTCTTGTACCACTATGCATCTCATGGAGCGCAAATATCGCGGCCTGTCCAAGATGTTATTGCTGATGTAATAATTGGCGCAGAGGCTGGAAATGTCGAAACGCTACAACGTGCGATCCCAATACTTGCACAATGCGAACTCCAGTCCAAACAATTCCAAAAGTTGGCTGCGACGTTTGAACACCGCTTCCAAAGCTGTAGGGACGACAAGGAAGACTTCGCACTTGGAAATCTTGGATTAGTGTTTCTGTTGTCGCCAGCCCGAGGGCTAGAACTCCTGCAACATTGGATAGGGCCCGTCGAGCCAGCCTCGGGCGTCACGCGCGCAACACGCATTATCGGTCGACTGTTCGACGGCCATCACCATGGCCTAGCAGTACCTGCATTAGGGCGCGCAGATGTGCAAACCTTGGAGGACCTGTTGAGGCTCGCTTACCGACACATCCGTCCTGAGGATGACACCCGACACGAGGGAACGTACACGCCTGGCCCACGGGATTATGCCGAAAGCGCCAGGAGTTCTATTCTTTCAAGCCTTTTGAAGCGACCGGGAGAGGAGGCCTTCCGCTCGATCAACCGCCTCCCAAAAGAAGCACTATTTTCGGGCCGAATAGAACGTTTTCGCGAGCTAGCCCGGGCCAAAGCCGAGCAGGATTCAGAGCGCCCTGCTTGGACGCCAGCGGAGACGCGAGAATTGGAGCGATCACACTTGGCGCCTGTGAAGACTGGCGATGACCTTTTCAGTGTTGCCTTGGGCGTGCTCGCCGACATCAATTTCCATCTCCATAAGGCCGACGTATCCTCACGCGCGTTGCTCCAGCGAGCAGGAGACGAGGACGAGGTTCGGAACTGGCTTATGGAGCAGATGGACTTGAGAGCGCGCAAGCGATTCAGAACTTATCGTGAAGCATTTGTAGCTGATAGCGATCGCCCCGATATAGTTGTTGTGTCGAACACGGCCCATTGCGAGGTGGCCATCGAAGTTAAGCACGGCGGCAAGGATTGGAGCTTGCGTCAACTTAATGACGCCCTCCGTACACAGCTGGTGGAAAACTATCTGAAACCGGCCACGCGGCGTCACGGCATCTTGGTGGTTTCCAATCATCGTTCGAGATACTGGATTGATCCGGAAACAGGCAAACGGACTCTCTTTGCCGCTGTGGTTGGCTCGCTCGCGTCGGCGGCATTGTCAATGGACCACAATTCAAGTGGAGCAATTAAGGTCGCAGTGGTTGGATTTGATACTGTCCGACAGGTGCGTTCTTAGCAGCCGAGTTGGAACCTCCGTGGGTGGCCTTCGCGGCAGCAACTCTCAACCCGCCAACACCGCTGCATCCAACCCGCGACTACTCTTCGCCAACTCGACCCGCTCGACCGCCGCGAGGGGAGGGCGGAATCGCCGGCCGGCACGGCAAGGACGAGCCGGCCCGAAAAAAGCGCCTCAGCGATCAGTCTAGGGTACGCCTCCGGCGAAGGCCGCCTTGCGAGAAGATGGCACGGTAGCGAGGCTGCGCTCTTAAGGTCGTCCGTACGCCTCCGGCGAAGGCCGCCTTGCGAGAAGATGGCACGGTAGCGAGGCTGCGCTCTTAAGGTCGTCCTTACGA
>NZ_JBVVQI010000048.1:0-30637 GCF_055811495.1 Mesorhizobium sp. WSM4830 | reverse complement strand
AGACCAGCATCGGCATCGACTTCGACGATCCAGACGCCATCTCTCGGCGTGTGCTGCGCCGCAAATTCCTGGCCTGTCGCAAAGGCCAGAGTGACGGATTTGTCCTCCGCCTCGTAAGCGGGGTGGCGAAACAGAACCTTCACAGAATGCAGGGGAATGGGCTTGCCGGCGGCATCACTGAGGCTGTAGCGGACCTCGCCCCATGCGATGGTGAGTTTGCCGGTCCAGCCGAGTGCGGCCTGCGCGCGCCCCTCCTCGGCCTTCTTGTTGAACTGCTGGCTCGCCACATAGGAGTTTTCAACGACAAGACCGGTCCAGCTCGTGCTGGCCAGCGTCGCCATGGTCACATTCACGCCAACAACCACGCCGAAAAAGCCGAGAATGGTAAGCAGCATATGCCTTCCGGTAAATTCGCGGGGCCTTCGCATATTGACGCTCATCTAAGGATCTCCGGTGCGTTGAACGTGGCCGTGTATTCATCGACTTCGAAACTTGCCTTGTCTTCGACCCGGAACTTGAATGTCTGCGCTTGCCCCTTGAGCTGTTCAGCCGGCTGGCGGACGAAAACCTTCAGCATCTTCAGCCGGTCTGGTTCGACGGCGATGGCAAATGAGCGATCTGCAGGCAGGTCGATCCCAACGACATTCATTTCGGCGCCTTGTAAGCCCTGCATGGTGACGACAACCGTTCTTGGCTCGGGGATCATGTTGAGCAGCTTGACGGTGTAACCATTGCGGATCGAGCCATCGGACAGCGTCACGAACTGCGGATTGCGGTCGTGCAGAACGCTGACCTCGAGCCGGTCGCGAGTCAGCAGCGAATAGAGCAGGGCAAGACCGATCGCAGACCACGCGCCCATGTAGACGAAGGTTCGCGGCCTGAAGATCTTGCGGAGATGGAAATGGGCCAACCTGTCGGAGAAAGCGCCGCCGTCGGTCCGCACAAGCGACGGGTTCACCGAGCAAGAACCGCCTGCGGTGGCTACCGCCATGTTGGCGTTGTAATCGGACAATGTCGCGTAGGAGATCAGTCCCCGCTCCTTGCCGAGCTTGTCCATGACGCCGTCGCA
Source organism: Mesorhizobium sp. WSM4830 (assembly GCF_055811495.1). NCBI lineage: Bacteria > Pseudomonadati > Pseudomonadota > Alphaproteobacteria > Hyphomicrobiales > Phyllobacteriaceae > Mesorhizobium > Mesorhizobium sp. WSM4830. The sequence goes on along the minus strand of NZ_JBVVQI010000048.1, from coordinate 29,568 downwards.
AGCGTCGATGCAGAGCGCGCACGTGATGCATTCAAGCTGCTGACCGTCGCGAATGTCGATCCCCATCGGGCAGACGGCGACACAGGCATTGCAATCGACGCAGTCTCCAACCGGCTGCCCCGCGGCAAGCACCTTCTTGGCGTGGCGCGAACGCGGCTCGCCGCGCCAATCATTGTACGTTACGGTGAGCGAATTCTCGTCGAGCATGGCCGCCTGGATGCGCGGCCATGGGCACATATAGGTGCAGACCTGCTCGCGCATCAGTCCGCCGAACGTGTAGGTGGTCGCCGTCAGCACCACGATGGTGATGTAGGCGATGGGCGCTGCGGTCCCAGTGAAGACCTCTCGAATTAAAGTTGGCGCATCGGCGAAATAGAAAATCCAGGCACCCCCCGTTGCCGCGCCTATGACCAGCCAGATAGCGTGTTTGGATACACGCAGCACAAGCTTGCGCGCGGCCCAGGGGCCGGCATCGAGTTTCATGCGCGCGTTGCGGTCGCCCTCGATCGCGCGCTCGACAACCAGAAACAGGTCGACCCATACGGTCTGTGGGCAGGTATAGCCGCACCAGGCCCGGCCGACCGTGGAAGTGACCAGGAAAAGGCCAATGCCGGCCATGACCAGCAGGCCGGCAACATAGTAGAATTCCTGCGGCCAAATCTCGACGAAAAAGAAGTAAAAGCGGCGATTGGCGAGATCGATCAGCACAGCCTGGTCCGGGGCAAACGGCCCCCGATCCCAACGCAGCCAAGGCGTCAGGTAGTAGATCGCCAGCGTGATCGCCATCACCAGCCATTTGAAGCGACGAAAGCTGCCCGAGATTCGCTTGGGGAACACCTTCTTGCGTGGGGCATAAAGCGGCTCGCGGGTGTTGGGGGAGTCGGTCGCTTCTGCTTCGGGCGGTTCTGTCTGCGTTTTGTCACGCACGTAGCATCTCCAGTTCCGCAGCCGATGTCAGGCCGCCCGTCGAACAGCCTCGCGTAGCCGGTCCGTGCCACGTTGGTGCAGGTCGTAGCCGGAATGGTGTCGAGGCCCGGCTCGCGCCGGGCCTCGTCGCTTGGCAGGGGGAGGGCCGAGAATAGGCTTCCGTTCCTATTCTCCGCCGCCAAGCGAATGGACATAGACCGCAAGTTCCTTAACCTTGACCTCGCCGAGACGCCCAGCCCAGGCCGGCATGACGCCTTGCTTTGGCGCGCGAACCTGCGCGGCAATAGCCGACTCGCCCGCCCCATAGAGCCAGATCGCGTCGGTCAGGTCGGGTGCGCCAAGCTCCGTGTTTCCCTTTGCCTTATCACCATGACAGGCGGCACAATTCTCGGCGAAAACATTGGCGCCGGGTATGACCAATGCTTGATCGCCAACAGCGCCGGATAGACTCGAGACATAAGCGCTGACCTGGCTAATCTGCTCGGGCGTAATGATGTCACCGAAGGCCGGCATTTCCGACAGGCGCGTGTCGGGGTCGGAGGCAAAGCGGATGCCGTGCGCGATTGTCTGCTGGATCTGCTCGGCACTTCCGCCCCACAGCCAGTCGTCATCATTCAGGTTGGGAAAGCCCTTCGAACCCTGGGCGCCGGAGCCATGACACTGAACGCAATTGACCTTGAACGCGGCGCCACCGGCCGCGATAGCGAATCCGCGCAACACATCGTCGGCGGCAATCTCGGAGACGGTCTTCGCCTGAAGGGCGGCAACATACTTGCCCTTGGCGACCTCGGCCGCTGCCAGCTCATTCTTGACATCGTTGCGGCTGGAATAGGCGAGCACGCCTCGGGTGGCGGAGCTCAGCATAGGCCATGCGGGATAAGCGATGGTGTAGGCGATCGCCCAGACGACGGTGACGTAGAAGGTGATCACCCACCAGCGCGGAAGCGGATTGTTGAGCTCCTTGATCCCGTCCCATTCATGGCCGGTGGTCGAGACGCCGGAGACTTCGTCAATGTGCTCACCGCTCATGATCAGTCGTCCTTGAGAGGGATTCGAGCAGCTTCGTCGGCTCGCGTCCTGCTGCCGGGACGGAGCGCAAAGGTGATGCATCCGACGAAGAACAGCGCCATGGCGAGCAGGCCCCAAGTGTCGGCAAACGCCCGCATGAAGTTGTAGGTCATCACCATTCTCTCCTTAGCGGTAACCGGCGGCTTCGTCATAGTTTTTGAAATCGACCAGAGTGCCGAGCATCTGGAGGTAAGCGACCAGGGCATCCATCTCGGTGACCTGCTGCGGATTGCCATCGAAGTCACCGAGCTTGGCCTTCGGATACCGCGCTTCAAGACCGGATGTGTCGACGTTGGGATCGGCCTGCGCCATGAGATCGGCATTCGCGCTCGCGATCATTTCGTCGGAGTAAGGCACGCCCACACGGCTGTTCGCGATCAGGTGCGTAGAGAAGTCCTTCACCTCGATCCGCGCTTCCTTCAGGAACGCGTAGCTCGGCATGATCGATTCCGGCACCACAGAGCGCGGGTCGGTAAGATGCTGAACGTGCCATCCATTCGAATAGCGGTCGCCCACCCGCGCGAGGTCCGGTCCGGTGCGCTTCGATCCCCACTGGAACGGGTGGTCATACATTGACTCGGCCGCCAGGCTGTAGTGCCCATAGCGCTCGACTTCGTCGCGGAACGGCCTGATCATCTGGCTATGGCAGAGGTAGCAGCCCTCGCGCACATAGATGTTGCGGCCGGCGAGCTCGAGCGGCGAATAGGGCCGCATGCCTTCGACTTTCTCGATCGTATTGTCGAGATAGAAGAGCGGCGCGATCTCGACTATGCCGCCGACCGTCACCACCAGAAGGGAGCCGACGAGAAGAAGCGTGGCGTTCTTCTCGATGGCGGCGTGTTTGTCCATCAAACCCATTTTCTGGCTCCCGATCGCGCAGGTCGGACAGCGGCGATTGACCGCGGCATCGGTTGCTCCTCGCGCTGGTAACCGAGGATCGTCATCGCGATGTTCCACGCCATGATCAGCATTCCGGCGAGATACATCGCGCCGCCCAGAGCGCGCATGACATAGTAGGGATGCATGGCTGCGACGGTCTCGGCGAATGAGAAGACCAGAAAGCCCTGCTCGTCGTATTCGCGCCACATCAGGCCCTGCATGACGCCGGAGACCCACATCACCGCAGCGTAGACGACGATCCCAAGCGTCGCCAGCCAGAAGTGCCAGTTGACGAGCCGCAGCGAATAAAGCCGGTCGCGGTTCCACAATTTCGGGACCATGAAATAGATCGCGCCGAACGAGATCATGCCAACCCATCCGAGCGCGCCCGAATGGACGTGACCGATGGTCCAGTCGGTGTAGTGCGAGAGCGAGTTGACGGCCTTGATTGACATCATCGGGCCTTCGAACGTCGACATCCCGTAGAAGGCGATGGCCATGACCATCATGCGGATGATCGGGTCGGTGCGCAGCTTGTCCCAGGCGCCCGAGAGCGTCATCAGGCCGTTTATCATGCCGCCCCACGAAGGCATCCAGAGCATGATCGAGAACACCATACCGAGCGTCTGGGCCCAGTCCGGCAGAGCGGTGTAGTGGAGGTGGTGCGGACCGGCCCAGATGTAGAGAAAGATCAAAGCCCAGAAGTGGATGATCGACAGCCTGTAGGAATAGACAGGTCGGTTGGCCTGCTTGGGCACGAAATAATACATCATGCCGAGGAAGCCGGCGGTGAGGAAGAAGCCGACCGCGTTGTGGCCGTACCACCACTGCGTCAAGGCATCCTGGACGCCGGAGAAAGCTGAATAGCTCTTTGAACCCACGAACGAGACGGGCATCGATAGGTTATTGATCACATGCAGCATCGCGATCGTCACGATGAAGGACAGATAGAACCAGTTGGCGACGTAGATGTGCGGTTCCCTGCGCTTCAGGATGGTGCCGAGGAACAGGACGAGGTAGGCGACCCACACAATGGTCAGCCACAGGTCCACATACCATTCGGGCTCGGCGTATTCGCGGCTTTCGGTGATGCCGAGCAGGTAGCCGGTTGCCGCCATGACGATGAACAGCTGATAGCCCCAGAACACGAACCAGGCGAGATCGCCGCCGAACAGTCTGGCACGACAGGTGCGCTGCACGACATAAAGCGACGTGCAAAGCAGCGCATTGCCGCCGAAGGCAAAAACCACGCCGGAAGTATGCAAAGGCCGTAAGCGGCCGAAGTTGAACCAGGGCTCGATGTTAAGATCCGGGTAGGCAAGCTGCAGCGCGATGACCACGCCGACCAGCATGCCTACGACGCCCCAAAACACTGTCGCGACGGCCCCGTAACGGATTGGACCGTCCATAAAAGCGGCGGGGTCTATCGGAACTGCCGGCTTGAACTCCGTATTGCGCAACAGGATCGCGGTGAAACCAGCTACGGCGAAGAACAACACCCACATATGCTGGCGGAAAGCTACATCTATGCCGAAACCGGCAGCCAGCAGGGCCGCAAAAGCAACCAGGCTTAGAAGGACGATCTCTGTGCCGAATTTCATCGCAAATCCCGATCTCGAATCCGGCGGACGCCAAATCCGCCGTGCATCAATTGCGCGGCCGCCGCCTGCTCGCCCTGATCCATGTCAGGGTCGCCCGGTTTTGTTTCGGGCAGCACCGAGTTCGGCGCAATCAGATGGTGGCGAAGGAGGAGGGAACGCAGCGCGGCCCTACCCGCTGATGGATAAGTGGGGTGGGCTCGGAGCCGGGTGGGTGACACAATGAGGCCTGCCCATTCGAAAAAGCGGGGGCTCTGCGACGCGCTGAAAAGTATTGCCGATGCCTTGCTAAACGTCGCTCGTTTCGAATGGCCCGGGATGGGTAACGCCCGTTGCGCTGCTTCGTGACGTTCACAGGTTCGAGGAAGGGCAATCTTGCCAGCCCATGCGTGTCGGCCACCCCGAGGATCAATGCTTCGCCGGCGAGCTGTCCGAAACACTTTTGGCGATTGGTCAGGTGATCCGATAGCGAGCGCGGAAGCTGGTCGGGTTCATACTACCGCGGCCTTTCGAAGCCTTATGGCGACACATTCGAACTGGCGTGTGCTTCCACAAAGGAGTTGGCGACGCAGACCCCGGCCGCACTGGGTTATTCAAACTGCCGCGCCCTTCGGCCACCGCAACGCTGCTCCAGCCGGCTCATGCTGTCCACCATCACGTGGCGTCTGTTCTCGATCCGGATCACGCCGTCAGCCCGCAATCGCGTCAGTTGGCGGGTCACGGTCTCGTTCGTAAGTCCAAGGAAATCAGAGATGTCGGAACGAGTCAGCGGCAGATCGAACGACGCTGACCTGGCGGCCGGGTCAACACTGGAGTCGATATTCCGGGCGATCATGAGGAGAAAACTTGGCACCTTTTCCGATGCCGTCTTGCGCCCCAGCGTCACCATCCATTCGCGTGCTGCGTCGAGTTCGTCCAGAGTCTGCCTGAGCAGGCGATTCTCGAGTTCCGGTGATTCCTTCATCATCCGTTCCACGGCTGCCTTCGGAAACGAGCACAGCGTGACAGCTGTTGCCGCTTCCGCATTGATCTCGCTTTCGACCTTGAAGGGTCGTCCCAGAAAATCCGGTGCAAACCGGAGAGCTACGATCTGCTGGCGCCCGTCCGAAAGTCTCTTTGTGAGCTTCACCACGCCCGAAAGCACATTCGAATAGCTGTCGACGGCCTCGGCGTCGCCGATCAGTTCGACTCCTGGCTCAATCTTGTGCCTCGACGAAGTCCTAGCGAGCCCAACCAAACGATCTGGATCGAGCGCACCGCAGACACCACGACGCCTTGCCTCGCAAGAGAGGCAAAGAACGGGAACGCCGGAACTGTGAATGTCTTGCCGTAATGCCATGCGCTCGCTCTACCCCTCTCCCAAGCGCCGACAGGGTACCAATCCAGGGTAGAAAAATCCTTGCGGCAGTTTGTCCGAGTTGCTGATTGACCGAAATCAGGGCTTTGGCTCGCCAACAAGCCCAGAGTTCCAGTGATCCAAAGATGGTGGAACAGGACATGCAGTCCGAATTAGCTGCCCGGGTGGGCGAGAACGTCCCGCGCTATACCAGCTATCCTACCGCGCCCCATTTTCACGCGGGCGTCGATGCCGCCGTTTGTCGTGGCTGGCTGCAGGCCCTCGAAAGTGGCGGCGGGATCTCGCTCTATCTGCACATCCCCTATTGCGATAGACTCTGCTGGTTCTGTGCGTGTCATACCAAGCAGACGCGCCACTATGTGCCGGTAACGGCTTATCTGCGCTCGCTATGTGCGGAGATCGCGACGGTTGCGGGTCTCGTCAGCGGCAAGGGGCATGTCCGCGCAGTCCATTTCGGCGGCGGTTCGCCCACCATGCTGAAGCCCGAGGACATGGTGGCTCTTGGTGCGTTTGTGCGGGACAGGTTCGACTTTGTCCCGGACACGAAAATCAGCGTCGAAATCGATCCCAACGACATGGACGAGGCGCGCCTCGATGCACTGGCCGAAATCGGCATAACCAGGGCAAGCCTTGGTGTGCAGGATTTTGACCCGAAGGTGCAGAAGGCGATCAACCGCGAGCAGAGCTTCCTGCAGACCAAGACAGTTGTCGACGGAGTTCGTTCACGCGGCGTCGGTTCCGTCAATCTGGACCTGCTCTACGGCTTGCCGCACCAGACCAGCGACAGCGTCTGTTCCACTGTAGCGCAGGCGCTGACCCTGGAACCAGACAGGATGGCGCTGTTCGGCTACGCGCATGTGCCCTGGTTCAAGAAGCACCAGACGATGATCGACGAAGCGTGGCTGCCTGGCCCCGCGGAGCGGTTGGCCCAATCGCAACTCGCTGCGCGAGCGATTGTGGACAAGGGATATGAAGCGATAGGGCTCGATCATTTCGCCAAGCCAAGCGATGCGTTGGCGCAAGCAGCCCGTACAGGGACCTTGCATCGCAATTTCCAGGGCTACACCGAGGATCGCTGCGAGACACTGATCGGGCTTGGCCCTTCATCCATCAGCCGTTTTCGCCAAGGCTATGTGCAGAACATGCCGGCGACCGCGGAGTACAGTCGGATGGTTGCAGGGCGCGGACTGGCCGCGGTGCGCGGCATCGCGTTTTCCGATGATGACTGCGTCCGCGGCTGGATCATCGAGCGGCTGATGTGTGATTTCGCCTTCTCGGCGGTCGATCTGGTGGAACGCTTCGGCAAAGCCGGCCAGAACCTCCTGCTTCGGTCGAGTGCCATGGCTCTCCACGATCCCGTTCGATTGCTTGAACTGGATGGCGAGCGTTTCGTCGTGCCGGCTGAAAGTCGCCCCTTCGTCCGAAGCATCGCGGCCAGTTTCGACAAATACTTCCAAAGCGGAAAGGCCAGGCACTCGGTCGCAGTTTGAACCGGAGGGTGCCGGTGGCGGTTTTTGCCGATGGCGAACCGACTACAGCGACGTTTGACTACGCATCGGCGACCGTTAATTAAGACGGATTGGAACCACGTGGAAGTCGTTCGCCATCGGCGAGATATAGTCCGCCTTGCTGAACTACGAGATGTCTCTCTCGTTGGGGAAACGCATGACAAGGCACGCAGCCAATACCCAATCGGAGACAGGCGACCCCTGAGCTGATGTCTGGCATCTACGTGCTGCCGAAGATGACATCGATGCAGTGTCCCGAGTCGTTAATCCGAATCCCCGGTACCATAACCGGGTGCCTGGCCTTCGGCACGACCACTAGACTGATGGACACCCGGCGATTGGGCGACGCGCAATAGTGGACTTGACCAACTCTCTGCCTCGGCTACTCGGAATCTGAGCCTTCCAGACGCCGCGACTTCTCCGGCATGCTGGCCGTCGGCAAACCTTCTTTTCTGGCCCTAGCAAATGCTCGATCGCCTTCCAGAAACCCCGCCAGCATGAAAGGGATGAGTTCCGCCACCGTTTCAGACTCGCCATAGGTCTGACGATAGAGCGCAGCATACTCCTTGAGTGCTTGGCTCAACTCCGCGCTGACGGTGATGGTGATTTTCGAAGGTGTTCGGTCTGGAAGCTTTCCAAGTTTCAAGTTGGCCATAATCCCTCCCGCTCAACTCGCGTATGGCCGCAGCAAGAGGTCCTTATGCACCATGACGCGCAGTGGCCAACCTGGGCGGATTGTGATGGTGGGCTGAACATTCAGGTTCTTCTCGGTGATGCGCTGGCCGGCTTGGCTGACGTTCTGCTGGACCGATTTTCGGATCGCCTTGACCAAGTCGCTCTCGTTTTCACCCAGGCTCAACTCCGTGCCGACGCCCAACAATGTGGCAAGCGCCACTCCCTTGATCAGCTGCCAGGTGTGGAAGTCAACGTTGTCCTCCAGTCCTGCGTAGCCGGCCGTGTCAGTCGCTGGCAGATTGTCGATTTCAATCGACGAGCCATCGGGCAGCAGAATTCGCTGCCAGACCAACAGCGCCCGTCTTTGCCCGAAGGCAACAACGCTGTCGTAGACGCCGATGAGACGTGAGCCTTGCGGAATGAGCAAGGTGCTGCCCGTGATTGTGTCGTGCACATTCTCGGTGACCTGCGCAACGACGAGGCCGGGCAAGTCGGAATTGACGCCGGTGATCAGGCTTGCCGCGATCACGCTGCCGGCCATTAGCTGATAGGGCGAGGCCGGCGTCTGCAGCGCGTGCGGATTGTATATCCCGCTTGTGTGACGTTGGCTGACAAAATCGAGCTTGCGCTGTTGGTTGTTCTGGTCGCCCTCGTCTGGCGCAACGGAAGCCGACCCGCGTGTCGCTCCGGGTTGCGGAAGCGCCTCAAACGGATCCTGCGCACTCTGCCCGCCGCCGGCGACATCTGTCTCTCTGGGTCGATTGTCGATCCGGAACAAGACTTGCGACTCGCGCGCCGCGATCGCCTGCTGAGCAAGGCGCTGCTCCTCGGCGGATGCCTCCTGCCCCGGCGCGATCCCGAGCTGACGCTGCCGCTCAAGAATGGGGCGGCCGAGATCTCCCGGCAGCGGTGGTCCAAGCACAGGCGCCTTCGGTTTCATTCCGGAATAGTCTTTGGGAAGCGCGTCGAGTCCCTCGGCGGTTGGTTTGTGCTCGGTGTGGTAGAGGTCTTTCGCCTGCTCTTTGAAGCGCCAAGCCGGTCCCTGGAGCGCCATCATGGTGACGCCGAATATGGCACCGGATCCGACTGCGGCGATAGCGACGATCACGCCGCGCCTGAACCGCACAGCGGGGCGGGGCGAGGCCCGCAGCTGCAGCTGTTCGGGATCGAGTTTCGGCGGAGCATCGGAGCGGGAAGCATCAGTCATGAGCCCCTCCCCTCAACGGCTTGAGCGTGCAAAAAGTGGTATACGCCGCGGTGATTGGCGGCCGTCGGTCCTTGTGATGCGCACCACCTGCTGCGGCTTAGCGCCCAGCCGCAGTTCTGCCGCGGCAAAGAGCCGATCGACAATGTAATAGTTGCCGCGCATGCGGTAGTTGACGAGCTGGCTCCCCCCGTCAGAACCCACGATGAATAGCGGCGGCGCTTCGCCCTGATCTATGCGGCGCGGAAATTCGATGTAGACTTTGCTGCCGTCGTCGAAGGCACGCGCCGGTCTCCACGGCGGCGTGTCACCACTGATTGAATAGCGAAAACGAATGTTCTCGAGGGCCACATTCGAAGCGACCGGCATAGCAGCCTCGGCCTGAACGTTACGCTGGCGCAGCGCGATGATCTGGTCTTCGCTGTACGTCCAGGAGATCGCCGCCATGGCGGTCTTCTGGGTGCTTTGAAGCTGCAGGTGATATGTCCGCCGTTCCGTGGTGATCACCAGATTTGTGCTTAGCCCGGGCGCAAAGGGTTTTACCAGCACGTGGGTGCGTTGGTTGTCACCGGTGCCGCTGACGGTGTCGCCGATGACCCAGCGAACCGTGTCGCCGGCCGACACGGCTGTTAGCTTCTCGCCCGGCTGCAGGGCAATATCGGTGACACGCTCCGGCGCGGCATAGAGCTGATAGAGCGCGCCATCTGTGAAGGGATAGACCTGAACCGCATTGACATAGCCATACTTGGTGGGTTGCTGCGTTGCCGCCTGGTTGGCATCGGTGACGCGTTCTTCGGGAGAGCGTTTGTCGTCGACAATCTTGCCGGGGTCAGGCTGCAACTGGCCTGGCAGCGGCAGGGGCTTTGGTACCTCGACGATCTTGACCGGCTTCTCCGGCGGTTTCTCAACCGCAGCCGGTTTGAAGTCGTTAGCGTCATAGGAAATCTGAGACGGCGGCATCGGCTTCGACGCGCAGGCGGAGAGGACGACTGCTGACGCGGACAGGATCAATGCTGCAAGGAACGGTGGCGCTCTATTTGTCATCGGCGGGCTCCTTCGGGGAAACGGGTGTCGGCGCGACGCTGTCGAGTTCGCGCGACCAGTCGATTGCGTTGATGAAGACGCCGAGCGGGTTGTTGCGCAGCTGGTCCGTATTGCTTGGCGGGCGGATCACGATGGTGAGGATCGCAGTCCAGCGCGTCGTGCTGGCGAGACTACCGCGCTCAAAAACCTGCTCGGTCCATTTGACCTGGAACGAGCTGTCGGAAGCCCTGACCACGCTGGTCACCTGCACCGACACGCTGCGCATGCCGATCTGACCGAAGGGATCTTTCGCCTTGGCATACTCATTGAGGAAGCGTGCGGCGCGGTCGGTGGCAAAATCGTAAGCTGCCAGCCAGTTCTGGCGCACCAGCACCGGATCGGTGGAAACGGAACGGATATTCTGGATGAAACGGCCAAGATGCCACGCGATCTGCGCGTCGGTGGGCTCGTAGTCCCGGATTGCCGGCGCAACGGCACGCGCCTCGCCGAAGCGGTCGACCTCGACGACGTAGGGCACAACGCGACTTTGCATCGACTGCCAAACGAGGCCGCCGGAGAGCCCAGTCGCCAAGGCCAGACAGCCAAGAGCCATCAGCCGCCAGTTCCGGGCCTGCACCCGCGATGAGCCGATGCGCTCGTCCCAGAGCTGGGCTGCCTTCTGATACGGCGTGACCGGCTCGGGCGCCTTGCCGTAACGTTGAACGGGTCGCTTGAAGAGCATCTAGTCGTCCTTGTCGCTAAGAGAGGGATTGGCGCTGCCGCCCGGCCTGTCACCGTCACGGACGGCCTGGATGGCAGCGTGACGATGGGCACGCGCGGCCTGTTCGGAACGCAAGCGCCTTGCCCACGTCGGCGCGGCATCAGCGGGTGTACCAGCAGGGCTTCCGGTCATTGATGCGGTCGGCGTGCCGCCAGTCGCTATCCAGGCGGCTTCGCGCCCGGCATCGGCGCTGCGCCCTAAGGCTCCCGCTGCAGATCGTGTCGCTCGCATTGCAGCGCCGCCGACGGCACTGCCCACACCGCGCATTCCTGCAGCCACACCGGGCAGGCCGGCGTCAGGGGAGGTTGCTCGGCCCATTTGCCAGGCGGTGGAAGCAGCCGAGCCCATGGTCGTGCCGGCTCGGATTGCAGCCAGACCGCCGCCAGCTGCCATTCGCGCGCCGGCGAACCCTGCGCCTCCGGCAACGAGCGACGCGCCAGCAGCGGCTGCGGTGGTTCCAAGCGCGGCGCCCGCGCCAAGCTGCGGCGCGCCGGAAACAAGTCCGGAGGCGATCCCAGGTCCAAAGACGCCGAGCCCGAGCAGCGTCAGCGCTCCCAGCACCTGAGACATGGCGGCCGCCAAGTCCGGCTCCTTGCCATGCAGCGCGGAAGCGAACTCGCCGAACAGCGTGGAGCCGATGCCGACGATGATGGCGAGCACCATCACCTTTATGCCCGATGAGATGACATTGCCGAGCACGCGCTCGGCCAGAAACGCCGATCGGTTCCAGAGTGCGAAGGGCACCAGAACGAAGCCGGCGAGCGTGGTGAGCTTGAACTCGAGGATAGTGATGAAGAGCTGAATGGAAAGAATGAAGAAGGCGATAATGACCAGGAACCAGGCCATGAGCAGCACGAAGATGGTCAGCGCGTTGCCGAAGATTTCCGGAAAGCCGAGCAGCTGACTTGCCTGATCAAGCAGGGGCCACGCGCCTTCGAAACCGGTCGCGGCGATGCGGCCCGGGCGCAGGAGATTGTCTGCGGAGAGATTGCCGGAGGACGCGTTGATGCCGAGGCCGGCAAAGGACCGATAGATGATGTCGGCGAGGTTCTTGAAATTGTTCAGGATGAAGGCGAAGACGCCGACATAGAGCACCTTGCGGACAAGCCGGCCGAGAATGTTGGTTTCGTTGCCGAGCGCCCACGCCAGACCGGCCAGTGTAATGTCGATACCGATCAGAATGGTGGTGAGGAAGGCGACGTCGCCCGAAAGCAGACCGAACCCGCTGTCAACATAGCGGATGAAGGTCTCCATGAATCGATCGATGACCCCGAGGTCGTGCATGCCGCCGCCTTCCTCGTCGTGAAGAGCTGGTGATCAGTTACCGGGATAGGCCGTGCCGGAACCAAGGAAGCGCTTCGTCGTCTCGCGAGCGGCCTCCTCGGACTGCGCCTTACGGGCGGCATCTTCGGCCTCAGCCCGGAACTGCGTCGCGAGCAGCGTCTGGATCTGCATCTGCTGCTTGGTCGAAAGCGCGATCAGCTGATTGGTGGCCTGGCTTGCCTGAAGCGCGCCAGCCGCGCCCTGGCTGCGATTGACGAGATCGGCAAGCAGGTCGCCATCGCCGCGCACATTCTCGACGATCTGCGACTGGACGCCCATAGTCTGGCGGAACGCCTGCATCGCGCTCTGCCAGCGCTCGCGTGCGGCGCTCGCCACATCGCTCACTTTGATCATGGCGTCGTAGCTTTCCGGATATTGCCTGCGCCACTGGTCCTGAAGCTTATTGAGTTCAAAGCTCAGGCCACTCGCCTGGTCCATCAGGCCATCAATGCGATGGAGCGCACCAGTGAGCTGACCGACGGAAGAGAAGTCGAGACTCTGAAGATTGCGCGCCATGTTCTGCAGCATGGTTGCCTGGTTCTGCAGTGACTGGATCTGGTTGTTGATCTGCTCCAGCGATCGCGCTGCCGTCAGCACGTTCTGCGCATAGTTCGACGGATCAAAAACGATCAGGGCGTAGGCTGGTTGGACGTACTCAGCCATCGGTTTGGCTATCAGGGAAAGAGTGATCAGGCCGGAGAGAAAACGGCGCCGCATCATGACGATTGCTCCTTGTCTGGTTGAGGGAATTGCTTGAGAAGGTCGGCGGCCCACTCGAGGCCGCGCGCATTCAGGAAGCGTGAGGCAAAGCTATCCTGCCCGTGCTCGATCAAAGCTCTGTCGATGAGGGTTTGGCTGGCAGGATCGGAGGCACCGCAAAGTGCAAGCGTGATGGGGCCGAGGCCGAGCTCAAAGAGCCGGTTGCCACGACGTGACTGCAGATAATATTGCCGTTTCGGCGTCGCGCGGGCGATCAGTTCGATCTGGCGCTCGTTTAAACCGAAGTGCTCGTAAGCCGCCCGTGCCTGCGGTTCAACGGCACGATCATTAGGCAGGAAAATGCGCTGTGGGCAGCTCTCGATCATTGCGGGTGCGATTGCAGAGCCAGCGATATCGGCAAGCGACTGCGTGGCGAAGATGACCGACACGTTTTTCTTGCGTAGGATCTTCAGCCATTCGCGGATGCGCGCTGCAAACAGTGGGTTGTCGAGATAGGCCCAAGCTTCATCGAGCATGAGCAGCGTCGGCCGCCCGTCGAATCGTTCTTCGAGACGATGGAAGAGATAGGTGAGCACCGGCAGGACAGCGCCTTGGCGGTGCATCAGCTCCTCGGTCTCGAAACATTGCACATCCGATAAGGCCAGCCGATCGTCATCGGCATCGAGCAGGCGGCCGAAGGGACCGTCGAGCGTATAGGGCATCAACGCGGACTTCAGCGCATTGGACTGAAGCAGGACCGAAAGGCCGGTGAGCGTACGTTCCTGCACCGGCGCGGTGGCAAGACTGGTGAGCGCCGACCAGATCGCCTCTTTCACCTCGGGCGTGACGGTGACGTTCTCATGGGCAATGAGGCTGGCGATCCATTCGGCCGCCCAGCTGCGCGTCCCAGTGTCGCTGACGTTGCGCAGCGGCTGGAAGGCAAGCGACCCGTCCACCCCCAATGCGTGGTGGTCTCCTCCCATCGCAAGTGTTGCCGCGCGGGCCGAATTGCCTTTGTCGAAGACATATACCTGTGCGCCGGCATAGCGTCGGAACTGCAGAGCGATCAGGGCAAGCAGAACCGACTTGCCGGCACCGGTCGGTCCAACGATCAGCATGTGGCCGACATCGTGGACGTGTGTAGAAAGCCGGAACGGTGTCGACCCGCTCGTTTGAGCGAAGAGAAGCGGCGGGGCCTCTCTCTGGGTGATCTTGGCGAGGTGCTCGTTCGTCGGCGGGCCGGCCCATACCGACGACAGGGGCATGAGATGGGCAAGGTTCAGCGTGTGAACGAGCGGCTGGCGAACATTGGCATAGACATGTCCAGGGACCGAGCCGAGCCACGCCTCGACCGCATTGACGCTTTCGCGGATCGTCGTGAAGCCAAGCCCGTTGACAATGCGCTCTACCGCGCGAAGTTTCTCCGCGGCTACGAGATGGTCCTCGTCCCACACCGTCACCGTTGTGGTGAGATAACCGAAGCCGACATGATCGCCGCCCAATGCCTGAAGCGCTGCATCGGCATCGAGCGCTTTGTTGTCGGCATCGCTGTCGACGAGCGGGACGGGCTCGTTGGTCACGACCTCGCGCAGGATGGCCGCGATCGACTTGCGTTTGGCAAACCACTGCCGCCGCAACCGCGTCAGAGTCTTGGTGGCCTCCGTCTTGTCGAGCGGGATAAACCGCGTCACCCAGCGATAGGCAAAATCCTGGTGGTTGAGGGCGTCGAGAATTCCCGGCCGAGTGACATTGGGAAAGCCTAGGATGGTCAGGGTGCGAAGATGCTGGTCGCCCAGCATCGGCTCCAACCCGCCGGTGAGCGGCACATCGACCAACACGCCGTCGAGATACATCGGCGTTTCCGGGACCGCGACTGGATGGCGGCGGGTCGAGATTGTGCCGTGCAGGTAAGTCAGGGTCTCGGCATCGTCGAGCAAGCGTACCTCGGGCATGAAACCCGACAAAAGATCGAGAACCCGGTCGGTCTCGTCGCGAAACCGCGCCAGTTCCTGGGGCCAGTCTCTCCCGCGGCCAGATCGGTGTGCGTCGACGAGCGCGCTTTCCGCCCTGCCCCGTGCGTCCGGGGGCGGCATGAACAGCAAAGTCAGGTGATGGCGGCTCTCGTAATGCGCGACCTTGCCCTCGAAGGCCGCGCGTCGTTCTTCATCGACCAGCCAAGACGCGGCGTCGGGAAAATTCGCGTTCGGATAGCCGAGCGCCTCGATGCGCTCGGCCTCGAAGAACAATGCCCAGCCGGAGCCCAGCCTTCTCAGCGCGTTGTTTGCCCGCGCGCAGATGCCGACGAGTTCGGGTTCCGTCGCGCTTTCGAGATCCGGGCCGCGAAACCGAAATGTACGCTGGAAGCTGCCGTCCTTGTTGAGCACGATGCCGGGAGCGACCAATGCGGCCCATGGCAGATGGTCGGCAAGCCGGTCGGCTTTGCTGCGGTATTCTGAAAGGTTCAGCATGCGAGCCAACCTCTCATGCGAAGGTGGCGGACAAGCACGCCGGCGAAGTCCGGATCGCGGCGAGCGGCAAACACCGCGAGCGTGTGGCCGGCGATCCAGAGCACCAACCCGGCAATCCACTGCTGCAGGCCTAGACCTATTGCCGCGGCCACGGTGCCGTAGAGGATGGCCACCGCTCGGGGCGCACCACCGAGCAGGATTGGCTCCGTCAATGCACGATGAACAGGAACCTCGAAGCCGTCGATATGCTGCTCCCCAGTATTCATCCAACAAGCGCCCCGCCGCCGAAGGAGAAGAAGGAGAGGAAGAAACTCGATGCCGCGAAGGCGATCGACAGGCCGAAGACGATCTGGATCAGCCGGCGGAAGCCGCCTGCGGTGTCACCGAAGGCAAGCGTTAAGCCCGTAGTGATAATGATGATCACGGCGATGATCTTGGCGACCGGTCCCTGTACAGACTCCAGGATCTGCTGCAGCGGCTGTTCCCAAGGCATGCCCGAGCCTGCTGCGCGGGCTGGGACCGTGAGAACGAACACGAGCGCGGTGGACGACAGAAAGCGAAGCTTCTTGCGCATGAGTAACCTTTCAAAGCTGCTGAAGTTGAGGAAGCGTGAGCGGGGTAACGGCGTAGTCGCCACTGCCGTCGAGGCCAGTGACCTCTGCGATCGCGTGGATGCGGCGCGAGGATCCGCGGCCGGCGATGAAGACGATCAGATCTATCGCCTCGGCGATGAGGCGGCGGGGAACGGTGACGACGGCCTCCTGGGCGAGCTGTTCGATACGGTAGAGGGCCGAGCGCGCCGAATTGGCGTGAACCGTGGCGATGCCACCAGGATGACCAGTGTTCCACGCCTTAAGCATGTCGAGCGCTTCCGCTCCCCTCACCTCACCGACGATGATCCGGTCGGGCCGGAGCCGCAGCGTCGATCGCACAAGATCGGCAAGCGTGACTAAGCCCCGCCTGGTTCTCATGGCGACGCAGTCCTTTGCCGCGCATTGCAGTTCGCGCGTGTCCTCAATCAGGATCACCCGCTCGTCGCATTCGGCGACTTCGGCCAGGAGTGCATTGGCAAGGGTCGTCTTGCCCGAGGATGTGCCTCCGGCGACCAGGATGTTGCGCCGCTCGCGCACCGCCTCCCTCAGCGCATCGGCTTGCAGCGGAAGCATGATGCGGTCGGCGACATAGTTGGCCAACGTGTAGAGTTTCGCCGCCGGCTTGCGGATGGCAAAGCACGGCGCCAATACGACCGGCGGCAACAGCCCCTCGAAGCGTTCGCCCGATGGCAATTCGGCGCTGACGATCGGATTCTCGGCATGCGCCTCTGCGCGCACATGGGAGGCGACCAGGCGGATTATGCGTTCCGCCTCGGAGGGGTGGAGGTGAAGGCCGGTACCGACTCGACCTTCTCCGAGCCGGTCGAGTCGCAGCGCACCGTCGGGATTGACCATCACCTCTATAACAGACGGATCGGCAAGGGCCTCAGCAATTGCTGGGCCCATGGCGGTGCGCAACATGGCACGGCGGCGATAGTCGACCTCCGGATGAGAACTCATCCTTCTCCTCCCCCGCCATTACCCTTCCCAAGCGACCGTTTGCCGGAGGCGATCTGGCGGCCCACTTGCTCGACGAATTTGTCGAAGCGCTCCTGGGCAATCGCCTGCGTCGCCCTGTCCGGGACTGGCGTGTGAGCATGAAGGGTGATGGAAAACCGAATGAAGAGCGCCAGGCTCTCCAGGATCATTTCGCCGTCGCGTCTGAGATGACCGAGGTCACGGGAAAGACGGTCGAGCCTTACGCCGTAGCGCCGGTCGAGCTCGTTCTCGCCACGCCGCTCGATAAACGCCTCGACTGCCTTCGCCACGATCGCTGACTTGGTCGTTGATGGATCGCGGCTGAGGTCGTCCAGTTTCTTGCTCAGGTCGGGTTCGAGCAGAAACTGATGGCGAATACGCTGAGGGCTCATGTGGCTCGTTCCAACTGGCCCAGCGCTGTTGCGTGGGCAGGAACGAGCATCGCCGACTTCCCCGAAATTGCTTATGGCCGTTATCTACGCTGATTTGCGCTCTGCCTTCGGCAGCTTCTTTCAGAAGCCGGGGACGATGTCCTTGTTGTCGCCCCTTCCCTCGTTGATGCCATAGGCGCGTGCGGCAGTGGAAATTCGGTCCATCACGCGCCTGTCGGCAACCGCCTCGCTATCATCGTCTGCGGGCTTGAGCAGGTCGTCCCCGTCGGGCTCCACAGTGACGGCTGTATGCTCTTCCGCCAGACCCGGATGTCGCTGTTGCTGGACACCTCCCTCACCTTGAATTGCCTCGCCCGCGCTTTCGCCGCCGTAAGCAAGACGGCGGTCAATGCCCCGCACCTGCCCGGTCCAACAGTCCGGACGCGGTAGTGGCCGATCCGCGTAAGCGCCGCCGCGCAATACCGGCGCAGGAAGCACGCGCTCGGTGAAATTTTGATCCTGGTAGTAGCGCAGCTTCTTCGCCCGGATGGGCGGCAGCCCTGAAACCAATACCAGTTCATCGGCTTGCGGCAACTGCATCACCTCGCCCGGTGTTAGTAGCGGACGGGCGGTCTCCTGGCGGCTAACCATCACGTGCGAGAGCCACGGCGCCAACCGATGGCCGGCATAGTTCCGCATTGACCTCAGCTCCGTCGCCGTGCCGAGCGCGTCGGAAATGCGTTTGGCCGTGCGCTCGTCATTGGAGGAAAAGGCAATCCGCACATGGCAGTTGTCGAGAATGGCATTGTTCTCCCCATACGCCTTGGAGATCTGGTTCAAGGATTGCGCGATCAGATAGGCACGGATGCCATAGCCGGCCATAAAGGCGAGCGCGGTTTCGAAGAAATCCAGACGACCGAGCGCCGGGAACTCGTCCAGCATCATGAGCAGTTGATGGTTCCTGCTCTTGTTCGGATCACCCTCCAGCCGCTCCGTCAGACGCCTGCCGATCTGATTGAGCACCAGTCGCACCAGCGGCTTCGTGCGGGATATGTCCGATGGCGGCACGACCAGATAGAGTGACATCGGCCGCTCGGCATCCAGGAAGTCGGCAATGCGCCAGTCGCAGGCTGATGTCGCTGCCGCCACCGTGGGATCGCGATAGAGGCCGAGAAACGACATGGCGGTCGAAAGAACGCCTGAACGCTCGTTCTCCGACTTGTTCAACACCTCGCGAGCTGCCGAGGCCACGACAGGATGGACCTGGGGCTTATCCGCCGCGCCGAGATGGTTGGTCGTCATCATCCGCCGCAGTGTCGCGGCAAACGAGCGTTGGGGGTCCGACAGGAAGGTGGCGACGCGAGCGAGCGTCTTTTCCTCTTCAGCGTAGAGCACGTGCAAAATGGTGCCCACCAAGAGTGAGTGACTGGTTTTCTCCCAGTGGTTCCGCCGGTCCAACGCGCCTTCCGGATCTACGAGGATGTCGGCGATATTCTGGACGTCGCGGACCTCGTCTGGACCTTTTCGTACCTCCAGCAGCGGGTTATAGCGCGCCGACCTTGGATCGGTCGGATTGAACAGAAGACAGTAGGAGAATCTCGACCGCCAGCCGGAGGTCAACTGCCAGTTCTCGCCTTTGATATCGTGAATGACGGCCGAGCCGGTCCAGGACAGAAGAGTTGGAACAACCAGTCCGACGCCCTTGCCTGATCGTGTTGGAGCAAAAGCCATGACGTGCTCGGGCCCGTCATGGCGCAGATATCGATCCTTCAGCTTGCCTAGGAAAACGCCGGCCGGCCGAAACAGCCCCGCCGTCTCGATCTCCTGAGTCGCCGCCCACCTTGACGACCCATAGGTGGTGACCGACCCGAGCTGTCGCGCGCGCCAGAGCGAGCCGGCGATCGCGGCGGCACAGCCCACGAACCCACTGGCGCCAGCAAGCGCACCGGCCTTATCGAATACCTCGGGCGCGTAAGCGTCGAAGTGGAACCACCATTCGAACAGTTTCCAGGGCTTGTAGATTGGCCAGCTGCCCACGGCGAGCCATGGCTCGCCGAGCTGCGACTGATAGCCGAGCATTTGGGCGCACCACTGCGTGGCCGCCCATACGCCGAGCATGACGATTGCGAACACGACGGCGATCTGCCCAAGCAGCAACTTCGTAGGCGTCATTGGCTTGCTCCGCTGTTCTTGACATGCGGCACAAGAATCGCTCAGCGCGTTGTGAACTGAAACCCACGCTACGCACGACTAGGTGCGACAGATTAACTTCTGTGGTCCCGTCGCGGCCTTTTACTTCTTGAGATGAGCGGATTCCATTGCAACCGATATTTGTACCGCGATAGATCTCGAAAACTCTCACGCGGGAGGAAGAGCAAGGACCGGCGCGCTTCGGGATCCAGTACGAATATCCGAAGTCGGATTACGTTTGAGCAGATAGGCTGCTACGGGAGCGTCAATCGTATGGAGCCAATTGCGACGGTGGCGAGGCAGTCGTCATTCTTCTCGACGTGGGAGCATATGCCGGAATTGGGCAAGACCATGCCTTCGGTACCGGAATGCGATCGAGAAAGGGCTGGACGCAAGGCTCTGTCGCTTCTTCGTGAAATCCGCGGAACGCCAAAGCCGGCGCCTTGATCAAATCCCGACGGTCTACAATGCTCCAGTTCCGCATGATGCCGATGACGTGGAATTCATTGGTCCTTTCATGATGCGCAGCCGAAAGTTTTGCGGTGCCGAACTCTGCAATGGTGACAGGCGCGCTACCAGATCATCCCACCCAATATCTCGGCCCCGGTCCCTTGCGTCCTGCCAGGTCGGCAGGCGAGGCTACACCGGTCAATCGACAGACAGCCGCAACCGATGCACTCGATAAGCCCGGACCTCAGGCGCTGCAACTCGGCGATGCGCTGGTCGATGCGCTTGGTCCACTCGCCTGACAACCGCGACCAATCCCGACGCGACGGAACGCGATCGGCTGGCAACTTAGCGAGTTCGGCGCCGATCTCCTTGAGTGTGAGCCCAATGCGCCGCGCAAAGACGATGAAGGCCATCCGGCGCAGCACCGACCGCGGATAGCGCCTATGCCCCGAGCCGGCCCGCTCGGACGCAATCGAAATTGCGGTTCGAACGCGGCCTAGCATCGTCCACAGGCGCTCGAATTGAACGGCTTCCAATACTCGTCTTTCATGATGATGCGGTTGCGCTTGCTGCGCCTCCCGGGGCAGCGGTTGTGGCTAGCGTGGGCGGGCGCGAGCATTCAATACCCCGCCGGCGGACGGTTGACGCTGCCCTCCCTTGGCCTGCTACTCTTGCGTGGAGGCGTCCGGATAAGGCGGGACCAACCGTCTGACTTACCCCTTGTTTTTGCTCCACCTTTCCTAAGCCCGCTGCAGTTGTCGCACCGGCTCTGGTCTTGCCGGCTGAGGCCGTGAATGCGCCTCAGACGCCACCGCCATGAAGGCCTGAAGTGCCGCGGAGAGATACTCGTCGCTCCGCGTCACAAAAACAGTCGGCGCCGACCGCAAGTTGTGAGGTAGCAGGTGTATAATGAGCTGTCCGTTGGCTGCCGCATCCTGAACGACCCCCCGAGGTAGCATGGCCATCCCTACCCCGGCGGCGACGCAGCCGATGATCCCGTCCATTGTTCCGAGTTCCATCCAGCGGACATGCGTTACCCCACACGCCGCCAGGAACATGTCCATGCGCCGGCGGTAGGAACAGCCCGATCGAAAAGCGAGGACCTTCACAGACGGTGATGCGGCCAAGGCCTTCAGATCCGAAAGCTCGCGAAACCGCGGCGATGAGATCACAACGAGCTCCTCTTCGACGATCGATAGGCTTTTCAGTTCGGGATGAGCGATGGGGCCGGAGACGAACGCGCCATCCAGTTTGCGTGCGACGACCTCGCTGACGAGCTTTTCCGTCGGGGCAGCCTCCACCAGTACGTCGACCTCTGGATATTCTGCAGCATAGCGGATCAGGATCGGCGGAAGGCGAAGCGCTGCAGTGGTCTCCATCGAGCCGATCCTGAGTAAACCGCACGGCGTACCGCGGTCTGTGACGACGCGCTTGGCTTCGTCCAGAAGCTCTCCGACGCGCTCGGCATAGGGAACGAGCTGAATGCCGGTGGCTGTCAGTGTAACCCCTCGCCTGGAGCGATGAAAAAGCGGAGCACCGATTTCCTCCTCAAGCGATTTTATTCTCGCGGTGACGTTGGATTGCACCGTGTTGAGTACACCGGCAGCCCCTCCGATACTGTTTGCTCTCACAACCGCCTGGAAAAACCTGAGGTCGGCGCTGTTCATCAGCCATCTCCTTTTCAGATAAAAAACATCTGATCTAATCGTTTGTCTTAAGTCAAGTGTCGCAATAGCGTCAAAGAAAACTTTCCGGGAGCTTCCTCAAGCTGGGAAAAGTATAGATGACGGTACGAACGCGTCTGACAGAATTTTTCGAAATCGAGCATCCCATCATCCTTGCCCCGATGACACCGGCCGCAGGTGGCGCGCTTGCGTCCGCCGTCGCCGACGCCGGCGGTCTGGGCCTGTTGGGTGGGGGATATGCTGATCGTCAATGGTACGAAACAGAGTCGTCGCTGATCACCAATGAACGCGTTGGCTGCGGGTTCATCGCCTGGGCAGTCGAAGCCGACCTTGATCTGTTTGACCGCGCACTTGCGGAGCGTCCGTCCGCGATGATGCTTTCGTTTTCGGATCCGGCGAAGCTCGCGGCACGGGTCAAGCAGGCGGGTGTTCCGCTGATTTGCATGATCCACACACTCGAACATGCCCGGCGCGCAATCGACGTTGGCGCCGACGTTCTTATTGTTCAGGGGACCGAGGCCGGCGGCCATGGCCTGGTCGCGCGGTCAACCATGCCCTTCGTTCCCGCAGTCGTGGATCTGGTGGCAAAGATTTCGCCTTCTGTCATTGTCGTGGCGGCAGGCGGCATCGCCGACGGTAGGGGCCTAGCCGCTTCGCTGATGCTCGGGGCAGACGGGGTCCTGATGGGAACCAGGTTCTGGGCTACACGCGAGTCGCTCATCCATCCGGGAGCCAAGGACAAGGTAGTCGCGGCCTCTGGCGACGAGACAATCCGGACTTCCGTCTACGATATCGTCCGTCAGAAGGCCTGGCCCGCTGGTTATACCGGCCGACTGCTCAAAAACGGCTTCATCGAGAAGTGGCACGGGCGGGAAGAAAAGCTGCGCACGCTGGGTTCCGAAGAATTGTCGAAGGTCGAGGCGGCATGGGCCTCTGGCGACTACGACACGGCCAACGTGACTGTCGGTGAGGCGGTGGGCCTCATCAACGATCTGCCGTCGGCGAAGGACATCGTCCGCCGAACGGTGCGCGAGGCAAGCGAAAGACTTGGCCTCTACGCATTCGATCAGCGCATCGCGAGCTGAGTAACCACGGCCCTGAAGAAGAGGGCCGACTGCTTTCAAAAACATAAAAGGGGAACTGCAGCATGCAACAGCTACAGGAAAGGGGCGACTCCGTCCGAAAACCAGGTATCTGGACCGTCGTCCTTGCATCAAGCGCCGGCACGGTCATCGAATGGTACGACTTCTATCTTTACGGAAATCTGGCATTTTCTTCTCAACGCTCTTCTACCCTGCCAATGAACCGACGGCCGCTGTTCCTCGCGGTCGGCACGCGCGATAAGCATCGTCTTTCCCCAACTCGTTCTCGCCAAGTCGTTGCTGGCTTATCACGACGGTCCGGAAGAACTGTGGGCTGAACCCGTTGATCATGGTTTCGGCGTTGAACAGAGTGCCAAGACCGTGGACAAGCTGATCTTAACGACAGTCGCCTTCCTAAAGTCCAACGGCGAAAAAGCCTGCGCGTCGAACGGCGCTCGCTCGGCCGCCAATGCCGCCGGAATTGGCGGCGTCTTAGCGAAAGCGGTAACGCTCGCCTGTCGGTTATCCTTCATGCAGGATGCCTGCCCACGTGAACCTGCCCGGTTCCCGAGTACATCCGCCCCGTGACGACCAGAAGAAAAATTCGAGCTAATCGTAGGCCGCTCACTGGCTGAAGACGGCGCGGCTATGATCGCGAGCTGCAACGGCGTACTCTCGACCCTCTCAAGAAGCACCCAATCAGGATATTACCTTTCGTACCGGCAGTTGGGAAGAAGTCCGGTCGCACGCGGAAATGATCGCAGGCGAGCGAGCATGTCGTCCACTGGTTCCATATCCCATGCGCAATGGAACCCGCTTCCTTCCGCGGCTAACCCGATCCTGCCCCGTAACCGCGCGCAGGATTGCTGGCCGGCGTCGCCATGTCGAGCGCGCCGGGCCTGCGATGCTCGAGATGCTTCACGCCCGTACGAAGGGGAGCATAAGGATTTGTGCGGCGGTCAAGCCGCGCGGAACATGGGTAGAGGGCTTCAACTCCCGCGACGTCCGCCGTACCATCGCCGGCGTTTTTCATCATAACAGCCCGCAGCATGCCGACCTGTATTTCCACTAGGTTGGCTTCCGATGGTCACAGCGCGTGGTATCCGGGAGCGCCGTTCGCAAACCCGGCATGGTCTAGAAGTCTTGAGGACCATCTGGTCGCGCATGCCGCCGGCGCTGCAGCTACTGAGCGTTTTTCGCGCGGCCACGGGGCGTCAGATGCGCCGAAGCCTGGGTGGAGGAATCATCATCAAATCAACCGTAGCTGCCTTTGGTTGATAAATGCCTCTTACGATTTTGAGCAGTTCTTGTTCCGACCTCATCATGCGGAGATCGTGGGACTGTCCAAGTTTTGCAAACGAGAGGCATCCCACAGATGGGGCACTCGGCTGCTGCGAGTCACCTTCGACGACAGTCACACTTACTGATCTCGATTGCTGACCTCAAGCTCCTTGACCGATGTCGAAATGAGTTTGGCCGCATGGCACGCGCAAGCGGAGCACCCTGGCCAGCCATTGTGCTCCAATCCGTGCTGTTTGCTCTCACAACCGCCTGAGGTCGCGCTGTTCAACAGCCATCTCCTTTTCAGATGAAAAACATCTGATCTAATCGTTTGTCTTAAGTCAAGTGTCGCAATAGCGTCAAAGAAATTTCCGGGAACATAGAAGGAAAGCCAAGCCATGCGCCAAGCAGCGCCCCGCTTTGCACTCGACCACATGGCGACGCCCGGACTTGACGTCAGGGCACTTTTCGCTTTTGCCCGTGACCAGGGCCTGACCGATGTCCAGATCCGCAGCCAACAGCGCAGCAATGCTATTGCACGCGGCATGCCGGCGGCGGACGTCCGGACTGCCGCCGCCGAAGCAGGCGTTGGGATTATTTCCATCAATGCCTTGCAGCGCTTCAATGAGTGGACACCCGCCCGCAAGACCGAGGCGAGCAGGCTCGCCGATTATGCGGCGGCCTGCGGAGCCAAGACGCTCATGCTGATGCCTGTCAACGACGGCTCCTGGCCCGCAAATGGCGAGCGCCGGGGCGATCTCCGCGTCGCCTTGAAGGCGCTCAAGCCGATCCTCCAGTCTCGCGGCCTGATCGGTCTCATTGAGCCGCTGGGCTTCCAGACCTGCTCGCTTCGATCGAAGAACGAAACGGCTAAGGCCATTGCCGCTATTGATGGCCAGTCGGTCTTCCGCCTCGTGCACGACACGTTCCACCACACGCTGGCCGGGGAGACGTTCTTCTCCTGCTACCTGACCGGTCTCGTGCACATTTCAAGAGTGAACGATCCAATCCACTGGATTCACCCGGATCGCGTCCTAGTCGGTTCCGACAATGGCAGCCAGATCCGGGCGCTGCTTGATGGCGGCTATGCAGGCCCATTCTCATTCGCGCCGTTTGTCGACGCAGCCCACCCGCTGGTCGATTTCACAGGCGCACATGCCGCGAGTATCGATCTAATCCGACAAGGGCTATTGACGCGAATGGCGGCGTGAGACGCGGGAGTAAATTAGGGGTGGCTGACACGCCTTTTGGCGTCCCGCGGAGAAGTCATTCGAGACGCCTCCTGTAACAATACCTCTCGCATCCAGATGCTTGCCGGATCACTGTTGTGAAGGGCGGGCCATTGGACGGCCTCGGTGAATGCGGGAAGCGGCAGCGGAAGTTCGACGATCCGCAGGGGCAAGGTTTTTTCGAAATATTTAACCAGCCGGAAGGGCATGGTCGCTATACGAGCCGTGCCTGAGACCATCGGCGGGATCATGCTAACAGCCTGCACGACGATCTCGACACGTCTCCTTAGACCATGCTCAAGCAAAAAATGTTCCTCGATGGAGGGCTTCAGCTCGGACCCTGAGTAGTGCGATTAACGAACGTCACTTCACTGGTCGAACGGGTGAACCGCTTCTATCGGGTCGTCGCCCGTGGCGCTTCTATTCCCTATGCTGCCTTCATTTCGCGGTCCTCGCCAAACTGTTCAGACAAATCAAGCCAGCTCTCTCGAGGACAGACGCCGGCCGTCTCTCCCATTCTATCTACTGTCTCCGCCGACTGCATGGTGGCCTGCATCTATTTGCCGATGCAGATGGCGAGGTAATCAAGGCGCTGCACACCGGTGACGGCGTTATCGCAACTAGCTCGGCCCTCGACTTTATCCGTGTCAAAGCCACGACCGACCACGATGTTGGGCTTCCAGCTTGGGGGAATCGGAAGCCAGAGATCACGTGGCCAAAAGAAGGCGTTTGTGAGGATACGGCATCCAATCACTGGATCAATGCGCGGATCGAATGACTCATCTGACCGATATCGACGAATTCGCTCATGCATTTCGACATGGCTGCGCACGCCCCTTCGCTGGTGGCGCCCCAGCCGGAGACCCGATACGGGGGGTCAAGGGCAGATCGGTCGCATCCGTGGCAAGTTCGATTGCGGCGCCGACCGACAGGGGTTCCTTGAGCCTAATGAGCGCTGCTCCGAAGTCGAAACGGCCTGGAATCTGCCCCCATTTCGGGTGAACGAAGATCGCCGTCGAATCCACGCGCACGCCGTCGCTCTTGGTCTTGAACACAGTACCGGCCAGCACGTCGATGTCCGCGGGGGTTCGCCCCTCCACCCGCCGACGATGAAGCCGTCAAAATCGCCGGCCCAGGCAGGAGCCAGGCCGACTGAGACGATGGCCGCAGCGCCAATGCAGCTCTTCAAAATCTTGCGTTCATTGCAGCGTTCTCCTTCTGTCCAAAACTCAGTCCGCTTCCAAAACTTTGCTTGACCAGCGCGCAGATCGGCCTGCGCGTCAGCTCGTCAGGCTGGCGCGTGCCGCAGCGATTGCTGCTGCCGGGTCGACGCAGCCAGACCCGGAATGGATCGAATGGCCGTCCAGGTCGTAGGCCGCGGCGTCGCCGATGCGTCGCGCGGTTCGCTGCAGGAAAGCCATTTCGAGCTCCTGCGCGCCTTTGCCGGCGATGCTCTGCTCTCCGCAGCCCTCGCCGCGTACGGCTACCGTGCGCATGAATTCGGCGATTCCATACTGCTGGATTACCAGCCGCGGGTTCTATCGCGCGAATAGAACCGGGCCGAGGTGCTCGAAACGAAGAGTCTACGCGCGGCGTGATATGAATGACGGCAAAATCGTTGGCATATCGGGCTCAATACGGAATGGGCGGGGATCACTCAGACTGGAAACGTGAGAGTTGCCGGTGTTACGATGGCAAAGACTTAGGACAGTGCCGCCTGGGTTCGCCGCTAATGCGCGTGCTACGCGCATGGCGACGGCAGTCGCGACCTCACTGAAATAGAATCTCGTGGTCGCCCACAATGTCGATAGAGCAATAAAGATCCACTGGCGGCGGACTTGGTCTGGGTCTCATCGACATCCAAGTGCCGGTGACGCGCGCGTGGTATTGCTGAGGTGTATTTCGATGGACGGGCACCACTATGAGCACTTCACAATCATTCGACGGTGACCGATTTTGCGAGATTGCGCGGCTGGTCGACATCTTTGCCCATGAAGACCGCCGTGTGGTAGGCAAGAAGCTGTATCGGCAGCGAGAAGATCATCGGCGCGATAATCTCGTCCACGACCGGCAGCACGATGGTGTGCATCGTGTCGAGTTTCGACGCAGCGGCCCCTTTTTCATCGGTGATGAGGATAATCCGCCCTCCGCGGGCGGCGGCTTCCTCCATATTGGAGACGGCCTTGTCGTAAAATCGATCGTGTGGCGCGATGACGATCACCGGCATGTTCTCGTCTATCAATGCGATTGGCCCATGCTTCAATTCACCAGCCGCATAGCCCTCAGCATGGATGTAGGAAATCTCCTTGAGCTTCAGCGCGCCTTCCATGGCCAGTGGGAAACTGGTGCCGCGGCCGAGATACAGGACGTCATGACACTTTGACAATTCGCGCGACAGGAGCTCGACATCTGGCTGGATGCTGTTCAATACCCCCCTCATAACGCTCGGCATTTCGGCAAGGCTCCCGACGAGCGCCTTCACCTCATCTTCGGTTACCGTTCCACGGGCCCTGGCAGCGCTAATGGCGAGTGTGGCAAGAACCGCAAGCTGGCAGGTGAATGCCTTGGTGGACGCGACGCCGATCTCCGGGCCGGCAAGGATCGGGAAGACCGCGTCGGCCTCCCGAGCGATGGTGGATTCGCGGGTATTGATGACAGCGCCGGTTTTCAGCCCGCGCCGCTTGCAGTACCGCAGCGATGCGAGCGTATCGGCGGTTTCCCCGGACTGCGAAATGAAAAGAGCCGCCGACTGCGGCGGCAACGGGATCTCCCGGTAGCGGAATTCGGATGCAACGTCGATTTCAACCGGCAGGCGCGCATAGCGCTCGAACCAGTATTTTGCGATTAGTCCGGCCAGATAGGCGGTCCCGCAGGCCGAGATCGCCAGGCTCGGGATGCTGGCGAAGTCTATGCTGGAAGCCGTATCGACGCGATTCCCTTCGAAGTTGATGTAGTGACTGAGCGCACGGGCGACGACCTCGGGCTGCTCGTAAATTTCCTTCTCCATGAAGTGGCGATGATTGCCCTTAGTGGCCAGGTATGCCCCGGGCATGGAGGTCTGGCGCGGACGCTCGACCGGATGGCCATCGAAATCGAAGATATCGGCGCCTGTCTTGCCAATAACGGCCCAGTCGCCGTCGACGAGATAGGTGATTGCATTTGTGAAGGGAGCAAGCGCGATGGCGTCGGAGCCGAGGAACATCTCGCCGTCGCCGTGACCGATCGCCAGCGGTGGTCCATTCCGCGCCGCCATGATGGTCGACGGGTCATCCTCGAAGAGAATGGCAAGCGCGTAGGCGCCCGTGACGCGCTTCAGCATGGCATGCATTGCCTCACCCCGCCCCATGCCCTCCCGGCGGTGTCTTGCCAAGAGATGCACTACAACTTCGGTGTCTGTGTCGGTCTGGAACTCGGCGCCCGCCGCCGCCAGTTCGTCCTTCAACTCGGCAAAATTCTCGATAATGCCGTTATGAACGACGGCCACACCGTCCGTAAAATGCGGGTGCGCGTTGCGCTCGGTCGGTGCCCCATGGGTTGCCCAGCGCGTGTGTGCGATCCCGATGGTCCCACTCAGCGGCTCTTCTCTCAATCTCGTCTCGAGATTGACGAGCTTGCCTTTGGCGCGCCGGCAATGCAACGAGCCCTCGGAGATCGTGGCAACGCCGGCTGAGTCATATCCTCGATATTCAAGACGCCTCAACGCGTCGACCAATCGCTCCGACACCGGCTGATGCCCAACGATGCCAACAATCCCGCACATGATCGTCTCCGAATTCTTCTCGGTAGCCTCAGTCGACCCGACGGCCACCCGCCCAGCGCTGAGCCTCCTAATAGAATTTGGTGGTATTGGTAAAATCGATTATTGGGATAGCTGCCATCCAGCCAGTGGATGGGCGAGGACGTCCGGCGATGGATCGTTCATTTCCGCCATTCGGGTCTCCTGACGCAAAGCTGACTTTGCGCTTCATTACAGTTGGGAGCCCATTAAACCCGCCCATTTGACGCGATTTGCGGCTTGGTTCAATTACTTTTCCGACCTACTCATCGGCGCAAATCATTCCCTGCAAGCTTGCCTCTGGTCAGCGGCGCACTGGATCGCGTCCCAGGGAGTGGTGTAGCTGACGGCATTGGTCGCCGTGCTCTCCGGCATGGGCCGGGCTGATCAGCGCGCCACGGCTGGCAAGCTGATCAGGGGATCA
>NZ_JBVVQI010000047.1:0-30730 GCF_055811495.1 Mesorhizobium sp. WSM4830 | reverse complement strand
GTCGTTGCCGCTCTCTTTGCGCTGTGGGAAAAGGAGCTGCCGAAACTGTCGGGCAAATCGAAGCCCGCTGAGGCGATCCACTATGCGCTCGGCCGGCGTGCCGCGCTCGAGTGCTTCCTCGCCGACGGCCGCATCGAAATCGACTCCAACACCGTCGAGCGCGCGATCAGGCCGCAGAGACGTGGATGTTGCGATGACCCGGCTCGACATGACGCTGGTGCCGGCCTTCTACGACGCCGTCGCCCGGGTGATGGCCAAGGAGCAACGTCCATGACGAACGCGCTCGACACCACGCCATCCACCATCGACCGGATCCGCCACGACCTCGTCGGCCTGAAGATGCCGCGGGCGCTCGAAGCGCTCGATCATGTCGTGCGCCGGCTCGAGAAAGGCGAGATCGCCGCCCTCGAAGCCATGGACATTCTCCTCTCGGAAGAGTTGACCCTGCGCGAGAACAGCCGGATCAAGACGGCACTGCGCATGGGGCGCCTGGCCACGATCAAGACGCTCGCCGGCTTCGACTTCTCTTTCCAGCCCGCTCATCACCTCAAGCCGCGCCAGATGGGGTCAGCTTGGCGCTTTCCCAAGACCTGCAAATTGTGCCCGGCAATGTTCTTACGCGCGCGGAGGCGTCGGCATGGTAAACTAACCGCCGAGAGCGCGACATTGCCAGGCAAAACGCAGATTTGATATCAGCCACTTTGTCGCCTCTTAGGGCGGCATAATCTGCCGCCTGACCCCTGTTGGAGAGAGAGAAAGAGGACCATGCAAAGCATCTCTCGCCGTCTATTTGCAAGGTGGGCGGCGTTGGCACCGTGGGGTGTAAGTTGGAGCACTGCAGTGTCGGAAGCTTCAGCCGCTGCCCCACTGTCTGGAGATCCGACGCCTGCCCGGATCGCAAGCACCGAGAATGTCAACCTAATGCTGCAACAGGTGATGGATGCAGCCGATGCTGCAATTTCGGCCAGCGGTGTTGCAGATTTTGTTAGCAAGCCCGTGGCAGAAGCCACGACCATTCCAATCGCAAAACAGTTTCTGCGGCTGGCAGGATACGCGCGATCCGGCGATGGCGGGGGCGCGCTCTATAGAAAGGCTGATATTGAACCAAGACATCGCGGCAAATTTCAAAGCGCCGATGGCGCATGGTGGGAACTAGCGGAGGAGATCATCACTCCGAACATGCTGGGCGGCGACTTGGCTTCAGTCATCGAAATCGGCCCGAACGGGTTTATCCCGGCAGGTACCGTTCTCGTCGACAAAACTATCGCATATCCTAAGTCGCCCCCCTATGGCGGCGGGGTACTGCGTGGGCAGGGAATGGAAACGTCGAATGCTTTTTCGCCCAGAGCAACAAGCTCCAAATCGGCCATAGTGTGGAACGGCATTGGCGGCGGAAGCCTGATGGAATTGGATGGGCAACTCGGACTGATGTTCGAACAACTCTCCTTCGTCGGCAAACCTTCACTGAAAGCTGCTAGTCGCGCCGGCATTTGTCATCACTGGCTCCAAACGACCAAGGCGTTTGGGTCTGGCGAAAGTCTCTATGTCGAATGCTCGTTTCAGCACTTCGAGACTGCAGTCAAGTTTGCCAATAGCCGCGGCGACGCCACTTGTGCTGGTATGCATTTCTTAAAGTGCGTCGTCCAGAACGTCGACACCTTTATTCATGTCGTGAATGATCAGGGTCTCAACTACGTTCTGGATCATGTCTCTTGCAATTTTATTGATCGGGTCGCCCTTTTTGAACGCGGCGGGAATCTCGATGTGAGAAACGGCAATCTCGCGGGCTGTGGGACTATCAACTGGTGCTTTGAACTGGCTGCAATCGGCAACAATCTTTATGTTAACAGCTTCCGCAATGTCCGAATTGAACAAGGCACCAAGCGACTTCTCAAAATGATCGGATCGGGGAGCGCGATTGTTGACGGCCTGACCGAAGCACAGCCAAATCAAACCGTCACGATGTTTGAACAGACAGGGGGAGTTCTCTCGGTCCGCAACGCACATCTGACTACCAACGGCGCCGCCAATCCAACCTTCATTGTTCGCAACCAGGACGGCGGTTCTCGCGGGATTCTCTTTTTAGAAAACGTTCACTTCGCTGAGGACGCATTTGTACTAACAGACTGGATCGGCCGACCAAGCACGAGCGCAAGTTCAATCGTGGTGATGAAGAATTGCACCCATGGGACCAATTTCCAGCCAATCCCGGATTTCTCAACCGATCTCGCATATGGCAACCCCCGCACTTGTACCCGGACCACGACCGATTCGAGCAAGCCACTGACAATCGGGGGTGAAGCACGAGGCCTTGAAACGGTTGTGCAACTACCTACCGACACTCTAACCACGATCAACATTGTAATTGAGGGCGTAGATAGCGCCCGCAATGTTGTCTTCTCCGGGGTGCGCAGGGCAGTGTGCCTAAATAATAACTTTGTCTGCACTCTGATCAGTTTGCAGATGATTGGTTCTGACTATGATCCCCTTGCACTAGAGGCTTCACCCCACGTGTCAGTGTCGCAACACCTCAATGCCATCGAGGTTATTGTCACCGGTTTGCGAGAAACTTTAATCAATTGGACAGCTATCTTTGAAGGTCAGCCAAGACCAATCTAGATGTGAGCGCGCCTCCAAAGAGGGCTCGCATCATTGGCTTGGGCAAGCCACATAGCCAGCCCATGATTGCGAAGGCAACTGGCACAGGAAGCCCTTCTCCGAAAACTCCTTTGCGAGATCGAGGCCTGAAGACGTAAAACACTGAACGACCAGTGCTCTGCCCAACTTGACACCGACTTTACCATCGCATGGCGTGCCGCTCCCGACAGGATGGCAGGTCACGACACTTTGCTCGTAACTTGCTCGAGCAGCCTCGGTTATTAAGCCCACTGGTCCCAACCGAGGCTCAGACGAAACGCCACACAAAACGACATTGTACCCACCCACTCTGATATCTCTTATGGAAACGATAGACAGTCTTCCGGTAAATTGAGCAGTCGGGACGTCCGCCTTTGGGATACGGGCGATCCGCTTATTAATCTGAGAAATAGACATTGCCCCAAAAACCAACGCGAAGAGGAGCGCGATACTGAATACTATGATCCAAGCTCTTGCAGTCAAGATGAACTTCTCCGAGCGGGATGCTAATTCAAGAGCTGACATGCTCCAGAGTCTGCCTAAGAGACATTTGGTTTGCGAGCGATCGCTATCATACTCTTTGCTAATGGCGGAACTCTACCGACTCGATCAAAACGGACAATATCCAGTCCAACTTCTTCAAGCAGCATCCCCAGTG
Source organism: Mesorhizobium sp. WSM4830 (assembly GCF_055811495.1). NCBI lineage: Bacteria > Pseudomonadati > Pseudomonadota > Alphaproteobacteria > Hyphomicrobiales > Phyllobacteriaceae > Mesorhizobium > Mesorhizobium sp. WSM4830. The sequence goes on along the minus strand of NZ_JBVVQI010000047.1, from coordinate 27,435 downwards.
TCTTTATGGACCAAAACTTAATATGGCCGCCGTCCCAGAGGGCCCAAAAATGGTTGTCCATTTTCCCCGTAACCGCTAGCACCACATTTTTCACGTAACCGTGATAAGGGGTTGAGATGATCGCTGTACCGCCGGGTTCAAGCAGATTAAATACGTTTCGGGCGAAGGCTCTTGGATCGTAAAGGTGTTCCACGACCTCGAGGCTAAGAACGGTGTCGAACGTACCGTACCTAGCGGATAGGTCATCATACGCCGACCCAATCTCGAGTTTGAGATTTGGGTACGCGCGATTGGCCATTGCGACGGCCGAGGAAGAGGCATCGATGCCGACAACGGAGTATTTTCCACTCAGTTCGCTCGCAACGCTGCCATTGCCGCAGCCCAGATCAAAAATGCGCTTCGAGTCAACCTCAGCTAGGATGCGCTTTACCGCCGGCAACAATATCGTGTGAGAGCTGTTTTTCTCTGCGTTGTCATACTCATATTCAATTTTTTGTACATCAGGCATGGTCGTCCTACTCCGTCTTGATAATAAGGCGCCTTCGCCTTCAAACACCAGAACGCAAATCGATTCCAGTTCTGTCCTTGATAGCATCTTCCAGTGGAATGTTAGTCTTTTTGGCGAAGTCAATAATTTCGTCTACCTTGGCATCAACTAAAGTTCTGTAGAGGAAGCCCTGCAGGAGGTGAAAATATAACCCGGGACGCCCATCCAAAAAACCAAGTAAGAATGCATATCTATATAAGAAGTAAGCATACGCCCTCCATGCTGGTGGCATCCTTAGATATATCTTTTCCTTCATAAATCGCTTTATCGCGGCCGGAGCACTTAGCTTTCTGCCGTTCTCCGCCTTTGGTTTAAATGACTCAATCTTTTTGCTAAGAATATCTGCAGCCTCACGCGAGGCATAGGAATTGTGCTTCGACATCCACCAAGTCAGAGATTTCAAATTACGATCTGACAGACTTAAGCTGGACTTTTGGACGCGACGCTCAACAACTATGTGTTCATCCATCCAGCGCTGTTCGCATTTGCCGCGTCCATTACGCCAGAGGCGAAGCTGCCAACTTGGCTCGATGCCGCCAAACCGAATCCTACGTCCCAGAAAATAGATGCGCCGCTTCATAAGTATTCCATCACAGTCACCGGCTGCTTTTGAGACAATATCATGCAGATCGGCAAGCTGTTCTGCATCAAGGACCTCGTCGGCATCGATGCGAAGCAGCCAACCTCCCTTATTGGACAAAAAATCAATGCCAAAGTTCATTTGTGTCGCGTAATTCACCCATCTATTCTCGACTACCGTTGCTCCAAAAGACGCCGCTATCTCGCGAGTGTTGTCACTTGATCCACTATCAACGACCGTTATACTTGAAACTCTACCACGAAGACTCTCGATACACCGCTCAATGTGAATCTCTTCATCCTTCGTGAGAATAAGCGCGTGGATATGAATAGGCTTATCTACTTCCCGCCTCGGGATAGTTGAGGGTTGGGCCTCGGTTGGGGCTTTCATGCTCATCGGAACCCAACCTGTCGAGCCGGATTTCCAGCCACCACAACTCCAGGCTCCAAATCCTTAACAACAACGGCACGCGCGCCTACAACTGCGCCTTTCCCAATCTTGACTCCTGGCCCGACGAATGCGCCGGCCGCGACCCATGCTCCATCCTCGATAGAGATATTGCCAACGACGAGAGGAAAATGGGGATCGCGATAGTCATGGGTCGCAGAACACAAATATGCTCCCTGACTGATAGTGACGTAATCGCCGATAGCAATTTCTGCCACTGAGTAGCACGTCGCTTCTGGACCAAGGCTGCTCGTTTTTCCCATACGCAGGTTCCATGGTGCCCAAACACGCGCGGACGGATAAGGATGAGCGCCAACTTCAATTTTCGCCCCAAAGGTCCGCAGTAAAAAACACCGCCATCGATGAAACGGCGTAGGAGACCACCCATAAGCCGTTTTCTCAACGATTCGCCAAATGGCGCGTCTTAGCTTGTTGCTTCCGCTCGGCGGCGGCACCGCTGTTAGTTTGAACGACCTTGTATCTGACATCGAACTTAGTCCAATACCACGCTCTTCGGTCGGTCAGTTCGCCCTTCGCACCACCGGTAAACATTCTCCATTTCAGCGCCGACACCATCCCATGAATAATCCCTTTCCATCCAAGACCGCCCCCGTGCGCCCATTGCTTCGCGAACCTCCCTCGGCATCGACATCGCATCATTAAGCGCTCTTACCAAGGGCTCTACGCCGTGATCGATCCACCATCCGCAGCCCTGGACATCCAATCCGGCCCAAGGAGCCCCCTTGGTTGAAATAACCGGCACGCCGTTCGCTAGGGCTTCAGCGACCACCATCCCAAAGTTCTCATCGAGCGTCGGCAACACGAAGAGGTTCGCCGACCGGTAAGCTATGGCTTTCTTCTCGCCGTAGAGAGCGTCTTCAAATGATACTCGCGCGACACCCAGCTTTGCTGCCATCGCTTTCAGTTCGGATGGATAGCTGCCTTCCATTGGCCCGACCACTCTAAGCCGCCAATGCGGGTTCTGATGCTCAACTTGGGCCCAAGCAGCCAGAAGGCGGTCAATCCCCTTCTTGGCATGAATTCTGCCAAGATAGAGGACCGTGTCCATTTTCTCCTCGGATCTTGACTGATCGGCCCTGACGCTCTGGTTCAGAGCCGGCACATCGATTCCATTTGGCACCACTGCAACTGGCGCCTTGAATCCTTGCCTTCGAATGTCAGCGTATTCTTGGACGCTGGTCGCGTGGAAGCAACTCACGACTTCGACCGCGGCGCGCTGTGCGATCCGCCAGAAAATCATCTTCTTTCGACGAGAAAATTCGAGAGCTCGAGAGCCAAACATGCCCCTGGGGGAAAGAAGTAACGGCCGGCTGTGCCGACCGGCACTCCAACTCGGATACACGTTCGGCATCAGCCACAGACCGTGCGTATGCAATATCCCTCCGGTCGCTGCGAACCGATCGATAGCAGCCCGGAGGTCTCTCGATACATACAGGTTGGAAACGACAGGAACAGAACCAAAATCGCGTCTGAATGCACGACAATCCACCCCACCCCGCAAGGCCGTGGATGGTTTTCCAACGCTAAACATCCCCGATTGTAGCCCTCTGGCAGCCAAAGTCGATGCAAGCCGTGTGACCGAATAACTTGGGCCCGCAGCTTCAGATTCAACGGAAGCCACAATTTGAAGGATGCTCAAGCTCAATGCTTCATTACCTGCGCGTAGACTCAATTCACTGTTTCCCGCTCTACATACCAGAGTTTACTTTTTCACCTTGCCCAGTATGTTCACGCGTAGGGATTCAAGCGCCGTAGTACTATTGACGATACGCTCATACGCGAAGCCGAACAACAAAAGCGGAAGAGACCGCCTCATGTAAGACGGCTCTGGCTCTATCATGCGGAGTTCAATCTCGGAGAAACCTGCAGCCAATGTTGCGTTTTGAAGAGACTTTCGCCGGTTCATTCTGTAAAAAGTGGGCCAAGGTTCATGCGCATCTACATTCATTCCGCGCGCCGCGTTGGCAACACGCAAGTGGACCCAGTGAGGGGTCCCTGCGGAGATCAACGTCACATAATGAAACAAATTCGGAGTCCGAAAGAAAAACGACGATCCGGGCTTTAGCACTCGGTGGACCTCTTTCAGAAACATCGCGGGGTTCTCCACATGCTCCAAAACAAAGTCAGCAAACACCAGATCAAAGTAGTTATCTTTCTCTGGAATTTTGCCATTTACTATTATGCCTGCTCTGTCCAGCTCTTCGTTAAGCAGGACGGTCGGATCAATATCAACCCCTACGATCTCCTTGACCTCGCCCCTCAATACCCTTCGATTGTCCCGTGTCGACGGGCCTGCACCTATGTTTAATACCTTGCAATTCGCATTTACCTCCGAACGGATCCAGTTATAGAACGCTGCCGTTCCATTCATCGATTGAGCTTTATATAGCCTTCTATATAACCGCTCAACTAGCGGTAGACTTTCGGTGGACCTGTGATAGCCCGGCATTTATGCTCCTTAATTGGCTGAAATTAAACGTTTGTCTTCTCACGGGACTACCGCGACTTTGGCACCGTCCCAACAATGCGTGCAGGCACGCCAGCCACAATCGCATGATCGGGAACGTCCCTTGTAACAACAGCCCCCGCGCCAATGACTGAGTGGGCGCCTACCTTCTGGCAACCCGCTAGCACGATCACACGAGCCCCCACCCAAGCCCCCCTTCCTATGTGCTTGTTCATCGCAACAGGATCTGATCTCGGATCAAGCCGGTGGTCGTGAGTGTACAAAACCACTCCTTCAGAAATGAAAACGCCGTCTTCGATTGACACCCCCCCCGTGTAATCAATTTTCACTGCGGCGTTTATTACTACATCGTCGCCAACGATAAGCTGACTGCCCAACGCCTCGCTAGAGGCCCCCACTCCGCGTGAGACCGTGCACCGCGAGCCGAGAGTGACAAACCCCGGCCGATCAATGCGGGCGAAGCGTGCTATCGTCGTTCCTCTGCCGCACTGACGGAGCACACTTCTGTAGGTCATCGTCCAAACTGAATCAAGTATTCTTCTCCAAGCGTAGGCGATTAACCGGGGGATGATCAAAATATTCGGAATATCACGCACAGATTTTTCTCTCATGTCACGATCGAAAAACATAGACGAGTGAATATAACAGCCTTGCCAAAATACTTCCAGCGAAACTGACCGCCACTGCCATACCGATGTTAGCCGATTCAGAGTCGAAGAGGTATTCCGGCGCAAGGAGTAGGACGAATACGATGATGCCTACTATAGGAGCGGTGGTATAAACCCTTGTTGCGCCGCGAGCGACGACCGATAAGCCAACAAAACCGGATGCGTGGATCAGGATCATTGCAACGGCTGTCAAATATAGTCCCGTTCGCATCTCAACGCTGGCGTTCCCAAACACCAGAGTAAGCGCTCGATCGCCCATCAATATAGAGATCATGAAGAAGGCCAAGCCTATGGCCAGCCCGACCGAAATACCTTTCAATATGTTTATGGTGTAGGCAGCTTTATTCCCGCCACGATGAACCCTTATTGCCTCAGGCAAAAATATGAAGCCGACAGCAGTCGCCAGCATTTGGAATGGAACGAACAACGTCTGGGCAGCACCCACAAAGCCCATTATCTGTGTGGAGCTCGTGAGAAAAATGCCGAACCGGAAGCAGTTTGTATGCACGCTGTCCAACGCCGGAAACATTCCCACCCAAAGGTTATCCAGAATAAGACGGCGTATTCTCTTAAAGCTTGTTCGCCCAAGCACATGGCCTGCAGGGCCGAGTTGCATCGATGTGCGGACGTCCAACAGAACCGAAGTTGCAATCACACATGCCGACGAGAGAATGGCGGCTTCGAAGAAACTCCCTCCGAGATAAATGACCCCAAGAAAGGGCACCATACCGGCGACACCCCTGCCGGCAAACGACATAGCGATGCGCGCCTGGCTATTTTCGCGTTGGTATATTCCTATAATAAGGTCACTTACCTGGTCCCCAACCCGTCCTGCTATCAACGCGAGTGCGACCCACTTTTCAGATGAAGCCAGATCCGTCAAAAAGGAAATAACCAAGGCCGTCACCGTGTAGGAAAAGAGCACACCAGCCACGCGCAATATTAGTGCGTCGTTCACAACCGAGCTGTCGACGCTTTCGAACGACATAACGACTCTTAGATTCAGGCCAAAGAGTAGGCACAGCGGTGCAAATATCGAAAGCCCCAGCGTGTATACCCCAATGGTCGAGGCCATGCTGTGGTGAGAAAGCACGAGTATGCAAATGGCTTGGGAAGCGGCCCAAACTGCCTGCCCCATTAGATTGATGATTGTCTTTTTCAATGACTCGTTCCGTTCGCCGACGGCAGCCAGGCTGGGCGCCACGGTGGCGACCGCCACGGCTAAATAAAGGGCAACACTCGCTTGGCGGCTTTGTACAGGAGCAGTACAAGAATCACCCCAACGACCGAAGAGATCAGGTTCACGATACGAAGATTTGACATCTCGAAATTGAGGAACAAATTGCATACAACCACAATCCCGATTACCGAGTCCGGGTTCTTCATGGAATAGGCATAGCCCTTAGCCAGCAGATAGCCGACGAACCAGCCTGAGATCAGCACGCCTGCCAGTCCGGCGTTCATGTAACCGGTTCCGAGTGTCTCCCCCGGCCACGAATTATGAACAATCTCACTGGCCGGCGTACCCGGCTCTAAGAGATATCCCAAAGTGGCTGCTCTTATGTATAGACCGTCGTCAACAGGCGGCTTATTTTCATATAGAGAGCTGGGCAAAAAAGCAGTGGTAAGATCAATAAAGGTTCTTCCAAGATAGAAGTTATCCCATTTAAAAAAATTCGTCGCAAACAAGTAAGTGTCTATGTAACTTAACGAAATAATTAGAGAACTGTAAGAGTCTAACGTCATCGACACCAAATTTTGAAAGCTTTCTGTCAGGCCATCCAGCGAATTGGCGTCTCGATAAATAAGTACGGAAAAATAATACAAGATGACTGAGGCGTATAAGATGAAAAGGGCGAGAACATTCTTCATGCTGAATCGCATAAATTTTGGATTAGACAGCGACGCAACCATTATTATTGTTAGCAGCAGCTGGAGGGTATCCTTTCTTCCTCCAAAAATGCTCGAGGTGGCAGCTCCCGTTATGAACGCGAAAAAAAGAAAGAGACCGCTGATCACGTCCCCCTTGGTGGCAACTCTCCGAGTGGCAGCAAGGTTAGCCAGCAAATAAGAACTTGAGATTATGAAGTTCAGGGGACCCAAACCAGATTGCAATTCTACGCGCCGGGAGACGTTGCTCATAAGGAACTCGAGCCCGCCCGAAGCCTTGATCTTGGCATAGAAAGCTAAGGTGCCGAGGGCAAGAAAGAAAATGATCGAACCGATGCTCTCGAATTCGCTAAGTTGCACCCTCGGACGCCGAAGCCTTTCCAGGGAATTGAAGTTTCCCACCGTTGAGTAGTATGCGGTGTAGATTGTCAAATTCATCAGCGCGTAGCAAAATATGGTCCAAGTTAAGCTTGCCTGAAAATCTGACGCTACGACAGAGAATACGTTTGGCTGGATGTATTCCGGATATTTGGAGACGATTACCATGGCAGGCACCATAATAAGGACCTGAACACATGCATATAGCTTAATTGGTTGGAATATCTGCTTGCTGCGCTCAACGACGAAAGGAACCGCGTTGCACAGAGTAAATATTAGAACCGAAATATAAGTCGCTATCATCTAACCGGGGATACTCATTTATACTTGCGACGCTAGTTTCAATTCATCAATTTCCTCTCAATGGCGTTACCAGCTGCTTCAGCTTGCGCGCAGGCTTTGCGACAAGTGCATAGTCAACCGGACCCGATCCGAGCCAGCGACGGCGTGCCCGGAGTGCTTCCAAGTTGTGGCTGATGTGCGAGGCCAGACTTCGCGTGCTAGCTCCGCCAACCATCATGTCCACCAACACGTGGCCGGTCGCTGCGGTCTGGAATCCGTGAAGCTCAACAGCTCTCAACATCCAGTCATAATCCGATGCCACTTTGAGGCTAAGATCGAATGCGCCGACCACGTCAGCTACCTTCCTCGTGACATAGAACGTTGGGTGGGCCGGCATCCATCCGGTGCGAAAACCCTTTGCGGGGCGTGCCGCGGCCCGCCAACGACGCACGATCCGCTTGCTCAGATGGTCATCGACAAAATCGAGGTCGCCATGCACGATGTCAGCATGTTCGAGCCCTGCGGAAATCCGTCCTAGTGCTGTACGATCGTGAAAGCAATCGTCTGAATTCAGCACGCCCACCGCGTCCCCGGTATAGAGGCGCAGCCCCTTGTTCAGCGCGTCATACATGCCGCTATCTGGTTCGCTGATCACCCGGATCTGCTCCTGTTGGTAAGACCGGACAATTGCCAGGGTGTCGTCCGACGAATTGCCGTCGATGACCACCAGTTCCTTGTCGTCATGACCCTGGGCCAGAAAGCTGTCGATCGTATGCCTAATCGTCGCCGCCGAATTCCAACAGACGGTCAAGACAGAAATTTTCATGCCGACCCTAGCCTAATGCTGCTCACTGTGCCGCAACACGAATGCGATCCTCGTCCAGGCGCCGATGTTCGGATTCCCGTCGTACCGTTTCGAGGTCGGCCTGGACCATTTCCCGGACCATCGTAGCGAGCGATGTTGTCGCCTTCCACCCCAGAACACGCTCCGCTTTCGAGGCGTCGCCGATTAGAAGTTCAACTTCAGTCGGCCTGAAATAGCGCGGATCCACCTCGACCAGAACAGCGCCGGATTTTGCGTCGATACCTTTTTCTTCGACTCCGGAACCAACCCACTGGATTTCGGTGCCGACTTCGTTGAACGCAAGCTCAACAAAGCGACGAACTGAATTCTTCACCCCAGTTGCAAGGACATAGTCGTCGGGCACTTCATGCTGAAGAATTCGCCACATGCCCTCGACGTAATCGCGGGCATGGCCCCAATCGCGTTCAGCCGATAGATTGCCGAGGTAGAGTTTGTCCTGAAGGCCGAGGGTGATCGCAGCCGCCGCACGCGTGATCTTGCGGGTGACGAATGTCTCGCCGCGCATCGGGCTCTCGTGGTTGAACAGGATGCCGTTTGAGGCATGGATATCGTAAGCTTCGCGGTAGTTCACTGTGATCCAGTAGGCGTAGATCTTGGCAGCCGCGTAGGGCGAGCGGGGATAAAAGGGCGTCGTCTCCCGCTGTGGAATCTCGTGCACCTTGCCGTAGAGCTCTGACGTCGATGCCTGATAGAAACGCGTCTTTTTTGTCAGGCCGAGCAGCCGAATGGCTTCGAGCAGCCGCAATGTACCAATCGCGTCGGCATTTGCGGTATATTCCGCGGTCTCGAAGCTCACCTGGACATGCGATTGTGCGGCAAGATTGTAGATTTCGTCGGGTTGAACCTCCTGGACGATGCGGATGAGGTTGGTGGCGTCGGTCATGTCGCCATAGTGCAGCGACAGTCTCACGTCCTTTTCATGCGGATCTTGATAGAGGCTATCGATACGACCCGTATTAAACGATGACGACCGCCGCTTGATGCCGTGGACATCATAGCCCTTTGCCAAGAGAAGTTCCGCCAGATAGGCGCCGTCCTGGCCGGTGATGCCCGTGATGAGCGCGGTTTTCCTAGTCATTGTACTTCTCCGAGGTCGACAAGGCGATATTCTCAACACTGATCAGCATATCGGCTAAATTGTCTTCGCGGCCCGCTCAACGCGCGCCAAATCCTGTCAGCATGGTTCGGACGGTACGAAACACAATCAGCACGTCGAGCCAAGGGGAGAAATTCTTGATGTAGTAGAAGTCGTAGTGAAGCTTTTCCAGAACATCGTCCACGGCCGCAACGTGGCCTTGATTGACTTGTGCCCATCCGGTAATGCCAGGCCGCACGATGTGCCGGTAGCGATAGAACGGCAGCTCCGCCTCATACCATTTCGAGAGTACGAGTGCTTCCGGCCGCGGTCCTATCCAGCTCATTTCGCCGCGCAGGATGTTGAAGGCCTGCGGCAACTCGTCGATCCGGGATTTTCTTAGGAACTGCCCCAAACGGGTGATGCGTGTGTCGCCGGCCTTCGTGATGGCCGCTTCCTTCTCGTCGACAGCCGCGTCGCTGAGCTTCATCGTTCGAAACTTGTAGACCTCGTAGGGATGCCCTCCGTAGCCCATTCGCTTTTGTCTAAATAGTGCAGGTCCACGCGAATCGATCTTTACGGCGATCGCCACAAACAACAGCAATGGCGAGAAAACAACAAGCACAAACAACGCAGCAGCCCAGTCTACCGACTGTTTTATTTTCAGGTAAGCGTGGTTTGGATTCAAAGAGCCTAAAGTGTTTTCAGAGAGATGCTCGATCTCCACCCGGCCTGTGAGCGATTCGCTGATTTGCTTGACGTGATAGACAGGTGTTCCCGACAGCGCACGGTCTGCAATATACCGCTCCCATTCATCTGAAAGATCGGCCCTAAGATCGGCCACGACGCCGCTCGCGTATTCGACAACCGTATCGGGAGAATGGATCCTATGCCAGCTCACACCGGGTATTGTCTCCAGCCTGTCGACATCTCCTCCAGGAATTATCGCCAGCCGGTATGCATCGAGCCGTCGCGTGGCCAGGCTCAGGCCAAAGTACCACAATGTTGACTGGATGAAGCTCGCAGCGGCCTGGAATCGGCTGTAGTCAAATCTGAAGAAGAAGATAGTGACGAACACAAGGCCATAGGTCAGGGCGAAAGTTGGCAAGATGTAACCAGCCGCCGCGACACCTGGGAAATTGCCGATGCGTTTGTAGAGAAAGTAGCCTGTCGTATGAGCGACGAATGCCGCGAGGATCGTAACCTGTAAGTTTGAATACAGTATAACCTGTTGATCAAAGGACATGCGGATCAGCGCAGGCAGCAAGATAGCGAATGTCAGTCCGCCAAGCAGCTGAAAGCGCATCCGGAGCAGCAGATGCCTTCGATTGGGCAATTGGACAGTGGTGGTGCTCACATTGAATCCCGGAACCCGACCCCTATGGAAACCTGGACGTTCACCTGAGAAGATGCTGCTCTCGGCCAACGCTGGAATATGTTATCCCTTCCCTCACGACGTCCTCGCCGCGGTAGACGTTTCGTAGGTCAACCATGACCGGTGTCGCCATGAGTGCACGGAGCCGCTTCAGATCCAGTGACCGAAACGCATTCCATTCGGTGACGATGACGATCGCATGCGCGCCATCGGCCACTGCGTAGGCACTTTCCCCGAATTCAATCCCCTCTATCATCTTGCGTGCCTGCTCCATGCCGACCGGATCATAGGCCTTGATCGAAGCGCCTGCATCCTGGAGTGCCTGAATGATGGCCAATGAGGGTGCGTCGCGCATGTCGTCGGTGTTCGGCTTGAATGTAAGGCCAAGGATACCAATGGTCTTGCCGCGCACAGAACCGCCACAGGCCTCAACCACCTTGCGCGCCATCGCCCGCTTGCGCTGGTCGTTTATCGAGACGGTCGTCTCAATAAGCCGCACGGGGCTTGCCGCGTCCTGCGCGGTCTTGACCAACGCCAGCGTGTCTTTCGGGAAACAGGAGCCGCCATAGCCCGGCCCAGCATGAAGAAACTTTGGGCCGATGCGATTATCCATGCCGATGCCGCGCGCGACGTCCTGCACATCGGCTCCCAACCGTTCGCAGAGATCGGCAATTTCGTTGATGAAAGTGATCTTCATGGCCAGAAACGCGTTGCCGGCATATTTGGTAAGCTCCGCCGTACGGCGGCTCGTATAGAATATTGGTGCGACATTCAACGAGAGGGGACGGTAGATCTCGCCCATGACGGCTTTGGCCCGTTCTGCATCGGTTCCGACAATGATGCGGTCGGGCCGCTTGAAGTCCTCGATGGCCGATCCTTCGCGAAGAAACTCGGGATTGGAGACCACCGCAAAATCGGCAGCGGGATTTTGCTCGCGGATGATCCGTTCCACCTCGTCACCTGTACCGACGGGGACGGTCGATTTCGTCACCACGACCGTAAATCCTTTGAGCGCGCGGCCAACTTCGGCGGCCGCATCGTAGACGAAGGACAGATCGGCGTGCCCATCGCCACGCCGTGAGGGCGTGCCGACAGCGATGAAGACAACATCCGATTGCGAAACCGCATCGGCCAGATTGTCATCGAAACGCAGGCGGCCTTGCGCGGTGTTCGTGGTGACGAGGTCGTCGAGCCCTGGCTCATAGATCGGTATCTTGCCGAGTTTAAGCATGGCAAGCTTTTCCGCATCCCGGTCGACGCAGCAGACCTGATGGCCAAAGTCGGCGAAGCAGGCGCCGGAGACGAGCCCTACATAGCCAGCACCAATCATTGTTATTCGCATGTCGCGTACTCTCAATCAGCGCCGACGAGACGATCTCGCCAGACAGCGCCTAGTCCAACTGAAGAACGGCTACCGCACTCCCGGGTGAAAACCCGAGAGCCGATCCTACAACAATTTTGCATCGCCTCGCCGCACTTCGATGCTTGCGATTTATGCGATTGCGACGAGATCCCTGGCATCCAGATCGACAGGGATCTCGCCATTCATGATGGCAACCAGAACCCGAGCCCTTCCGGCTGGATCGAGCCGGTCAAGGCGACCGATCATTTCCGCGAAAGGGCCCGAAAGAATCCGGACCGAAGCACCGGCTGCGAGGCCGCCGCTGAAGTCGAGCAGGCCGTGCCCGCCGGTCAACGCAATGAAGCGCTCTACCAGACCGGAAGGGACAGGCAAAGGCCGGTCCCCTTGCATAACGAGGGAGCGCACACCGAAGGTTCCGTTGATCGAGCGCCAACGTTGCAACGCGACGTCAAGGGCTATGAACATATAGCCGGGGAAATAAGCCGCAACTCGTGTTTCAAGCCGCCGGGCATGACGCACGGTTTTCTCGCAGCGCGGCACAAAGGGCTGGAATCCCTGGATCCGGAGATGCCGCTCGGCGACATGCTCCTTCCCGGGAAAGACGCTGGCCGCGTACCAGCGCGTTGCCGGCGCGGCGGTCGGCTCAGGCGACAGGATGGTCGTGTTGCTCGTTGTTTTTTCCTCGCTACTCACGTGTCTTCCTTCGGCAGTCGGCGTCATAATCTCAGGTCAACGGTTACGACAGTGTGTGGATACCAGCAAGCAACCAAGCCACTAGAGTCAAGGCGGTTGGGTTAAGAATTTCCTACACATTGTCCAGAAATTTAGCTGTGCCTAAATAATCATCGAGCCGCTTTCTTTTTCAGCTGGCTGAGATGCTATGTCGAGCAACTTATTTCCATACGTAGGTGCTTGGTTACGGTGGTCGTGACGAATCGCCCGTTGGTTCTGGTACTTAGTCCGTCGACTTGAAGCTAGTGTGACGGGCTCGCCGAGTCATGGGGTTTAGCCAACAACATGGTGACAGCGATGCAACGTGCAGTTCCGTCCTGACTTCAGTTCCGCTCGACCGGCTTCACGAACGCTTCAACAGCGACCAGACAGCCGGCACCAGGCTCGCGGCCAGCGCAACCTTGATCAGATCACCGACGATAAAGGGCACCACCCCGAACTGCCAGGACTTTTGCGGGCCGATCAACAGCGACAGCCAGGCAAAGCCCATTGCCATCATGACGATCTCGGCCACCAGCATGGCATTGAAGAGCTTGATAGGATGGCGATCCCAGCCACGGTCGGCAGCCCAGCCGACGATCGCCGCCATCACGACGAAGCCGGCTAGATAACCGCCGGTCGAACCGAGCATGTAAGCGATACCGATGCCCTTTTCGGGCGTGCTCTGGAAGACCGGAAGGCCCAACGCGCCCTCAGCCATGTAGAGAAGCAGCGTGGCGACGCCAAGGCGCATGCCGAAGGAGGCGGCGATCAAGAAGACGGCGAGCGTCTGCATCGAGATATCGACCGGTCCGAGCATGACCTTGGTCTTGGCAGACAAGATCAGCAGCAGCGTTCCGGCGATCGCCAGCAAAAGCTGTCCTGCCAGCCGGGCCGTGCCGTTTTCAGGCAAAGCGAGAGAAATGAGCGGACGCATCGTCGTTGCAGTTGCCATGGTCTTCCCCGTTCCGGATTGCCGCCGAACGCGGCCTTGCGTTTTCCTATATTGGCTTCCGTGCTATGCGGCAATCGGTTTTGCCCTCGCCCCAAAAAAGGTCGCGACGTTCGCATGGCGCTGAAATTCGATACACGCTTCGATCCGGCCTACGGCCAGGGCGTAGCCATTGGCCCTGGTATTCAACGCGTCACCGCCACGAACCCAAGCCCGTTCACCTTTCACGGAACCAACAGCTATATCGTCGGGCGCGAGACGCTGGCGGTGATCGATCCCGGACCGGATGACGAGGCACATCTTCGAACCCTGCTCGAAGCGATCGGGACTAGGCCGGTCAGCCATATCTTCATCAGCCACACGCATCGCGACCATTCGCCGCTGGCGGCGCGGTTGAAGCAGCATACGGGTGCGGTGGTTCTGGCGGAGGGCCGGCATCGCCCGGCCAGGCCGTTACGCACCGGCGAGGTCAGTCCACTCGATGCCAGCGCCGACACCGACTTTGTTCCTGATATCGCGCTGCCGGACGATATGGTGATCGACGGCGACGGCTGGACGATCCGAACGGTACTGACGCCCGGCCATACCGCCAATCACGCGGCCTTCGCGCTGGAGGGGACCGGCATCCTTTTCTCGGCCGATCACGTCATGGCGTGGGCAACCACGATCGTCGCGCCGCCGGATGGCGCGATGGCCGACTACATGACATCGCTCGACCGGCTAATCGAACGTGACGACCGGCTGCTGCTGCCCGGTCATGGCGGGCCGGTGACCGAGCCGCGCAGCTTCATGCGCGGATTGAAAACGCATCGCAAAATGCGCGAGCGAGCAATTCTGGAGCGGATCAACAGCGGCGACCGGACAATCACGGACATGGTGGAGGCGATCTATCGAGACACCGACCCGCGCCTGCATGGCGCGGCCGGCCTGTCGGTGCTTGCCCACCTGGAAGACCTGGTGGCGCGCGGGCTGGTCCATACCGATGGCGCGCCGGCTATCGACGGCATCTATTCGCCGGCAAAGTAGTACCCTTCCGATATCATTCCGCCGGAGCCACGCCCACCTGGCCGGCGACTTCCTGGTCGAGTTCGGCAAGGAAATCGGTGATGCGCGCTGCATTGTCGCCAAGGTCGTGGCGACCGTAACGCGAAGCCGAGCGCATATCGACGATGACCGCATCGCCGTCGTCGCTCACGCGGATGGCGACATCGGCGGGAAGGCCAAGCAGCAAGCTCTTGGCCAGCGCATCGACCGTCACGTCGCTTTCCCCTGCTGCCTCTGGAAACGGCGCCGTGAGCTGCCAGCCGCGCCGATCGAGCACGATTTTGACCGCCTCCAGAACGCGATCGAAAGGCAAGGTGTAGCTGCGTCCGGTAACGAGCGGATAAGCTTCGATTTGCAAGCGCTGCTCGCCGGGTGTCGGGGGCAAAAGCTCGTTCATGTCCTTTGTCCGGGTAGAAATATCGAGCGCCGGCGGGTCGTCGAAATCCGTCGAGATGTCGCGCAGCGGCGGATAGGTCGCCGCCCAATAGGCCGCGACAGCGTAAGGGATGAGCACCAGTAGCGCCAGCAAGGCGCCGGCGGTCAGGTCTTGGCCGCCACGATCACCGAATTTCCACAATCGCGCGAAGGCAAACCCGGCAAACAAAAGCGCAAATGCGGCCAGCAAGGCGACAATGCCAATCACCCATAGGAAAGCTTGGGTCTCGACGAGGTCATAGCGATGGCCGATGAGAGCGGTCAGCAGCAGGACTGCCGAAAACGCGCCGGCGCGCCGCGACCAACCGGCTGCCCTCGACGTTTGTCGCTCGGGAATTCCCGTCATTGTTTTCCGCGCTGCCCCAACCCGAACAAAGGCATAGTGCCTTTCAGCGGCGGCTTGAAGGCGCAAAGACGCCGCATCTCCGGTCAATCCGCCGGCAGGCGATAATCCCGGAACTGCTGGCGCAGGGTAATCTTCTGGATCTTGCCGGCAGCGGTGTGTGGGATTTCGCCGACAAAAGCGACGTCGTCCGGCATCCACCACTTCGCCACCTTGCCTTCCATGAAAGCGAGAATATCCGTCTTGGTCGGCTCCCTGCCCGGCTTGCGCACGACCACCAGCAAAGGCCGCTCGCCCCATTTCGAATGCGGAATGCCGATGGCGGCGGCCTCCGCCACATCGGGATGGCCGACCGCCAGGTTCTCGAGCTCGATGGTCGAGATCCATTCGCCGCCCGACTTGATCACGTCCTTGGCGCGGTCGGTGATCTGCATGTAGCCGCCGGGATCGATGTGCGCGACGTCACCGGTATCGAACCAGCCGTCTTCATCGAACTGTTCGGATCCGATGCCGCCATAATAGGCGCGCGCGACAGCCGGCCCGCGGACCTTGAGCCGGCCGAAAGTCTTGCCGTCCCATGGCAGTTCGTTGCCGGCGTCGTCCGTCACCTTCATTTCGATGCCGAACGGTGTAAAGCCTTGTTTCTGCTGGACACCGAGGCGGGCCTCGCCCTTCAGCCCGGCGTAATCCGGCTTCAGGGTGCACAGCGTGCCGAGCGGCGACATCTCGGTCATGCCCCAGGCGTGGACGACCTGGACATCGTAACTGTCCTGGAACTTCGTCGTGAGCGCGCGTGGACAGGACGAGCCGCCGATGACGACTTTCTGCAGATAGGGCAGTTTCTTGCCGGTCTCTTCCAGATGCTGGAGGAGCATCATCCACACCGTCGGCACAGCGGCGCTGAAGGTCACCTGCTCGGTGTCGAGCAGTTCGTAGAGCGAAGCGCCATCCATCTTGCAGCCGGGCATGACTAGCTTGGCGCCGACCATCGGCGCGCTCTGGCCAAGGCCCCAGGCATTGGCGTGAAACATCGGCACGACCGGCAGTATGGTATCGCGCGACGACATGCCCATGGCGTCGGGCATCGCGGCGATCATGGCGTGCAGCACGTTCGAACGATGGCTGTAGAGGACGCCTTTCGGGTCGCCTGTCGTGCCCGAGGTGTAGCACATACCGGCGGCGGTGTTTTCATCGAATGTCTTCCAGGCGAAGTTGCCGTCGGCTTCAGCAAGCCATTCTTCATAGGCAACAACATTGGGCAGCGCAGTCTCCGGCATGTGCGCGTTGTCGGTCAGCACGATAACCTGCTTCAGCGACTTGACCGCGCCGGCGATCTTTTCGAGCAGCGGCAGGAAGGTCAGGTCGACGAAGATCGCCTTGTCTCCGGCATTGTTCATGATCCAGGTGATCTGCTCTGGAAAGAGCCGCGGGTTCAGCGTGTGATAGATGGCGCCGACACCCATGATGCCGTACCAGGCCTCGATGTGGCGCGCGGTGTTCCAGGCCAGGGTCGCGATGCGGTCGCCAAGCCCGAAACCGTCACGCTCGAGCCGCTCGGCGACCTTGAGGGCACGATCATGGATTTCGGCATATGTGCTGCGCACGATCGGCCCTTCGATCGAACGCGACACGATCTCGCGGCTGCCGTGCTGCCTCTCGGCGTTGTCGATCAGTTTATGGCAAAGCAGCGGCCATTCCTGCATCAGCCCGAGCATCTTGTTCCTCCCGTTATTTTTTTCGCCATTGTGGAGCGAACCGGCGGATTGTCCAGTCAGGACCGGGCTGGAGCGGTGCGTCGAGCCAAATGAGGCCGAATTCGCCACAATCCGGCCATGCTCGGCGTTAACGTTGATTAACGGGCGGGGCGCGATTGGCGAATGAAAGAGGTTCGCATGGACGCGCAGCTCGACGACAAAGCCCTCGAAAATACGCTTGCCGAAAGTCTGGCCGATCTGGTGGCGGCCGATGTCGCGCAGGCCGATCTGGTGCCTGACGCCAAAGCCGTTTCCGAAGATGAATTCGTCGAGGTCGTCGGTGGCGCCCTCGAGGCGGTCGGAGGCACGCTCTTGTTCAAGATGTGCGTCGAGAACGAGGGCGAAAGCCAGCACGTCGCTGCCGCTTGCGTCGGCGACGGCGGCAACCGCCAGTTCCTGCTGCTCACCTTGCCGACCAGCGGTGGTGCGCTGAAGGTCGAGACCACTTCAAAAAGCACCAATCCAGTGGCCGGCATTGCCGCCGCCTATGCCGGGTTGATGGACGCATTCCAGGCCGCCGCCTGATTTTAGGCTGGATACCGGAGGAAAGCGCAAGACTGCCGCCCACGGGCGACGCCCGCCGGTGGGCGGCAGTCTTGCGCAACGTGCTTGCCAGGCACATCTTGGGCCAGACACATCTTGAGGTTGAGGCAAGGAGATCCGACATGGACCAGACCGCAAACCCGGCACCCGGCTTTCAACGCAATCCGGGCAAGATCATCACCATCGAACCTTACAAGGGCACAGTGACGGTGCGCGCCGGCGATGTCGTCATCGCTTCGTCCAGCAAGGTCAAGGTGCTGACCGAAGCGCCCTACCCCCCGGTTTTCTACATTCCGTTCGGCGACATCGACTTCAAACAGCTTGGCAAGACCGAACACTCGACCCATTGCCCCTATAAGGGCGATGCCAGCTATTGGAGCGTGCTGCCCGCCGGCGATGCAGGCAAGGATGTGATGTGGGCCTATGAGCGGCCGTTCGACGAGATGGCCGATATCCGCGACCACGGTGCGTTCTATCCGAACAAGGTGACCATCGAGGCCACCTCCGACTGATCAGTCGGTGGTGCCTTCATCGCCCACGCCGTCGGCATCGTCGAGACGCACGAAGATGAGGCCCTTGGCCTTCAGTGCCAGAAGGCCCTGCACCACGCCTTCGCCGGCCGCATGGGTCGGCTGGTTGATGTGAGCGATGATGACGTCGCCGTCCTTTGCCGCGGCAATGCGCCGGGCGGTCTCTTTTGCGCCGAGCAATGAGCCGCCATCGCCGTTGATCGAGAATCCGGCGATCTTGAAACCAAGCTTGCGTATCATCGCGATTGCCGACGGGCTGTATTCGGCGGTTGCGCCGCGAAACCATTTCGGCGCCGGTTCGCCGGTCACGGCAAGAGCGGCGGCACCCGATTCGACCTCGGCCAGCACGGCCTCCGGGCTGCCGGCACTGCGAATGCCGTAGATCTTTTGCGGCGTGTCGACGGCCGGGACATGGCGGCCTCCATGGTTTTCCAATTCAAACAGTTCGGGATGCGCCCGCATGATCTCGACGGCGGCGGCGTTGTGCTTCAGCCAGATGCCGGTGACGAAAATGGTGGCAGGAATCTTGTTTTCCACCAGCGCCGAGAGAATCCGTGTGTCGGTCCTTCCGCCGCACGCATCGAGCGTCAGCGCGACACGGCCGCCACCCGCCTCGGCCTTGATGTGCAGCGTCGGTGCGACGAGCAACTGGGCGTTGCCAGGAGAAACAGCCCACAGCGATATCGCAATGGCGCAAAAAAACTTTTGGAACGGGCGCATCGATTATTTCCAAGTCGGCCGGATCAAAATTGAAGCGGCGACCCCAAGACCGCCATCAAGGCGGAAATCGGGACGATGCCCCTGCAAAAGCGTCGGCAGCGGCAATTTGACCGCCGGCCCGGCCTTTGGCAAGCGCGAGGTCACAATGCGTGCTCCACGTCCTTAACCTTACGTGAAAGGATCGCGAGCACCGCGTCGACCACCGCTTTGACCTCAAGTCGCCAGACGCAACAAGCCTTGCTCGGATCGGGACGGCGGCACAGGTCCCTGGCTATGCACTCGCAAGGCATGGAGGGCCGCGGCGTGACACTGGCCACGCCGACAGGGCCCCAGACGGCCGGGTCGGTCAGGCCGAACAGGCCGACAATCGGCGTTCCGGCGGCGGCGGCCATGTGCATCGGGCCACTCTCGTTTCCCAGAAACAGGCGTGCCTGGCCGAGGACCGCCAGCAGCGTTGCCAGCGACAGCGCCCCGACCAGGTTGACGACCGGCGAAGCGGCCTTGGCGACGATGCGCTCGGCAGATACCCGTTCATCGGAGCCACCGACAAGGAGGAAGTCCAACCCGGTCTGCCGCGAAATCTCGTCGATCGCCAGCGCAAAACGTTCCGGCTGCCATTGCCGCCCCCTGAAGCTCGCTCCCGTATGAACGGCTATGAAGGCGTTACGCCGAAGATGATGCCGGTCGAGAAGCGCCAATGCCTTGGCGGTCTCCAGCGGCAGCGGCTCAATCTTTGGGACCGGCGCACGCAACTCCACGCCGAGCGCCTCAAGCGGCGAAAGATAGCGGTAGAGATAATGCTGGCCACCAAAGCCAAACCGTTTGGCCGGGACGTTGGCGGGCTGGCGTTCCAGCCAGCGCAACGGTTTTTCGGGAGGATCATACCCGACGCGGGTCTTGGCGTTGACGAGCCTGACGATGATGCGTGAGGTTTTGGAATCGGCCAGGTCGATGGTTAGGTCAAACCGGAACCGGCGCAGAGCGCGCACCATCGCGTAAAGCTCGCGACCACGCTGCACAGGGGTGCCACGCATCCGTACGCGTCGGAACGCCACCACGTCCGACGCGATGCCATGAGCCAACAGGAAACTGGCAAAGTTCACCTCGCAAAGGAACACGATCCTGGCCTTTGGATATTGGAGGCGCAGGTTTCTGGCGAGCGCGGAAGCGAGGACAAGATCGCCGATGAATTTCGTCTGGAGGATGAGAATCGAGCGGACGTGCGTGGGCGGGTTCTGCAACATTTGTTTCTGGCACCGGGGCGGGTTCGAGGGCCGGAAACTGGGCAGAAACGATGTCGGGATTTGGAGCCGATACACGCACGTTCGCGTGAATTCGGTTACAAATCGGTAAGGTAATATGGTGGCGGACTGAAACTCTTATCTGCGGCCGTTCTTTATGGCCTGCAGCGCCGCTCGCGCCGGCCATCGACCAGATTAAGTCGAGGCGGCGATCCAAGACCGACCTCACGGAGCGAAGTTACAGTGCGTGCTCCATTGCCTTAATCGGCCTGAAAGAGCTCACGCAGTGCGCCAACAAACCCGTCGACCTCCAGCAGCGAGCCGCAAGCTTTGTTTGCATCCGCAATGGCACACTTCGTTGGATACGCATACACGAGATGGATCAGACCCGTCTTCACGACAGACTATTGCCACCGGAAGCAGCGCCTCAATTCCCTCGCGTGCCCCCGCAGAGTTCATGCTGCACGACTCACTCGCTTACCGAGAGTTGCCCTGTGGCTTTTCCTGGCTTTGGGATTTCGACCACCAGACAAAATACAGCGAGCCCATCTTCATCACAGGCACGCGGCGGTCGCGTTCCCGGGCTCGCAACTCACGATAGGTCTTCATCTTCAGAGTGCCGCCAGGCAACCTGATACGCACCGCCATCGGTCCAACTCCCGTTGTGCAACGCAGCAATTTTCGTGCAATGCGGTAAGTAGAGACCTTCCGTTACGGAAGAGTCAACAGCGGCATCATCAACTTATTTTGCGAGCTGGCCTGCGAGGCAGGCGCGGGCTTTCCCAGGCGCATGCCAACCGAAAAATTGATGCGTTACCCTGGCGACTGGTCGTCAACCAGGCGCTGGCGGTTCGACCACCAGGTAAAATAAAGCCGGCCGATCTTGACGACGGGAATGCGGCGGGTGCGCTCGCGGTCGCGCAATTCGCGGTACACCTTCAACTTCAGGGTGCCGCCCGGCATTCTGATACGCACTGCCATCGCTTCCGCCGCCCCAAATTGTGCAATGCAGCATCAAAGACCTTCCGGCGCGGAAGAGTCAACGCCCGCCCGCCGACTTTTTCTGGGATTTGTCGAGCGGTCTCGGAAGTTTTGGCACGCACGGCGGTTCCTGATCCTGCACGGAAACGTCATGCCCAGCCGGGATCGTTGGGTGCGGGGGCTATTTCCTGGGCGAGGACTTGTTGGGCGAGGATGGACGATCGGACATCCCGCTCGGCCACCAGATGACGAAGTAATTGCCTACCTGCCAAACCGGCACCTCGCGCTTCTGCTCGCGACGCCGCAGCTCGACCCTTTTCTTGATCTTCAAAGTCCCGCCTGGAAGCCTGATTCTTATTGTCACGTGTCCTCCCCGTACCCCCCAAGGTACGAACGATAGACGGGAACGGTTTCATCCCGGCTAAGCAATTTCATCCAGGTCGAGCAATTCCGGGGCCGGTAAACGCAGGTGCCGGGCCGGCGCGAAATCGCCGGAACCGGCTTCATTTGAAGAAATCCGCAATGCCGTTGATGGCCAGCACGGCATAGACGATCGGTCCGGCGATAAACGCACAATAGAGGCAGAGGATCGCCGCCAGCACCGTGAGCAGCGGCTTGTCGCGGCCGACGGCGCGGAGTTCGGACGTCACCGACCAGCGCGCCGCAGCGGTTTGTTCATCATCAGACATGTGCACCATCCCGAGGCCATTTCACATGGCGGGTCAAAATCATCTAAACGCTCTGACTTTCGCAGCCTGCACTGCCGCCTGCGCAGCAGCCAGCCTGGCGATTGGCACCCGGTAGGGTGAGCACGAGACGTAGTCGAGGCCAACCTTCTCGCAGAAATGGATCGAGGCTGGATCGCCGCCATGCTCGCCGCAAATGCCGAGCTTGATGTCGGGCCGCGTCGCCCTACCCTTCTCGGCCGCCATCCGCACCAGCTCGCCGACACCCTCTATGTCGAGGGACACGAACGGATCCTGCTCGATGATGCCTTTTTGCCGGTAGGTCTCGAGAAACGAGGCCGCGTCGTCGCGCGAGATACCGAACGTGGTCTGGGTCAGATCGTTGGTGCCGAAGGAGAAGAATTCGGCCGCCTCCGCGATAACGTGGGCGCGGATCGCGGCGCGCGGTAGTTCGATCATCGTGCCGGTCAGATAAGCGATTCTGACACCGGTCTCCTCCATCACGCTTTTGGCGACCGAATCGATGCGCGCCTTGACGAAGTCGAGCTCTTTCACCAGCCCGACCAGCGGCACCATGATTTCAGGCACCACCAGCGCGCCGGCCTTCCGGCCGGCCTCGACGGCCGCCTCGAATATCGCGCGCGCCTGCATCTCCGCGATTTCGGGATAGGAGACGGCAAGCCGGCAGCCGCGATGGCCGAGCATCGGATTGAACTCGTGCAGCGCTTCGGTACGCCGCCTGAGCTTGTCCGGCGACACGTTCATGGCAGCGGCGACCTCGGCCACCTCTTCTTCGGTCTTGGGCAGGAATTCGTGCAGCGGCGGATCGAGCAGGCGGATCGTCACCGGCAGCCCGGCCATGATCTCGAACAGTTCAAGGAAATCCGAGCGCTGCATCGGCAACAGCTTGGCCAGCGCCGTTCGCCGGTCCTTTTCCGTGTCGGCCAGGATCATCTCGCGCATGGCAACGATGCGATCGCCGTCGAAGAACATGTGCTCGGTGCGGCAAAGGCCGATGCCTTCGGCGCCGAAGGAGCGCGCCATGCGTGCATCGAGTGGTGTCTCGGCGTTGGTGCGCACCTTCATACGGCGGGCGCCGTCGGCCCACTCCATGATGGCGGCGAAATCGCCCGAGAGTTCGGGCTGCAGCATCGGCACGGCGCCCTTCAGCACCTGGCCGTTGGCGCCATCGATTGTGATGATGTCGCCTTTCCGGAACGTCGCTCCCATCGCCATCAGCGTGCCGGCTTTGTAGTCGACGCGCAGCGAGCCGGCTCCTGATACGCAAGGCTTGCCCATGCCGCGCGCCACAACGGCGGCGTGGCTGGTCATGCCGCCGCGCGTGGTCAGGATGCCTTCGGCCGCATGCATGCCATGTATGTCTTCGGGGCTGGTTTCGATGCGCACCAGGATCGCCTTGCGGCCTTGTTTCTTGGCTTCCTCGGCGTCATTAGAGGAAAAGACGATCTCGCCGGTGGCAGCGCCTGGCGATGCCGGCAGGCCGACGCCGATGACGTCGCGCGCCGCCTTCGGATCAATCGTCGGGTGCAGCAACTGGTCGAGCGAGGCCGGATCAATGCGGGCGACGGCCTCCTCCTTCGAAATCAGTCCATCCCTGGCCATATCGACGGCAATCTTCAGTGCCGCCTTGGCTGTGCGTTTGCCGGACCTGGTCTGCAGCATCCACAATTTGCCGCGCTCGATGGTGAATTCGAGATCCTGCATATCGCGGTAGTGCTTTTCCAGGCGATCTGAGATGCTGACGAAAGCCTGGAAGGCGTCAGGCATCAGCTTCTGCAGCGACGGCTTGTCGGAGCCGGCGGCAATGCGCGCCGCCTCGGTGATGTTCTGCGGCGTACGGATGCCGGCAACGACATCCTCGCCCTGGGCGTTGACCAGGAACTCGCCATAAAGCTGCTTTTCGCCGGTCGACGGATTGCGGGTGAAGGCAACGCCGGTGGCCGAGGTGTCGCCCATATTGCCGAAGACCATGGCCTGGACATTGACTGCCGTGCCCCAGCTTTCGGGAATGTCGTGCAAGCGCCGATAGGTGATTGCGCGGTTGTTCATCCAGCTGGAAAACACCGCGCCGATGGCGCCCCAGAGCTGCGAGTGCGGATCCTGCGGAAACGGTTTACAAAGCTCCTCCTCGACCTTGGCCTTGTAGAGCGCGATCACGCCTTGCCATTCGACGGCGGTCAGCTCGGTGTCGAGATCGCGGCCGAGGCCGCCCTTCTGGTCTTCGAGGATCTCCTCGAACACCTCATGGTCGAGGCCCATGACGACATCGGAATACATCTGGATGAAACGGCGATAGCTGTCATAGGCAAAGCGCGGATCGCCTGAATCGGCGGCCAAGGCTTCGACCGTCTCGTCGTTCAGGCCGAGATTGAGCACGGTGTCCATCATGCCGGGCATGGAAGCGCGGGCACCGGAGCGCACCGACACCAAAAGGAGTTTCGACGGATCGCCGAAACGGCGCCCGGTCAGCCGGCCGATATGGTCGAGGGCGACCGCAACGTCCGCCTCCAGCGAGGCCGGATAGGTGTGGCCGTTGGCGTAATAGGCGTTGCAGACTTCGGTGGTGATGGTGAAGCCCGGCGGCACCGGCAGGCCCAGGCTGCACATTTCGGCAAGGTTGGCGCCCTTGCCGCCGAGCAGATTGCGGTCGCCGGCACGGCCTTCCGCGGCGCCGTCGCCAAAGGTGTAGACCCATTTGGTCATGCTTGGTCTCCGGTTTGCAGGAGATGGAATACTGGCAAATCGAGCGATATGATGGTGCAATGCGAAAGGCAAGGCATCGACCAAGCCGGCCGCCCTCTACAATCGATTAAGCGAAAGCCCTGCCGAAATGAGCGGTTTCTCGGACGCTTGCTAACGCCCATGACGAGAACAAAGGGGCAGGGCCAAGCGGAAAGCTCGATTATGCCACGACGTGCGGAACGCCGGGCAGCGTGAAGGTCTTCCACGACGTCGGCTTGTCGCAGTATTCACCGATTGCGGGCCGACCATTTCACCCTTTAGCGAAGTGCCAGGCCGCGTCTTTAGGCGGTGTCCCGGAGAGTCCCCCTTCATGTTCCGGCGGCGCACAGTGACAATCTGGATCGCTTTGGTATCTTCGCCGTTGAGCTTTCCCTCAGCTCGTCTTATAAGCCCGCGCGCTGGGTACACCTTCCCGGCTGATGGGGCGTCGCCAAGTGGTAAGGCATCGGTTTTTGGTACCGACATTCCCAGGTTCGAATCCTGGCGCCCCAGCCAAGGGCAACTCGGTCCGCTCCTACTTACTCCTAATGCACGTGTCCATTGGGGTCCTCCAGTCCATAGCGGCACGACAATTTACGCGGGAAAGATAGACCCCGTTAGACTATCGCAAGTTTTTATTGACGAATGGGGCGGCTCAATATGTAGTTCAGTTGATTTGGACAAATCAGATGCGATCGTGACGGAGAAGCGGTAGCCTCGCCTCGCGCCATGCGGGAGCCGGTGTCGATCTCGGAGGAGCCTTGGGTGGCAACGCCCGGCCCGCAAAAAACATCATAGGAGCAGAATGAGATTACACTCCATTGCCGAAAGATCAGCCTTTTTCGTTACGCTGGTTGCCGTTCTCGTGCTTGCACTTCTGCCAGTTTTCCGTGTCAACCAGCTCGGCTTCGGTATAGGCTTCCACTATGACAAGCTTAATCACAGTGTCGCTTTCGCGGCGCTGATGCTTGTTGGCAGCCTGGGTTGGCCGGAACGCAAAGTGAGTTTGATGGTCTTCCTCGCTCTGGTTGGTGCTGCGATTGAAATCCTTCAGGGTACGACCTTAATAGGGCGAGATCTCGATAAATTTGATTGGGCAGCTGATTGTGTCGGCATCTGGTGCGCGCTGGCAGCCATCAGCTGTGCAAATTCGCTTGTTCGACGAGCGGCTTGAGAGAAAGGCCTACCCGTCTTCATCGGGCCGGAGTTGCTCGACGACCGTCACGCGCTCGTCTCTTTCGACAGGCGCTTGACACGTCGTCCCTCGGATTCTGATTGAACCACACTTCAGTTTCCGTGGCACGCCTCCGGCGAAGGCCCCCTTGCGAGAAGATGGCACGGTAGCGAGGCTGCGCTCTTAAGGTCGTCCTTACGAGCGAAGTTAGCAGCACAGCATGAGCCATGTGACGTTATTGACCGGGCCGGAGCGGCGGCGCCGTTGGAGTGAAGCGGATCAGTGCCGGATACTGGCCGCGGCATTCGCGCCCGGGGCCACGGTGGCGGCGGTGGCGCGTCAGTACGATGTCGCGACCAGCCTGATCTACAAGTGGCGCCGCACGGTGAGAGTCCGCGAGACGGGCTTTGCCGAGGTTGTCGTGGCTCCCGATGAGCCTGTCGCCGTTTCGGTGCCGGCGGCATCCCCAGCGGTGATCGAGCTGGAGGTCGCCGGCAAGGTACGGCTGCGGATTCCGCTGACCACGCCGCCAACACTGGCGGCGGCGATGGTGAAGGCGCTGGGCGTTTCATGATCCCGGTCCCGAGCCAGGTGCGGATCTGGTTGGCGGTCGGCCGGACCGATATGCGTCGCGGGATGCAAGGCCTCGCTCTGCAGGTTCAGGAGACGCTGGGCCGGGACCCGCATGCCGGCGATATTTATGTCTTCCGCGGCCGCAGCGGCAATCTGATCAAGATTATCTGGCATGATGGGCTCGGCATGTCGCTGTGTGCAAAACGGCTCGAGAAGGGCCGGTTCCTATGGCCGTCGCCGGCGGATGGCACGGTTTCCATATCACCGGCGCAGCTCGCCTACATGCTCGACGGGATCGATTGGCGCGATGCGTACTTTCCGTGCCGCATTCTGAGTGCAGACACGTTGGTCGCGGACTGGCACCTGCGGCGTCTGTCCACAACAAATTGGTCTCGCCGGCAGAGAGCGCAATCCGGCTGACATCTTTAGCTTAATGTCGGCTAAATTGACCGGAACTAAAATTCATCTTATGTATAAAAGCAGTTTTTCTGCCGCAGCTTGGCATTTTTCCATATTGGTTTGAGACTTAACAATAAAAAAAAACTTCGGATTTGTCGCTACTCTTTAGATATACCAGCATATACAACGCCTCTCCATTGACAATTGACGCAATTGACGCAATTGACGCAATTGACGCAATTGACGTGACGCAATTGACGCAAACTAATATTTAGTAACATTCAATTCTATTTTTAGTGATAAGTATAATGTTTTTTGTATTGTTACCAAAAATAGAACATCGAAGAAATAAAATCTAAGACTATCTCGAAACAACACGCGCCATATCTGAAATTAACTTTGTTTTACCCGCATAGTGTCGACCGTTCGGTCGTATAGTTTTCGCCGCAATGCGACAATCCTGCCGCCGATCAATCATTCTATCAGCGCGTGCCGGTATGTGATTTGGCGCTAATATACACCTTCTAGTAGGCAGACATCCGCGGGGCGCTATCGAATCAAAAGAGGGATTATGGATGACCACTCTGCATTACACGTCAGGCGGATCAGGCACGGAAATTGCACAAGCCGGATTTAACCTGGCTGACGT
>NZ_JBVVQI010000046.1:0-31805 GCF_055811495.1 Mesorhizobium sp. WSM4830 | reverse complement strand
AGGCAGCGCTCTCGGCGCTCAAAAAAGCATATATCTCTCAAATCGCATATCTATGCGCCTTCTCTGCAAAGGCCTCACAAGGGGAGAAGGGAAGTCTCCCAACTCAGCTCCTGCATCAGAACGCGTCCATCCTGGCCGCGACCTTCGCCACGAACCTCGTCCGCGTCTCGTCGGTCGACAGGTTCATCGAATAATGCGCGAGGTAGGAAACCGACCCGCCGGGCTTGATGGTGGCACGCAGCACCCGCGTGACCAGCTTGCGCGGCGGGTCACCCATCAGCATGGCGCGGAACCGGCTGCCGCCATAGGTGGTGACCGCGACCACCTTGCGGATGTTGTGCAGCGACGGCTGCACCTTGCCGTCGATCAGCTTGAAAGACACGCCGGGCAGGAAGACGCGATCGAAAAAGCCTTTCAGAATGGCCGGATAGCCGAAGTTCCACACCGGAAACGACAGCACCAGCGCCTCGGCCCGCAGCAGGCGCTCGACATAAGCCGATGCCGGATCGCCGTCACTGC
The DNA here is from genome assembly GCF_055811495.1 of Mesorhizobium sp. WSM4830. Taxonomy (NCBI): domain Bacteria; kingdom Pseudomonadati; phylum Pseudomonadota; class Alphaproteobacteria; order Hyphomicrobiales; family Phyllobacteriaceae; genus Mesorhizobium; species Mesorhizobium sp. WSM4830. The sequence continues at coordinate 31,286 of NZ_JBVVQI010000046.1, read as the reverse complement.
GCGCGTCGTGATAGGAGAGCCGTTCGGGCCGCGTCAGCCTGGGATCGAAACCCTCGGCATAGAGATCGCAGTCGTCGACGACATGGCCGGCCGCCTTCAGCCGCTCGACGATGGTCCGGTGCAGGCCGGCATTGAAGCTCGTCTCGACCGGATGAGCGTAGAGGACGAGGATGTTCAACCCGCCGTCTCCAACCCCTTGAACAGGAACGACTTGCCGGAGCGATAATCATAGTCCGGGTTTTCCCAGGCGATCATCTTGCCCGGATTGAGCAGCCCTTGCGGGTCGGTCTCGCGCTTGAAGGCGAGCTGCACCTCGTCGGTGCGCTTCATGCCGCCTTCCTCCAGCGTGTAGCGGTGCGGGTTGAAGATCCAGCAGCCATTGTCCTCGTGGATGCGGATGATCTCGTCGAGCCGCTCCGCCGTGGTGAAGCGCACCAGCGGCAGTCCGGCGATGCCGATGGCGCCGTCGAAGCGGATGAATTCGAGGTGTGCCGGCACCTCGTCGCCGAAGCGGTCGACCATCGCCTTGACGTGGCCGAGGTGGTCCGGCGACGGGTAGCGGGTCTGCAGATAGGTGATCGTCGGATCGACCCGGATGGCGCGCAGCGTGGTGTGATTCCAGGTCAGCTCATAGGCCGGCGGCAGCCCCTTGAGGTCGGCCTCCTTGTCGGCGCGGAAGACGATCTCGCCCTTGCTGCGCGCCGTGAAGGCGAGGAAGGCATCCATCGCATGCGGTGCGATCATCAGGACGACGATGCTTTGGCCGCGCCGGAAAAACCGCTGGTGGCGCTTGAAATAATCGTAGGGGATCGGTGCTGCGATCGGCGTGATCAGTTTCGCCAGTATGCCGTCCTGGATGGCCAGATCGTTGCCGAAGCCAGCCGCATCCATGAAATCGTCGAAGCCGACGATGACGTCGATCCAGTCATAGCTGGCGGTCAGCGGCATCTCGACTTCGGTGATGATGCCGTTGGTGCCGTAGGCGTGCATGACCTTCAGCACATCCTCGCCGGTGAGCTCCATGACACGCGGCTCGGCCTCCATGGTCACGGTCCTCAGCCGGATGACGTTGCCGAGGTCGCGCAGTCCGCCCCAGCGGATCGAACCGATACCGCCGGAGCCGCCGGCGACGAAACCGCCGATCGATGCCGTGTTGTAGGTCGACGGCGACATGCGAAGCTCCTGGCCGGAATGCGCCCGCGTCGCTCTGTCGATGTCGGCGAGCACGGCGCCGGGGCCGGTGACGACACGGCCCGGCGCGATCGTCTTGACCGCCTTCATCTCGGCGAGATTGAGCACCACACCGCCCGACAAGGGCATCGCTTGGCCGTAGTTCCCGGTGCCGCTGCCGCGCGGCGTTACCGGCACGCCATGCCGGTGGCAGGCGGCGAGAATGCGCACGACCTCGTCTTCGGTTTTCGGCGTCACGATCAGGTCCCCGGTGACGTGCTCGAGCTGCTGCTTCAGCACCGGGCTGTACCAGTAGAAGTCGCGGCTCTTCTGCTGGACGATCGCCGGATGGTCGTCGACCTTGAGGCCGTCCAGGTCGCGCTTGAGCGCCGCAATGTCCATCATTCCACCATCAGATCATCGAGTTCGGCATAATCGGGCAGCTGGCGCTCGATCGCATGCCCGTCGCGCACCACGATGCGATCCGATTCGGGCCGCGACAGCAATTCCGTCCAGCTTCGCCCCCTGAAGACGACGAAATCGGCCGCCCCTCCGACGGCAAGCGTGCCGAAACCATCGAGCCGCATCACCTTGGCCGGCGTCGCGGTCACCGCTTGCGGCCAGTCGGCGACGGGATGGTCGAGATGCAGGATGCGCGTCGCGATGCGATAGACCTCCAGCATGTCGAGATCGCCATAGGCGTAGAACGGGTCGCGCGTATTGTCGGAGGCGACGGCGACGGCAATGCCGCGCGCCTTCATCTCGTGCAGCAGCGTCACCCCGCGCCAGCGCGGCGTTGTCTTGTCGCCGCGCCGGTCCTGCAAATAGAGATTGCACATCGGCAGCGACACCACCGCCAGGCCGGCCTTGGCGACCTTGTCCAGCGTGTCGAGCACGTCGAGGTCGGGCTGGCGCGCCAGCGCGCAGCAATGACCTACAAGGATGTTCCCGTCAAAACCGTTCCAAAGGGCTGCTTCGGCGATCTTCTTCAGCGAGATCGCCGCGACATCGTCGGTCTCGTCGGCATGGAAATCGAGATCGAGGCCGTGCTTGATCGCCTGCGCAAACACCTGGTCGAGCAGTTCTTCGAGATCCGGCACCATGTAGGTGACGACGCCGAGCACGCCCTTGGCGGCAGCCACCCGCTTGGCCAGCCTCTCGAACCATTTCTTGTCGCGCACGCCCTCGATGCCGAGCAGGCAGGCCGCCTGCAGCTCGATGCGGCCGCGCCATTTCTCCCGCATCGTCTCGAACACCGGCCAGGAGATCTCTTCCTGCGGCGCAACGCTGTCGAGATGCGTGCGCAGCGCCTTGGTGCCATGCGCATAGGCGGAGCGCAGTGAAAAATCCATGCGGCGCGCAACGTCGTCGGCGCTCCAGCGCGCCGCGCGGTCGGCGCCGGTTGCATTCAGCGCGGCCATGAAGGTGCCGTCCGGGTTGGGCTTTCGAGGCCAGATATGGCCCTTGTCGATATGGGTGTGGCAATCGACGAAGCACGGCAGCACGATGCGGCCGCCGAGGTCGATGGCGTCTGCCGGTGCATTGGATCGATGCGCCGTAATCCCGGAGATCTTGCCATCGGTGATGACGATATCGGCGAGCCCAAACCCGTCGCTATCGAAGGCTCCAGAAAAGCCCGGCGTAAGTGAGGCATGAAGCCGAACCTTGGCGAGATGGTAGGAACCAGAAGCCGGTATCAAACTGGCGCTGCCCACCATCACCGCTCCTGCCTCAGCGCGCTCTCGTGCCAGCGCCGCAAAATGAGATGCGATACCAGCGACAGCACCAGGAAGATCAGAATGCCGGTCAGCGAGATCAGGATCAGCGCCGCGAACAGCCTTGGTGCGTTGAGCCGGTAGCCGGCCTCGATGATGCGCGAGGCGAGGCCGGACGACTGGCCGGTGGCGCCGGCGACGAACTCGGCCACCACCGCGCCGATCAGCGACAGGCCGCCGGCGATCTTCAGCCCACCGAGGAAATAAGGCATCGCCGCCGGCAGCCGCAGATAGCGCAATTGCTGCCAGCGGGTCGCGCCGTTGAGCTTGAACATGTCGCGCAGATTGCGGTCGACGGAATTGAGGCCGAGCGTGGTGTTGGAGAGGATCGGGAAGAAGGCGACGATCCAGGCGCAAAGCAAAAGCTTCGTCGTCTGGTTGTCGACATAGATATTGATCAGCGGGAAGATCGCGACGATCGGCGTCACCTGCAGCACGATGGCGAACGGAAAGAACGACATCTCCACCCATTTCGACTGCGCGAACAGCACCGCCAGCCCGACACCGCCGACTACGGCGAGAAGCAGGCTCAAGAAGGTGATCCTGAGCGTCACCAGCAGTGAGGAGAACAGCAGCCCGGCATCGTCGTGCAGCGTCTGCAGCACCACGGCGGGACGCGGCAGGATGTATTTCGGGATGTCGTTCCAGACACAGATGCGGTCCCACAGCCAGATCGCCAGGATCATGATGGCCAGCGGCAGCAGCCATCTGCCGATGCGCTCGAAGCGCTCCTGGCGGACGCGGCGCGCCTCCTCCGGGTCGAGCGCCAGGACTGGTTCTTCAATGGCCGTCATGATGCGGTCCGGCAGTTGAGTTGATGGCGCCGATCAGCACGTCGGACGCCTGGCGGCAGAGCGCGGCATAGTCGCGCGAGGTGCGAAACGCCTCGTCGCGCGGATAGGGCGCATCGACGGCAAGCTCGGCAAACACCCGGCCCGGCCGCGCCGCCATGACGACGACGCGGTTGGAGAGGAATACGCTTTCGAAGACGCTGTGGGTGACGAAAACGACGGTAAAGCGCTCATCCTGCCATAGCTCCAGCAGGTCGTTGTTGAGCTTGAAGCGGGTGATCTCGTCGAGTGCCGCGAACGGCTCGTCCATCAACAGAATGCGCGGCTTGGTTACCATGGCGCGGGCGATCGAGACGCGCATCTTCATGCCGCCCGACAGTTCGCGCGGCACCGCATTCTCGAAGCCGGTCAGGTGAACCCGCGCCAGCATCTCCATCACCGCCGGCGTCGCCTTGGCCCGCGACACGCCCTTCAGCCGCAGCGGCAGCCAGACATTGTCGAAGACATCGGCCCAGGGCAGCAGCGTCGGCTCCTGGAAGACGAAGCCGATATTCGAACGGTCGCCGATAGTCGAACGATCGAGGCCGCCGCTGCCGCGCCAGTCGAGCACACCCGAGGTCGGCGTCGACAGGCCGGCGATCAGCCGCAGCGCCGTCGATTTGCCGCAGCCCGACGGCCCGAGCAGGCTGAGGAAATCGCCTTCCCGGATCGTCAGCTCGACATTGCTGAGCGCGGTGACGCCGTTGGAAAACACCTTGCCGACGCCACGCAGCGCCAACAGCGTCTGCCCCGATACGCTTCCTGGCTGTTGCGCCACTTTCTCCAGCTTCACGGCCTACTTCTTCAGGTCGAGCCCGACGCTCTTGTTGACGAAGGCCAGCGTGTAGGCCTTCTTGATGTCGACGCCCGCCGGCGCGACCTTGGCCTTCACCATCTTGTCGTAAAAACTCTGGATGCGCGCGTCGCTCATGGCGCCGATGCCGAGCTTTTCGCTGTCGCCGGAATCGACCACGCCGAACTTCTTCAGCTGCTCGATCGAGAAGGCGATCTGCTCATCCGTCATGTCCGGATTTTCCTTTTTGATCATCTCGTTGGCGGCCTTGTTGTCACCATAGAGATAATTGTACCAGCCCTTGGCCGAGCCATCGACGAAGCACTGGACCACCTCGGGACGCTTGTCGATCGTCTCCTGCATGGTCTCGACCGTCGTCGCATATGTGTCCCAGCCATAGTCGGCCAGCAGAAACTGGTTCGGCGTGAAACCGCCCTGCTTCTGGACGGCGAATGGCTCCGAGGTGACGTAACCCTGCTGGATCGACTTCTTGTTGGCGATGAACGGCGCCGGGTTGAAGGTGTAGGGGACGCGCTTGGCGGCATCGAAGCCGAGGTCGGTGACCATCCACTGGAAGAAGGTCTGCGCACCTTCGTCGCCGAGGATGTACTGGTCGGCGTTCTTCAGGTCTTCCCATTTATCCAGCCCTTGCCCGGGATGGGACATGATGACCTGCGGGTCCTTCTGGAAGTCCGCAGCCACGACGCGCATCGGTATGCCTTGCTGCACGGCATCGAAGGCCGACAGCAGATTGCCGCCCATGTAGAAATCGATCTTACCTGCGAGCAGCAGCGGCCGGCCGCTGACCTGTGGGCCGCCCTGCATGATCGTCACGTCGATGCCGCAGGCGGCATAGGTGCCATCCACCACGGCCTGGTAGTAACCGCCATGTTCCGGCTCGGCCAGCCAGTTGGTGCCGAAGGTGACTTTTTCGTTCGCTGCCGCGGCAAGCGTGCCTGCGCCAAGCAGCACGATCACGCCCGCCGAAATCTTGAGTCTTCCGTACATCCACACCACCCTTTGTTCGCTCCGGCGCATCACGCGCCGGGCTCGACACCATTGTTTCAAGAAGCAAGACACATGCCACCGGCGCGTTGCGTCGGGACCGCCCGCTTGTGCAGTGCCCGCCTGTGCAATGGAGGCGCGAAGGCCGGACGGGTCATGCTGTACGAAAGGCATCGTGCCTATTTTTTGATCGCCTGTCCACAATCGCCCTCGTGACATGCACCGCCATCTTGATGCCCGCATCGATCCCGCTTTAGGCTGCCGTCAACGGAGATTGCCATGTTCAAATTTCTCACGCCGAAGTCGATCAAGCCGCCCTTCGCCCGCTACAGCCATGGCGTCGAGCTGCCCCCCGGAAAGCGGCTGGTTCTGTGTTCGGGCCAGGTCGCGATCACAGCGGACGACCAGATCCCGGAAGAGGCCGGCGCACAGGCCGAGCTCTGCTTCCAGAACATAGCGGCGATCCTCGGCGAGGCCGGGCTCGGCCTGTCCGACATTGTCCGCATCAACGCCTACGTCACCGACCGCGCCTTCCTGCGTCCCTATATGGAGGTTCGCGACCGGCTGTTCGCCAGCCCTGCGCCCGCCTCGACGCTTATGATCGTGTCCGGTTTTGCCCGGCCGGAATTCAAGGTCGAGATCGAGGTCATCGCGGCGGGATGATCAACAGGGTCGGAATCGACAGGCAGATGATCTCCAGTTACACGACAAGGTTGGCGCTGCCCCTCATCAAGCGCGCATTCAGTCTCCTCGAGGTTCAAAATGGCCGGAACAAAAAAACGCGTATGGTGGGGCGACTACCGGACAACCGAATACGCGACCGTCGATCCGGAGGCGACGATCGCCATCCTCCCGGTGGCGGCGATTGAGCAACACGGCCCGCATCTGCCGGTCTCGACCGACACTTCGATCATGAACGGCATGCTGGAAACGGTGATCGCCCGCCTGCCGAGCGATCTCGACATCCGCATCCTGCCGGTGCAGGCGGTGGGCAAGTCGAACGAGCATTTGCATGCGCCCGGCACCCTCACTTTGCCGGCAACGACCCTGGTGGAGGCGTGGACCGAACTCGGCCTGTCGGTCGCGCGCGCCGGCATCCGAAAACTGGTCATCGTCAACTCGCATGGCGGCAATGAAGAGATCATGGGCATCGTCACCCGCGAATTGCGCGTGCGGGCAAAGATGCTGGCGGTAAAGACCAGCTGGCAGCGCTTTGGCCGGCCGGCCGGCATGTACACCGACCTCGAAGACCGTCACGGCATCCATGGCGGCGACGTCGAGACCTCGCTGATGCTGCATTTCCGGCCCGACCTCGTCGACATGGGCAAGGCCGACAATTTCGTGTCCAAGGTCGCGCGCGCCGAAAAGGAATTTTCGCTGCTGCGCCACACCGGAACGCACGCCTTCGCCTGGATCGCCAGCGACCTCAACCCGAATGGCGTGGTCGGCGACGCCAGCATTGCCACCGCCGAAAAAGGCCGGCTCACCGCCGAACATCAGGCCGACGGTTTCATCGGCCTGCTGAGGGACGTGCGCAAGGCAAAGCTGGCGGACTGGTTGGCGTAAGAGGCTATCCGCCAGCGCCGCGCTGCCCCTCATTGCCCTGCCGGGCATTTCTCCCCGTATAGTGACGGGGAGAAAGAAGCTGCACTGAAACCTTCGCCAATCGCCACCACTGCAGAAAAGGCGCGCCGAGGGTCGCGACAAGTCCCTTCTCCCCGTCTCTATACGGGGAGAAGGTGCCGGCAGGCGGATGAGGGGCAGCGCCGACGTAGGCAAATACCTTGCCGCCACCGCAGCGCAATTGCGGCTCGATTGTTTGCTGGCTTGATGGCTCCAATTACCGCCTAGGAATCACCCCTCGATCTTCAACGCAAAAGGCGTGCCCTCAAACGCTTCGGCACCGCGCCCGATCGCCTCGATGGCGCGGCTCATGCGGCCGTTGCGCTCGAGCAGTGAGTCGGCAATGGCGATCAGCCGCGGATTGGGCGTCGCCGTGGGCGACAGCGCGCGCAGCGTCTTGGCCAGTTCGGCCTCGTCGCGCGTCGGCGCCAGCGCTGCCGCGATGATATAGGCCGAGGCGGTCGAGCGGCTGATGCCGGCATAGCAATGCACCACCAGCGGCCGCGAGCGGTCCCATTGGCGGGCGAAATCGAGCAGGTTCAGGACATGCTCTTCGCCCGGCATCGTCATGCCCTCCTGCGCCACCGCAATGTCATGCATGACCAGATGCAGATGGTTTTCCCTGGTGATCGAGGCCGGCCGCACCACCTCCGTTCCGGCGGCAAGCAGCGAAAGCAGCCGCTCGGCCCCGGTTCTTGCCACCGTCTCCTCGATTTTTGCCAGCGAACAGACATGAATCATCGCGAAATCTCCTTGGCATCATCGTCGCGCCGCGAGGCCCAGCCGGCAAGGGCGGATTCGAGCCGCCGCCATTCTTCGTCGGCTCCCGGCAGGCCGACGCGCAGCACATCCGGACGGTCGGCGAAATGCCGAAGCAGGATGCCGCGCTGGCCGAGCATCGAAAACAGGCCGGCGGCGTCCGCCAGCCTGATATAGCGGAACAGCGAAGTGCCACCGGCGACAGGCACGCCGAACCGGCTGAACAGCGTATCGAGCCGTGCGGCATCCTCGGCCAGACGGCGCCGCATCCCGGCCTGCCAGCCGGTGTCGGCAAGCGCCCTTATGCCATATTCGAGCGCCGGCCCGGCAATCGCCCACGGCCCGAATTGCGCCTGCAGCCGCTCCACCGTCAGCGCGTCGGCCACCGCAAAACCAAGCCGCAGGCCGGCCAGGCCGAAGAACTTGCCGAACGAACGCAGCACGACAATGCCGCCCTGGTCGACGTCGCCGGCCAGGCTTTCGCTGCGCGGGCCGACATCCATGAACGCCTCGTCGACGACCAGCAGCCCGCCTCCGGCGCGCAATTTTGCGGCAAGTCGAAGCAAACTTTCGCGCTCGACGACGCGCCCGTCCGGGTTATTGGGATTGACGACGACGGCAAGGTCGGCCGCCGCCAAGGCTTCGAAATCATCGACTTCAGCCGCCGCATGGCCGGCGATCGCCGCTGCCCGCCAATGCTCGGCATAAGTTGGCCCGAGCACCAGCGCCGTGCCCGGGCTGACCAGCGAAGCGACGCGCGGCAACAGGATCTGCGTGCCGGGCGCAGCTGCGACATTCGCAGCCGACGGCGCGCCATAGGCGCTTGCCGCGACTTCGGCCAATTCATGGGTACGCGCGGCTTCCGGCAATCGCGACAGGGCGGTGGCGGGCAAATCGAAAAGCGGGTAGGAGTGCGGATTGATCCCGGTCGAGAGGTCGACGAAAGGCAGTGGCGCGTGCGGGAAAAGCGCCCTCGCCCGGCCAAGGCTTCCGCCGTGGTCCACTGCCGCCGTCACTCCATCAAGAGACTTCATGTCGATCCTGATCGCTTTCCTGTCGCTGGCCATCGAACTTGTACTCGGCTACCCGGCCCGGCTCTTCGATGCCATTGGCCATCCCGTCACCTGGTTCGGCAGGCTGATATCCTTTCTCGACCGCAGGCTCAACCGCGCCACTGATTCCGACGCCGACCGTCGCCGCTGGGGCGTCGTCGCGCTGCTGGTGATCGTGCTGGTGCCGGCCGCCGTCGCCCTCTGGCTCGAAACCTTGCTTTGGAGCATTCCCCTCGGCTTGTTGGTCACCGCAATCCTGGCGACGTCGCTGCTGTCGCAGAAGAGCCTGGCCGAGCATGTCGAAGCGGTAGCCGACGCACTCGACAGCGGCGGACTGGACATGGGCCGCATTGCCGTCTCGCGGATCGTCGGCCGCGACCCGGAAAAGCTCGACAGGGCCGCTGTCTGCCGCGCCGCGATCGAGAGCCTGGCCGAGAATTTCTCCGACGGCGTCGTCGCGCCGGCCTTCTGGCTCGGTATCGGCGGGCTCGCCGGCGGCGTCGCCTACAAGGCCGCCAACACCGCCGATTCGATGATCGGTCATCGCACCCCGCGCCACGGCGCCTTCGGCTGGGCGGCGGCGCGCTTCGACGATTGGATCAATCTGCCGGCGTCGCGACTGACGGCGCTGCTGATCGTGCTTGCGGCTTTCCTGGTCAAGGGCGCCGACGCCAAAGCCGCCTGGCACGCCATGCGGCGCGATGCGAAAAAGCACCGCTCGCCCAATGCCGGCTGGCCGGAAGCAGCGATGGCCGGTGCGCTCGGCCTGGCGCTCGCCGGCCCCCGTTCCTACGATGGCGTCATGGTCGAAGACGCATTGATGGGCGAAGGCGGCCGTCGCGACGACGTCGAGAGCACCGACATCCGGCGGGCGCTGAAACTCTACCGGGTCGCCGACTTGCTGCTGATTGCGCTGTTCGGGGTGGTCGCAGTGGTTGTCATACTGGCGTGACCTGCGCTCGAGATCGAGCGCAAACAGAAAACCCGCCATGCGGAGGGTCGTTGGAGCCAATTAGCACCATACCCAAACTATTAGCATAGCTGCCGGTACAAAGCAAGAACAAAATAGGGCTACGCCTCAAAATAATCGCTTCAGCTTTGCGCTTCTCATTCCCTGCCTTTGACGTTCGAAGTTGGCGAAATCCGAGGCGCCATCCAATCTCCCCCCTCGTGGGGGAGATGTCCGGCAGGACAGAGGGGGGGCGCGAAGGATCGCCAACCTCTTGACCGTTCACCTGCTAACTGCGGTCTGACGACGTAGTCGTCTCCGACTGATAGGCCGAGGGACAGTGCCCCCCTCTGCCCTGCCGGGCATCTCCCCCACAAGGGGGGAGATCGGCAGCTTCGCCGGCGCCGCCTGCTCCGAAACGCCCTTCCCCGATCGCCAAACCCTCAGAACTCGATCCCCTGCTGCGCCTTCACGCCGGCGGAGAAGTGGTGCTTGGTCACGCCCATCTCGGTGACCAGATCGGCCGCCTCGACCAATGCCGGCTTGGCGTTGCGGCCGGTGACGACGACATGCAGGCCTTCGCGACGCGCCTTCAGTGCCGCGACCACCTTTTCGAGGTCGAGATAGTCGTAACGCAGGGCGATGTTCAGCTCGTCGAGCACCACGAGGCTGATCGACGGGTCGGCCATCAACTCGAGCGCCTTCGCCCAGGCGGCCTCGGCCGCCGCGATGTCGCGTTTCAGGTCCTGCGTCTCCCAGGTAAAGCCTTCGCCCATCGCCTGCCAGACGACACGATCGCCAAAACTAGCAAACGCGTCTTTCTCGCCGGTGTGCCATTTGCCCTTGATGAACTGAACGACGCCGACGCGCTTGCCGTAGCCGAGCATTCTGAGCGCCAGACCGAAGGCGGCCGTGGTCTTGCCCTTGCCCGGTCCGGTGTTGACGATCAGCAGCCCCTTCTCGACCGTCTTGGCCGCGACCTCGGCATCCTGCACCGCCTTGCGCTTGGCCATCTTGGCGCGGTGGCGTTCCTCGTCCCCCTGTTCAATGGTCTTGGGATCGATAGCATCAGCCATGTCATTTCACCTTGAGCGGCAGCCCCGCCACCATCAAAAGCACGGTGTCCGCGACGGCCGCGACCTCCTGGTTCAACCGGCCGGCGGCGTCGCGAAACCGTCTTGCCAGCGCATTGTCCGGCACGATGCCCTGGCCGACCTCGTTGGACACCACGAACCACGGCCCGCGCGGCCGCGACAGCACATCGGCCAGCCTCCGGCATTCGGCCTCGACATCATGGTCGGCCAGCATATGGTTGGTCAGCCACAGCGTCAGGCAGTCGATCAGCACCGGCTGGCCGTCAGGCAGTACCTCGATCGCGCCGGCAAGGTCGAGCGGCGCCTCGATGGTCGTCCAGCCCTCGCCTCGCCGCGAGCGGTGCAGCGCGATGCGCTGGCGCATCTCTTCGTCATAGGCTTGCGCCGTGGCGATATAGCTCCAAGGCGTCGGACAGGCGCTCACCAGGCTCTCGGCATGCGCGCTCTTGCCGGAGCGCGCACCGCCGATGACCAGGGTCAGTGCCCCGGCAGCGCGGTCAGGCAAAGCTGTCGCGCAGACTGGTCGCCGTGCCGGTGAAGCGGCCGCGCACCACGCCGACGACCGCGCCGAGCACCAGCCAGAACACCAGATTGGTCAGCGTCACCGCCACCACGAACTGGTGGTGCAGGCCTTCCGGGATCGTCGTCTCGAAACTGTCGGGCTGCGGCGCGCCGACGATATGCGGCGCAACGATCAACGCCACGGCAAGAACCACCAGCGGCAGCGATCTGCGGAAGACGATAAGGCCGAGACCGGCCGCGGTCGCCACCACTGTTGCCCACCACCATATCTGGCGTTGGACAAGGTCGGCCGCCGGCATCGCCGGCAGTTCCGGCGGCAGGCCGAGGCCCGGCGCCAGCGTGAACACGGCAAAGCCGGCAAGCCCCCAGAACAGGCCCTGGCGCCAATTGCCGATGCCGCCGGCGAATTCCGAAACCGCAACCAGGACCAGTGCGAAGCCGATGCCGGTGACGATATTGGCAACGACGCTGAAGCCGAAGCGCTCGAAGCCGTCGGCCGGCGCCCAGCCTTCGTCCTCAGCCGGAGCCATTGCTTCAACCGGTGCCGGCGCGGCGCTGCTCATAGCCGTCGTGCCTGCGGCGTTTTCGGCCGGTGCCGCAGGTGCGGCGGCATGGTCATGGCCGCCGCCGGCCTGTTCGTAGACTTCCGCCTTCAGGATGAGCGGCACCGTGGCATAGGCCTGCATGCAGGCGAGAACGACGCCGGCCACAAGCCCGCCGATCGCCGCGATGAACACGACGTTGCGAAACAGTGTCATGATGTCAGCCCCTTGTTAGTGGCAGGGAAAGCCCATCGAATGGCGATAGTCGTGTGCGGCATTGTGGACCGCATCGATATGCGAGAAGCCGACAAAGCCCATGACGAAAATGCCGAGGAATGCAGCAAGCGCCAGCTGCATGAAACGCGACTGCGAGGAGACGGAAGCGCCGAGCGAGACGGAAGCGGTATTCATGTCTTGTCCTTTCGCCCTCCACCCGAGGGCATAGAAGTCAGTTTCCTGTCGCCGGCAGGTCTCCTGGCTCGCGGATCAGCGCCCTTCCCCACCTTCCCGAAGGCGAACCTTCAGTGGCATATGGAGAGGACTACCGCACACAGTTGCGGGGGCAGCCACGGCATTGGGCAAACAACTTGCCCGCACCGCATTCCCTCTTGGTTCCAAACGGAACCGACGACATCAGCGACTATAGGCAGAATCGCCGCGCCCGGCAAACCAAATTCCGCCGGATCGTGTGGCGAATGCGCCCGCCTCGCCAAGCTGGCCGGCCGGCGCCGCGATTGACAATTTTCGCGGCCGGGTGTCGGCTGGCGGACGGGGAGGAAGCCGGCATGCAACCCGGCCCGAATGAGCGCGGTCCCTACAACGGCCTGACGCGGGCCGAGCCGACGCTGCCGTCATCGGCCTATTGGGACATCGCGGCCTATCAGAACGATCTCGAGGCCATCTGGTATCGCAACTGGCTGCTCGTCTGCCGCGAAGCCGACCTTGCCCAGCCGCTGGCTTTCAGGACGTTTTGCATAGGCACGCAGGAGGTCGTCGTGCTGCGCGACGAGGCCGGCGAATTGCGCGCCTTCCACAACACCTGCCGGCATCGCGGCTCGCAGCTTTGCCAGCAGAGCGAGGGCCGGCTGAAGGCGCGGCTCATCACCTGCCCCTACCACGCCTGGTCCTATTCACTGCGCGGCGATCTGGTGCGCGTGCCGTCGAAATCGCTGCCGGACGGTTTCGACAAGGCCGATCATCCGCTCTACCGCGTCGCGCTGTCGGTGTGGCGCGGTTTTGTCTTCGTCAACCTCGCCGAAGACGCTGCCGGTTCGGCTGAAACATCCTTCGATCCGGCATCCGGGAACCTCGCCAACTGGCCGTTGGAAACGCTGCTGAGCGGCCATGTCCTGCGCAAGGTGATGAACTGCAACTGGAAGATCTTTTGGGAAAACTTCAACGAGTGCCTGCACTGCCCCGGCGTCCACAAGGACCTGTCGCGGCTGGTACCGATCTATGGCCGCGGCCTGATGGGCCGCCATGACGACCCCGAATGGGCGCGCCATGCCGACAATGACGCGCCGGAATTTGCCGGCGGCTTGCGGGCCGGGGCCGAAACCTGGTCGCGCGACGGGCGCGTCCACGGCTCGGTCTTTTCCGGCCTGACGCCGGCCGAACGTGCTGCCGGGCAGACCTATGCCACCAGCCTGCCGTCGATGTTCGTCGTCGGCCATGTCGACTATGTCAGGACCGTGCGGCTGGTGCCGCTTGGGCCGGAGCAGACGGAACTCACCGCCGAATGGCTTTTTTCGCCCGAAGCGCTCGCCGATCCGGCCGCCGATATCGACAACATCGTCGCCTTCGGCACCCAGGTGCTGGAGGAAGACGCTGATATCTGCGAGGTCAACCAGAAGGGCCTCCGCTCGATGCGCCATAAGGCCGGCGTGTTGATGCCCGAGGAATATGATTTGCACCGCTTCCACAATTGGGTGCGCGAGCGCCATGCGGCGCTTGAACATCAAAGCGATTTGGGCAGATAGCGCCAGGTGACGAAGCCGCAGATCGCCGCCAGCAGGCCGAGCGTCGCGAAAACCGCGCCCAGTCCGAAAAACGCCAGCACCACCGAGTAGACCAGCGGCGGCGTCAGCTCGGAAAAGTCGAGATAGGTGCGGTAGACCGCCGCCATCTGTGCCCGCTCATACGAGCGCACCGAGCGCATGAAGGCAGTCGAGCCCAGCGCATCGAGCGCGATGGTGAAGAAGGCACCGCAAAGCAGCAACCCGCCGGTGACGAGCGGTGCGGCCTCGCCGACGGCGCCGGCCGCCAGCAGCGTTGCCGACATCGCGAAATAGGCGAACGTCATGGTGCGCCGGCCGCCGAAACGCTTTCCTGCCCTGCCCCAGAAGATGGCCATGAACAAAAGCGCATTGCCGGCCGAAACCAAGAGGCCGCCGGCGAGCTTGCCCTCGCCGGTGATCACCATGAACAGCGGCCCATAGACGAAGAAAGTCGTCCAGAAGCAGGAGCGGCCGAAGGCGATCAGCCAGGCCAGCCTCAGCCTTGGCTGCGCGACGAAGCGGCCGATATTGGCCAGCGGATTGACCGGCCGCGTCTTGCCGGGGCGGATCGACGGGTTGTCGCCAAGCCGGTAAGTCCAGAACAGCGCCAGCAAGGCCATGGCGAAGACGGCCACCGCGCCATGCGCGGCATAGATGCCGAAACGCGTGTAGAGGAAAATGCCGAGGGTCGGCCCGGCGGTCCAGGCAAACATCGACCACGCCATGCGCAGCGACTCGGCCTGCATGAAATCGGTCTTGCGGATATGATCCATGATGTAGAGGTTGAGCGTGATCGCCAGCGCGCCGGCGCCGACGACGCGGCAGAGCATGCCGACCACCTGGCCGGCCAGCGTATGGGTGACGAAGAACAGCGAGCCGGCGGCCAGCAGGCAGGCGCCGGCGGTATAGACCCAGCGCCGGGCAAAGCGGGCGATCAGCATCGGCATGAACAGCGTCGCCGACAGGCCGAGCATCGCCACGATCGTGTAGAGGATCGAAACGATCTGCTCGTTGTGCAGGATCTCGTAGGCCTGGATCGGGATGACGCTGGATACGGTGGCGCGCGCGAAGGATTCGACCGCATAAAGCGAGGCGAAGGTGCGGGCATCCGCCGGCCGCAAGGCCGCGAGCCAGATCGGATGGCGCACATGGGTAGCCATTGCTTTTCCCGAAGCCGAATCGCCTGAAGCAGGGTTTGGAGCACAAATCTGCCGCGGCGATTCCTTGCCGGGTAACAGGAAACCGACGCCTTCACGGCAAAAAGCGAAGCCGGCCAAAGGCTTTCCGGCTCTGGCCTAAAGCAGCCGTGATGCTGACCGGCGCCAACGCGACGCAAGGCCCTGCTTCTTTTGACGGTGGCAACCGTGATAGTCGTCTTGCCGGGGCTGAACCAAGACAGCGAGACCATGAGCACTGACACGTCGACCGCAGCCGTTGAGGATCAACCGAAGTCGAAGCGCATCGCCGCCATCGACATTGCACGCGGCATCGCATTGCTTGCCATGGCGAGCTATCATTTCACCTGGGACCTCGAATTCTTCGGCTACACCGATCCCGGCCTCACCGCCTTCGGCTGGTGGAAAATCTATGCGCGCTGCATCGCCTCGAGCTTCCTGTTCCTGGTCGGCATCAGCCTCTATCTCGCCCATGGCAAAAAAATCCGCTGGACCGGCTTCTGGAAGCGCTTCGCCATGGTTGCCGGGGCAGCGCTCGCAATATCGCTGGTCACCCGCATCGCCACGCCCGACGGCTTCATCTTCTTCGGCATATTGCACGAGATCGCGCTCGCCAGCCTGCTCGGCCTGGCGTTCCTGCGGTTGCCGGCGCTGCTGACGCTTACCGTGGCGGCCCTCGTCATTGCCGCGCCTTTCTACCTGCGATCCGAGCTTTTCGATCATCCAGCTTTATGGTGGGTCGGCCTGTCGGCGACCAACCCGCGCTCCAATGACTACGTTCCGCTGCTGCCCTGGTTCGGCGCCGTACTTGCCGGCATCGCGGTTATCAAGCTCGCCTCCACCTCCGGCGTGCTGACGCGGCTATCGGCCCTGACGCCCGGCCGCTGGGCAAATCCGCTGGTCTTCATCGGCCGGCACAGCCTTGCCTTCTATCTGATCCATCAGCCGGTGCTGATCGGCTCGGTCTGGCTGTTTTCGCAATTCATGCCGGCGCAGGGCGAAACCAGGGAGGTGAGTTTTCTGAAATCCTGCCAGATATCCTGCGAGCAGGCACGCGACACCAAGTTCTGCTCCAGCTATTGTGTCTGCATGCTGGACACTCTCCAGGGCGAAGCCTCGCTTGACCGGCTCTACAGCAACGACCAGTCCCCGGAGTGGAAGGCGCATATTGGCGAGCTCGCCGGAACCTGCACCGCCCAAACCGAGGCGGCGGAACCGGGAACGCGCTAATCGAGGGAGGACAATAATGAGCGACAGTCACCCGAAACCCGTGCAGCAAAATCCTGGGCAGCCGAAGCTGGGGCACATCCCATGGCCGCCGCTGATCTATATCGCCGCCATCATCGTCAGCGTCGCGCTGGGGCTGTTCTATCCGCTGCCGTGGATCGGCGATCTTCTCGGCGACATCCTGTTCGCCGCCGGCCTTGTGGGGTTGGTGGCGGTTGCCGCGCTCTGGTTCACGGCAATCCGCACCATGATCCGCGCCAAGACGACGCTCAACCCGAACGGCGTGCCTGACCATCTGGTGACCACCGGACCCTTCGCCGTCAGCCGCAACCCGATCTACCTCGCCAACACATTGCTGCTGGTCAGCCTCGCCTTTGTCACTGGGATCGCCTGGTTCCTGCCGCTGGCGGTCATCGCGGCGTTCCTGACGCAGAAGCTGACGATCGAGAGCGAGGAGAAAGTGCTGACGGCCAAATTCGGCAAGAAGTACCGGGACTACGCCAAAAGGGTGCGGCGCTGGATTTGAGCCGGGGCTGACACCGCGCTTATGTGGTGACGCCGAGTTCCACCAGCCGCTCGACGCAGGATTCCTCGGCCTGGTCGAGCTCGGCCAGGGTCTCTTCGAGGTCGCGGCGTTTTTGGCGCAAATCCTCGCGCTTTTCCTCGATGCGCTTGATCATCAGCTTGAGCTGGCCGACCTCGCCGGGCGGCTCCCTGTACATCTGGATGATCTCGCGGATCTCGTTGATCGAGAAGCCGAGCCTTTTTCCCCGCATGATCTGGCGGATGAGATGCCGGTCCGACGGGCGGAACAGCCGGGTGCGGCCGCGCCTTACCGGCTGCACCAGCCCTTCGTCCTCGTAGAAGCGCAACGTCCGCGTCGACACGTCGAATTCGCGGGTCAGCTCCGTGATCGAATAATATTCCCGCATCGTCACTCCAATGCCCCGGCCACGCCGCAAGTTCCAACTGGCCGGCGCCCAAGGCGCCCAGGCGCGCACCAGAATCGGCGGACAAGGCACCTTCCAAAGCCTCGCACGACATTTACGTAAAAGTCAATTGAGGTGCCGTTCAGCTTACGCCGAACCACCATGTGGCGAGCCCGAGAAAGGCAAAGAAACCGACGACATCGGTGACCGTGGTGACGAAAACCGCCGAAGCCACGGCCGGGTCGATCTTGAAGCGGTCGAGCAGCAGCGGGATAAGGATGCCCGCCAGAGCTGCCACGAACATGTTGATGATCATTGCAGCCGCAATGATGCCGCCGAGATTGCGATCGTGGAACCAGGCAGCAGCCACGAGGCCGATCAGGATGGCAAAGATGATGCCGTTGATGAAGCCCACCCCGATTTCGCGGCGGATGATGCGGCCGGCATTGTAGATGTCGAGGTCCCGGGTCGCCAGCGCCCGCACCGTGACCGTCATGGTCTGCGAGCCGGCATTGCCGCCCATGCCGGCGACGATCGGCATCAGCACCGCCAGCGCCACGATATGCTCGATGGTGCGGTCGAACAGGCCGATCACCGAGGCAGCCAGGAAAGCTGTCAAAAGATTGACCAGCAGCCAGGGCACGCGCGAGCGCGAGGTCGAAAAGATGCTGTCCGAGAGTTCTTCGTCGCCGACGCCGCCCATGCGCAGCAGATCTTCCTCGGCCTCCTGCTGGATGACGTCGACGACGTCGTCGATGGTCAGCACGCCGACCAGCCGCTCGTTCTCGTCGACGACGGCGGCAGACAGAAGATCGTATTGTTCGAATTCGCGCGCCGCCTCCTCCTGGTCCATGGTGGCCGGGATGGCATGCCTGGTCTCATGCATGACCTCTTCGACCTTGACCGAGCGCTTGGTACGCAGGATCTGGTCGAGGTCGATGGCGCCGAGCAGCTTGAAGCTCGGATCGATGACGAAGATCTGGCTGAAACGGTCGGGAAGATTGTTGTCCTCGCGCATGTAGTCAATGGTCTGGCCGATCGTCCAGAAGGGCGGCACCGCGACGAACTCCGTCTGCATGCGGCGGCCGGCGGTCTCTTCGGGATAATCGAGCGAGCGCCGCAGCCTGATCCGCTCGGTGAACGGCAGCTGCGACAGGATCTCGTCCTGGTCCTCCTGGTCGAGGTCTTCGAGAATGTAGACCGCGTCGTCGGAATCGAGATCCTGCACACCTTGAGCGATCTGCGCATTGGGCAGATTGTCGACGATGTCGCGGCGGATCGCCTCGTCAACCTCGGTCAGCGCGGAAAAGTCGAAATCCTTGCCCAGCAATTCGACCAGCGCGCGCCGCTGTTCCGGGTGCAGGGCCTCGAGCAGGTGACCGAGTTCCGACTGGTGCAGATCGTCGACTTCACGCTTCAGCGTCAGTGTATCGCGATCGGCGATCGCGGCACCGATCTGGGCGAGGAACGACGACAGGATGACGCCGTCCTCGTCATAGATGTCGGCGCGGCGCTCCTCGGCCGCCCTGGCGCCGGTCATATGTTCGTCCTGGCCTTCCACCAGCGCCTCCAGCCATCGGATTTCCGGATAAGGTGCCTGTCAGGTCTAGACCATGATCCTGAAAAGTGGAAACCGGTTTTCCGAAAAGATCTTGGTCGAACACAAAGATGGAGCGGCGACATAATTCGCTTGAGAATCGGCCTCTCTGTGCGCAACGGACGGATCTCGGACCACCTTGCGAGCTGCCGGTTGCCCAAGGTTGATAAGTATCTCTATAATTATCGCTAATAAATGGAGGGTGTTTATGGGGAAATATCTGTTTACCAGCCTCACTCATGCGCAATATGAATTATGAATGGAGATGAGGCCTGCCGTGGCGCTCACATTTTCGCCGTGTCGCCAAGGCAGGTAACGCTCGTTCAATGACGCTGCGCAGGGCGGTTGGGCTTCTGGTCTGACGCCGCCGGCAGAAGTGTCGATATCAGGGGATCTGGTCAATGACCGACAACAAGCCAGACGTTACCAAGGATTGGCAAGCGACGCAGGGCCAGAAATCCTCCGCCACGCGTCTTCGCCTCTTCGCCGCACTCTCGTGGATCGTCGCCATTGGCGGCGAGATCTACGGGATTATGCTGCTTCGCCAGAACAAGTTCGACCAGGCACACCTGCCGCTGATCATCGGCCTTCTGGTCGGCATCGCGATTTTCGCAATCGCCGGCAACTTGCTGTGGAAGGCGGCCAACAGGCATGATCCGGCCCGCGCATCCGACGCGGCCAGGTTCTTCTTCCAAAACCAGCTCGGCGCAATCACCACGCTGATTGCCTTCCTCCCACTGGTTTTCCTGATCCTCACCGACAAAAACATGGATCCGCGGACCAAGAAGATTGCCGGCGGCGTCGGCGCTGCGCTGGCTGTGCTCGCGACGGTTACGGGGATCAGTTTCAAACCCCCGTCGGTCGAACAGTACACTCAGGATATGAACACGTGCGCAGCCCAGATCAAGTCGGGGCAGCCGACCACCGCCTGTTCGCCCGATGTCGCCGCTCAGGCGCAGGCGATCGCGGCGGACACGGCCGCGGTGGCGGCGGCGACGCGGGACGCGAGCCACCCCGCCGGTCAGGATGTCGTTTACTGGATCGCGCCCGAAAACGGAGCCGCGAAGTCCGCCGAGCCGCATGTTTTCCACCTCTGCGCAGGCGTGAGTCCGCTGAAGGACAAGACCGTGAATAGTGGCTCCGTGACGGAGGCCTATGCACAGAACGCCATTCGCATCACGAAGCAGATCGATATGGAACAGAAGCAGTGCGGGTTCACCGCCGCAACCAGCCCCAACTGAACCCGCCTGCGCTCGATCGCGTCCAACTGTTGGTCTTGTCGAGAGGGACGGCGCGCAAGCGCAGGCTCAGTATTGACTCGCCGAAGCAACGCTAAATACCGGGATCGCCCGGCTGGCCATTATTGTCCAACTGCAAACTTATCCGCAGCGGTTAGTCCCCTGCCCGGCAAAAGCCATGATCGCGGTTATGTCAGGCGGGCATGACCGTTATGAAAATCGAAAATCATGAGGCCCAACCTGGCCTAAACAGGCGCGTGCTGCTCAGAGCTGCCGGTCTTGGCGCCCTTACCGGGCTCACCGCCTGCGCAACCGCAGTGCTGCCTACCGGCGAAGGCGCCGGTGTCTCTGCCTCCGCCGCCGGCACGCTGGCCGGCATCCGCGCTTCGGCGGGTCTCGGGCCGCTTGTCGCCGATGCGCAGCTCGAGCAGGCGGCGCTCCAGCAGGCCGGCTACATGGCGCGCGGCGGCCGCATGAACCACACAACCGGCTGGGGCAAGGACTTTGCCTCGCGCGTCAAAGACAATGACATTGCCGGCGCGGCCGCCGAAAACATCGCCGAAGGCCGCTTCGACCAGCAGAAGCTGTTCGATATCTGGGTGCATTCGCCAGGCCACCGCCGCAACATGCTCGACCCGCGCTTCACCCGCTTCGGCCTCGCCTATGTAAGCGACGGCCGCGACAGCACACTTCGCTACTGGTGCCTTGTGCTCGGCAGATAACTTCCGCCATGTGGTCGGCGGAAGCCTGTCGGGCGACCGATCCGTCAGTCTTTGCGGCCGCGGCCGAGCAATTCCTCTATGTCCTGCGCACAAACCGGTCTGCTGAAATGATAGCCCTGCATTTCGTCGCAATTGTTCCTGCGCAGGAAGGCCACCTGATCATCCGTCTCAACGCCTTCGGCAATGACCCTCAGGTTGAGATTTTGCCCCAATGAAATCACCGCGCTGGCCACAGCCTGGTCGTTCTCGTCGGCGGCGAGATCCTTGATGAAGGACTTGTCGATCTTCAGCCGCGCCACGGGGAAGGTCTTGAGTGCACTGAGGCTGGAATAGCCGGTGCCGAAATCATCGATCGAGATCTGGACGCCCAGGCTTTGCAGGGCGTTCATGGTCGCGACCGCGAGCTCGATATCCTGCATGATAAGGCTCTCGGTCACCTCCAGCTCGAGATATCTCGCCTCCAGGCCGCTGTCCTTCAGCGCGCTGACGATGCGATCGATCAGGTTGCGTTCCCTGAATTGCCGCGCCGACACATTCACGCAAACGGTCAAGGGCGGCAGTCCTGCGTCTTGCCAGGCTTTGTTCTGCCGGCACGCCTCATGTAGAACCCAGTCGCCGATCGGTACGATCAGACCAGTCTCCTCGGCGGTCGGGATGAACGTCGTCGGCATTACCGTGCCAAGCGTTGGATGGTTCCAGCGTATCAACGCCTCGACCGCAAAAACCCGACCTGACCGAAGGTCCACCTGCGGCTGGTAGAGCAGCGTGAATTCCGAACGCGCCAAGGCGTTTCG
Source organism: Mesorhizobium sp. WSM4830 (assembly GCF_055811495.1). Taxonomy (NCBI): domain Bacteria; kingdom Pseudomonadati; phylum Pseudomonadota; class Alphaproteobacteria; order Hyphomicrobiales; family Phyllobacteriaceae; genus Mesorhizobium; species Mesorhizobium sp. WSM4830. The sequence continues at coordinate 9,493 of NZ_JBVVQI010000046.1, read as the reverse complement.
CAACTCTTCCTGAAGTACGAATTTTTCATGCGCCCTGGTGTTGAACTCCGGAGCGTAAAACTGGAAATTGTCGCGGCCGAACTCCTTGGCGCGATACATGGCCGCGTCGGCATTTGCCAGCAGCGTATCGGGATCCGTCCCATCCTTGGGATAGTTGGCAATGCCGATGCTGGCCGTCGCCCGTACAAGATGCGCTCCGAGCTGAACCGGCTCGGCGAGTGCAGCCCTGAGCTTTTGCAAGGTCTCGGAGACGAGATCGACGTTCGCCGGCTGGTCGAACAGCACGACGACGAATTCGTCGCCGCCAAGCCGCACGACGGTATCGGTCGCCCGGACGCAGTCGACCATGCGACTTGCGACGATCTTCAGAAGCTCGTCGCCGGCATTGTGGCCGAGCGTGTCGTTGACGAATTTGAAATTGTCCAGATCGATGAACACCACCGTCACCCAGCGATCGTATCGCTGGGCGTACAGGACCGCCTGCGAAAGCCGATCCTCCAGCAAGGCGCGATTGGGAAGCCCGGTCAACACGTCATGGTTGGCCATGAAGTGGATGCGGTCTTCGGCCTGTTTGCGTTCGATGGCGATCCCGGCGATGCGCGTCGTGAAATCGATGAGGCGGGTCTCGGCCTCGGTCGGTCCGCGCACCGTCATCGAATACATCGCAAAGACGCCAAGCACGGCGCCCTGATGCGACAGGATCGGGGTCGACCAGCATGAACGCAAACCGTGCGGCCGCGCGAGTTCGCGATAATCCTGCCAAAGCGGATCGTGCATGATGTCAGCGACAATCACCGGCTCGCGCCGATAGACAGCGGTTCCGCAAGACCCTGCCCGAGGGCCGATCGCGGCGCCGTCGACGGCGTCGGTGTAGTCTCTCGGCAGGCTCGGCGCGGCGGCGTGGCGCAAGTGGGTGCCATCCTTGTCGAGCAGCAAGACCGAACCGAATATCCCCGCCAGTTGGGACTCGACCAGACGCATGAGCCGCTCGAGCACGTCTTCGAGGGGAGCGCTCTTTGCAATCATCTCGAGGATATGCGCCTGCCCGTCGCGAAGGATTTCGGCCTGCTTGCGCGCAGTGATGTCGCGGGCAATGCCGACGAGGCCGAAAATGTTGTTTTGAACGTTGCGCAACGGCAGCTTCGTCGACAGGAACCATTTGCCGGTGCCTGACGCATCGACGACGAACTCCTCCTCGTCGATCATCGGTTGTCCATCACGCATCAGTTGCTGCTCGATGGAGCGAAATTTTTGCGCAAGATCCGGCGCGTGAAGGTCGAAGTCGCTCAGACCGATCATGTCGCTCGTGCTGTCCCGACCGCTGTCGGACGCAATGGCTCGGTTGGCGACGACGAAGCGGCTTTCGGTGTCCTTCACCCACATGTAGTCAGGCACCAGGTCGATCAGCGTCTGCAGCGAGATACGCTCGTCGACGACCAGGCGATTGGCGCTGAGCTCGCTGATGTCCTCGTGCGTGGCCACCCAGCCGCCGTCAGGCATCGGTTGATGGCAGACCTGAATTGTCCGGCCATCGGCGAGCTCGGCTGTCCAGTTTCCCGAAGCCGTGCCCGAATTGACCGCCCGCGCCAACGCCAGATAAGCGTCCGCATTCATTGCCGAGGTTCCGACAACGACGCGCCGCTCGACGATTTCGCGTAGCGCCGCACCCGGCTGCAATTGCTCCGGTGCAAGGCGATAGATTTCCGCATAGCGTCGGTTGCACAGGATCAGCCGTTCATCGGCATCAAAAAAGCAGATGCCTTGCGAGATGTTCTCGATCGCGGTCTGGAACCGCAGTGCCTGGTCCTGAAGCGCCGCAATCGTGGCGCGAAGCTCGCGCTCGAGGGCCTCATATGAGGCAGTCGCCAGTTTTGCCAGCGTCGTCAAATTGGCGGATTCAGGCGCTTCGGCGGTTTGCCTGGATGATTTCGTGGCCAAACACAATTCCTCCCGCTGATGCTTGAAGCAAGCAATGGAGGCTCGCTTTCAACCCAAAAGCGAGTGCATATTGGTCCGGATATACTAATGGCAGGTGAACCTTGCTCAACGCCGACGCGACCGGCACAGGCAACGGAACCCGTGAGCCGGTCGCGGTGCCGGAGCTGTGAGGCTTAGTCCATATGCGCGGCAGGCGCCCCACCGGCGGGCGGCGCAGCCTTTGGCTTGCGCAGCAGGAAAACAAACGGGACAGCAAGCAGTGTCATCATCATCAGCAGCTTGAAGTCATTGACGTAGGAGATCATCATCGCCTGGATATTGACCATGCGATCCATCAGCGACAGCGCCGTCGGATCGCCGCCCGCCGCTGCCGGCGATGCCGCCCAGAGGTTGGGATTGAACGGATTGACATAGGCCGAGAGCTCGGCGTGGTTGATCTGCGTGTTACGCACCAGCAGAACCGTCACCACCGACACACCGATCGACGAGCCAAGATTGCGCACCAGGCTGAACAACGCCGTGGCATCGGTGCGGAAGCGTGCGTCGAGCGTAGCGAAAGCCACGGTGGACAGCGGCACGAACACCATTCCCATCCCAAGGCCCTGGATGACGCCGGAGCTGAGGATAAGCCAGTTGTCCATCTGCGGCGAGAAGCTGGACATGGTGTAGAGCGACTGCGCGGTCAGCAGGAAGCCGATGACGACGAGAATCCTGGCATCGATCCTGTGCATGATCCGCCCGACGAACAGCATCGCAATCATCGTGCCGACACCGCGCGGGCCCAAGACGATGCCTATGGTGAGGGTCGGATAACCGAAGATGGTCGACAGCATGGGCGGCAGCAGCGACATGCTCGCCAGGATGAGCACGCCCATGACAAAGATGAACGCCAGCCCGGTGACGAAATTGCGATCGAGGAAAATCTTGGGGTCGATAAAGGGGTGCTCCGCCGTCAACGTGTGAATGGTGAACACCCAGAAACCGGTGATGGAAAGACCAAGCTCGATCCATATCTCGATCGAGGAAAACCAGTCGACCTCACCGCCGCGATCGAGCATCAGCTGCAGCGCGCCGACACCGAGCGAGAGCATGGTGAAGCCGAAGAAATCGAAGCTGCGCACCCGCCGGGCAACGCTGGGAAGATATGCGGCCATGCCGAGGAAGGCGATGATGCCGACCGGCAGATTGATGAAGAACACCCAGCGCCAGTTGAAATTCTCGGTCAGCCAGCCACCCAGCGTCGGGCCAAGGATCGGTCCCAGCATGATGCCGGCGCCCCAGATGGCCATGGCCTGGCCGTGGCGTTCCCTAGGGTTGATGTCGAGCAGGAAGGTCTGCGACAGCGGCACGATGGCCGCGCCGAATACGCCTTGCATGAGCCGGAACAAAACGATGGTCTCAAGGCTCCAGGCGATGCCGCACAGCATGGAGAAGACGGTAAAGCCGACCACGGCCGTCAGGAACAGCTCCTTGCGACCGAAGCGGTCGGCCAGCCAGCCGGTCACCGGCGTCATGATCGCGGCGGCAACGATGTAGGAGGTCAGCACCCAGTTGATGTTGTCGGGGGAGGCGCCGAGATCGCCGGTCATGGTCGGCAGCGCAACGTTGGCGATCGTCGTGTCGAGCGCCTGCATGATCGTCGCCAGCATGAGCGCAACTGTGATCAGGCCGCGGTGCGGCACTTCGCGAAAGGGTTCTGGGCTGCTCATGACGTAAAACTTCCAGCAGGTAACAAAAACGTGTACATTAGGTTTCCGGACGGCGAGGCCCCGCTGTAGAGAGACCCTCATCGCGGTGGGACGCGAGCATCGATGTGGGGGTTACATCGACTGAGCGTCTCGACAAAGCGGGCCTGCCGCCCGGAAACCTGAGGACCGAAGATCCTGCGCGGCGGTGTCTGCTCAGGCGGGCTACAGCGCAGCCCGTCTACGCATTCAACTTTTCCTGCGTCTCCCTCGGACCAATCCTGCATCCATCTCGCTGTTTGCTATGCGGCCGCTACCAGGCCTCTTTACTTGGCCTCGCCTGCCGTGGCGCTGTGGAAAATGCTCGGCAGCCCGCGGGAAACGCCGGTGTCCACCGTGACCGTCGCGCTCATGCCGGTGCGCAGCGCCGTCTTGGCGTCGGCATCGGTCAATTCCAGGCGGACCGGAATGCGCTGCGTGACCTTGACCCAGTTGCCGGTGGCGTTCTGCGCGGGCAGCAGCGAGAACTCGGCCCCGGTGCCGGCGCCGATCGCCTTGACGGTGGCTTCGAACGTCTTGCCCGGATAGGTATCGACCATGATTTCGGCCTTCTGGCCTGGCTTCATGTTGGTGAGCTGGGTTTCCTTGAAATTGGCGTCGACCCAGGTGTCGCCGGTCTCGACCAGCGAAAACAGCGGCGTGCCCGAACCGACATACTGGCCGACCTTGAACGAAGCGGCCTGGCTGATGATGCCGTCGGCAGGCGCCTTGACCGTGGTCTGGACCAGATCGTAGGCCGCCTTGTCGCGTGCGGCGAGCGCCGCCATTACAGTTGGATGCTTGTCGGTCTCGATGTCGGGATTGCCGCCAAGTGCCGCCTTGGCGCTGACGATCCCTTGCTGGGCCACGGCCAGCTGCTGCTTCGCCTTGTCGAGGTCGTTCTTGGCTTCGTCCAGCGACGACTTGGCGTTGATGCCCTTCTGGGCAAGGTCGGCGGCGCGGTCATATTGCGACTGCGCGTACTGGACCTGGCTTTCGTCGGACTTCTCCTGCGCCAGCGCCTGGCTGTAGGCCGCACGCAGCTGCTCGACATTGAGCCGCGCACCGGCCACCGCCGCGTCGGCCTGGGCCAATGCGATCCGGTAGGGCTCGGGATCGATGGCGAACAACACGTCGCCCTGCTTGACAGACTGGTTGTCGAAAATGTCGACCTGAACGATGCGGCCGGCCGTATCGGCGGCTATCGACACCTTGGCCTGCTGCAGATTGGCGTTCTCGGTCTCCTGATAGCGGCCGCCGGTCACCCAGACATAGCTGCCGCCGGCGATCAACGCAGCGGGCAGCACAAACATCAAAAGGAAGCGGCCGGCACGGCGCTTCTTCTTCGGCGCCACCGGCGCTGGAGCTACCTGCGGAGCCACCGTTACCGGAGCTGCCGCCGGCTTGGCGGGAGCTTCCATCTCCAGCTTGGCCGCATTCTCATCTAGTTTGGCTACCGCGTTCATGCTGCTGCGCCTTCCGTATTCTTCACTTTGTCCGAGGGCGGCGTCTCACCATCTGCAAGATTCTGCACCATTGTCTCCAGCGCCCTGACCAGGACGCGGCGATCTTCCGGCGAAACGCCAACGAGCGATTCCTCGTAAACCTCGCCGGCAAGGCTCTTGACGTGGGCGTAGGCCGCGTTCGCCTTGGCGGTCGGGAAAATCATGCGCACTCGCCTGTCGGTTGCGTCGGGACGGCGCTCGATCCAGCCGCCCTCCTCCATGCGATCGACAAGACGCGAGACGCTGATCGGCTCGATTTCGAGAAGCTCGGCAAGCCGCGCCTGCGCGACACCCGCCTCCTTGGCGACACGTACCAGAAGCCGCCATTGCGCCGAAGAAAGGCCGAAACCACTGGCGCGCGCCTCGAAGCGCTTGCGCATCAGGCGCTGCACGTCGTGGATCAAAAAGCCCAATCTGTCGATGCCGTCGGAAACCATGAGCGACATATATAATAAGCATGCTCATAATTCAAGGAGCCGGATTGTGCCAGAAGCCGGCAAGTGTGCATGGCAGTCAGTGCAGGGCGATCGTGGTTAGCAATTTATTACGCCGAGCGCTTGTGACGAGTATGCAGAAGATCGGCGTTCAGATGCTCAGGCTATCGATCTCATCCAGGCGGAAAAGGCTTCGATATGCACTTGTCGGGGGTGATTGGCTACGCAGGCAAGGTAAAAGCCATAGCCTGGCAGAGAGAGATCATGTGCCTTGACCAGCCTGCCGGCCTCGAGTTCGCCACCGACGACCACATCGCTGCAGATAGCGATGCCTTGGCCTGCCGCGACCGCGTCGATCGCGTGCAGCTCTTCGCGGAAGCTTAGGTCCCATGCCTGGTTGGCATTGGGGATGCTGGGATCGATCGAGCGTGCGATCGCCAGCCATCGCTGCCAAGTCGGCGCTTCCGGGTCGCGGTTCGTCCAATTGAAATGGATGAGCGGGTATTGCAGCAGATCGGCGGCGCGCTCGATCTGTCGGTCGCCTCCTGCGAACAGCTCCGGGCTGCATACCGGAAAGAATGCGTCCCGAAAAATTTCCTGCGCGGGAACATCCCGCGGCATCCTGCGCGCATAGCGGATCGCGACGTCGGCGTCACCGGCTCGCAGGTCCAGAACGGCGTCTGTCCCGATGATCTCCAGTGGAATGTTCGGATGCTGTTCGCGCCACTTCGACAGGCGCGGAACCAGCCATCGGCTGGCAAATGCATTTGGGCTCGTCACGCGCAACGGGCGTTGGCCAACACCGGCCGAGGCTGACGCTATGGCCGCAGCGAAAGCGTCGAAGCCGCTGCAAATTACCGGGAACAGCCGTTCGCCCACCCCTGTGAGCACGAGCGGTCGTGGGCGCCGCCGGAACAGCAGTTGCCCACAGACCTCCTCCAGCAATCGAATCTGGTGGCTGATGGCCGTTGGCGTCACTCCGAGTTCCGTCGCAGCCTTCCTGAAGCTCATCAGCCTGGCAGCGGCTTCGAAGGCGCGAAGCGACCCGAGCGGCGGAAGTTTCTCATGCAGGCAGTTTAGATGAATTTAGCTCATCCAGCGACTGAGATATTCGATTTTGCAGCGAATGGCGCCGCATGAGATCATTAAGATCCGACACATGCCGGTGAGCGAAAGCGGCCTGTCCAACCGTGCCGGATCACGAAGGGTATCCCTCGATGAGCATGTTCAAGCTTATAGACGGTTCCGAGCCGGCGTTGCAGGCGCCAGATATCGCCCGGCTCAGGCAGGCGATTCGCGGCGATCTGATCCTTCCGGACGACCCTGGCTATGACCAGGCGCGCAGAGTTTGGAATGGGATGGTCGATAAGAGGCCGGCGGCTGTCTTCTATTGCGCCGAATCCAGCGATGTCGTCACGGCCGTCAACTTCGCCCGATCGCAAGGCTTCCTCGCCGCCGTCCGCGGCGGTGGTCATAACGTCGCCGGCAGTTCGGTATGCGACGGCGGCGTGGTGATCGATGTGTCACGCATGAAGCGGATCGAAGTCGACCCGATCCGCCGTGTTGCTCGCGCAGAAGCCGGCTTGAACCTGGGCGAGTTCGACGCAGCCACGCAGGTCCATGGTCTTGCGACGACCATGGGTGTCAACGCAGGTACCGGCATAGCCGGACTGACACTCGGCGGCGGGTTCGGCAAGCTTGGCCGCAAACATGGGCTGAGCTGCGACAACCTTGTCGCTGTCGAAATCGTGACGGCGGACGGCCGGTTGCTCACGGCAAGCGCGGCCGAAAATGCAGATTTGTTCTGGGGCATTCGGGGCGGCGGCGGCAATTTCGGAATAGTCACGACTTTCGAATACAAGCTCCATCCGGTGGGTCCGCTCCTCATCGCGGGATCGATGCTATACCGGTACGAAGAGGCACGCGAAGCGATGCGGTTCTACCGTGCGTTCTCGAGCGGCGCCCCGGATGAGCTGAGCCTGGATGCAGCACTTGTGACGGCGCCCTCGGGCGAACGCTTCTTCAGCATTTCGGCGTGCTACATCGGCCCACTCGACGAGGGCCAGCAAATCATTCAACCTCTGAGAGAGTATGGCACGCCGGTTGAGCGCCGGATTGCTCCTGCCCCCTATCTTCAAATCCAATCGGCCGCGGACAGCCTCTTTCCGCGCGGTCGGCGCTACTACTGGAAGGCGCAGTTCATGCGCGAAATCACAGATCAGGCGATCGATACCATGCTTGCGGCTTACATGACTGCACCCAGCGAATCGCTTCTGGTCCTGCAGCAGGTTGGCGGCGCCATCTCGCGAGTACCGATGGACGGAACGCCCTACGCCAACCGGGATGCACTTTACGATTGCTTCCCGATATCGATCTGGGACAATCCGTCTGACGACGAAACGCACATCCGATGGGCGCGTGACCTGTGGGATGCAATGAGACCGTTCTCGACCGGCGGCGTCTATGCCAATAATCTAGGCGAAGAGGGCACTGATCGGGTTCTGGCAGCTTACGGCGAGAATTATCCGAGGTTGACCGCACTAAAAAACAAGTATGATCCTACCAATTTCTTTCGCTTGAACCAAAACATCAAGCCTACGACCTGAGCGACCGCCGCAGGCCGATGCCCGAAATTCTGCAGCGCTGCTACAACTCCAAATCCCAGTTCTGGCCGACCAGATCCTTGCCGAAGGAATGGTGGCGCTCCTCGTTGGTCAATTTAAAGCCCGCAGCCTCATAGATGTGGCGGGCGGCGACGAGCACGTCGTTGGTCCACAGCGTCAGTGTGCTGTAACCCTTGGCGCGGCAAAAGCCGACACATTCCTCGACCAGCCGCTTGCCGATGCCGAGCCCGCGCGCCGACGGCTCGACATAGAGCAGGCGCAACTTCGCCACCTCGTCCGACTGGCGCACGACGAAGACCGAGCCGACCACCTCTCCTTCCCGCTCGGCGATCCAGCTGCGTTCCCATTTCGGATCGAAGGATTTGACGAAGGCACCGAGGATTTCGGCGACCAGCGCTTCATAGGTTTCGTCCCAGCCATATTCCTGCGCGTAGAGCAGGCCCTGGCGATGGATGATCCAGCCGATGTCGCCGACCTGCAGAGGCCGCAGCGTGTAGGGAATCTTGGGTTCGGCTGTCCCGTCCAGCAGGCGCTGCACCGTCTGCATGGCCTTGACCAGCCTGTCCTGTTCGGCAACCGAAAGCCGGTCGAGCAAGGCCGCAACTTGGTCGTGCGAACCCTGGTTCAGCGGTGCGAAGGCCTGCCGCCCGGCCTTGGTCAGCGCGATCGACGAGCGCCGCGCATCCGCCTCGATCGTGGCGCGCTCGACCAGATTACGCTCCTCGAACTTCTTCAGCAGCCGGCTGAGATAACCGGCATCGAGGCCGAGGTCGCGCGCAAGGTCGGTGGCGGTCAGGCCATCGCGATGCGCCAGCTCATAGAGCACCCGCGCCTCGGTCAGCGAGAAGGTGCTTTTCAGCAGCCCTTCGTCGAGCAGCCCGATCTGGCGGGTATAGAAGCGGTTGAAGGCCCGCACCGCGTCGATCCGCTCCTTGCCTGGGTGACGATGAATGGTCATGGCATCCTCCTCCCGGCAAGATCAGCGATTTAGTTGACTTAGTCAAGGATCCTGTTTGAAGCAATTGTCCTGATTATGCCCAGCGGCCGCCTTGACTCACGCGAGCTGCCAGCCTATTTCAGCGCCACGTTAGCACTCCCCCAAGATGAGTGCTAACCACATGTCCGGCGCCGCCGGACGGAGGAACTGTTCTCACCATTCTCATCGAGGAATAAAAAATGGCAAAGTCGAAGTTCCGCCCGCTTCATGACCGCGTGGTCGTTCGTCGGGTCGAATCCGAATCCAAGACCGCGGGCGGGATCATCATCCC
>NZ_JBVVQI010000045.1:0-33890 GCF_055811495.1 Mesorhizobium sp. WSM4830 | reverse complement strand
GAATTCCACGCCATCAAGTACGGAACCAAACTCAATCTGCAAAATGTGTGAATCCGATAGGTCACTATACGGGGAGAGGATGCCGGCAGGCAGGTGAGGGGCAGCGCCGACGCCTGGCAAGATGATGCAAATTCAAACCTGAAGCGTTGCCCTTCATGCCGCATCGATAGCACCTTGACCCGCCGCGCCCTGTCGGGCATCGAACCGCTGCAATTCGCCGCTCGGGCCCCCCCGAGTCGCGGCGAGAAAACGACGCGGAGAGAAGACTATGGCCGACGACATCACCGAGACCAGCCAGACTGTTGCCGCCGGCCAGTTGCGCGCCTTCATCGAACGCATCGAGCGGCTCGAGGAAGAGAAGAAGACGATTGCCGACGACATCAAGGAAGTGTTCGCAGAGGCCAAGGGCACCGGCTTCGACACCAAGGCGATGCGATCGATCATCCGGCTGCGCAAGAAGGACCAGGCCGAGCGGCAGGAAGAGGAATCCATTCTCGATCTGTACAAGGCCGCGCTCGGCATGGTGTAAGCCGGTAACAGCCTTGGGCGCCGGTTGCGGCGCCCCTCGACGGTTCGAATATGAGCGAATTCGATTTTGGCGCCCGCCGCGCCTCTGAATTCCGCCAACGCAGCTTCTGGACGCTGTTCGCGGAACGGCATCCGGATGAAAGGGCCCTGCTGGCGAGGCGCGGACCGTGGTTCTGGCAGCGTGGGCTGCCCGACTTCGCATTGGTCCTTTCAATGTATGTCGCGCCCGCGCAGAATCATGTCGGCGTCTTCTTCGGCCGCAACGAGAAATTCGGTGCCACGCAAGCCTGGTCGCGGTTGAAGCCGTTCCAGCCGGCCATCGAAGACAGGCTGAAGCTCAGGCCAGAACAAAGTTGCGACGGCCTCGGCATCAATTCGATGTGGCGGGTGAATTGTTTTGCCGAGGACAATTGGCCGGCGATGACCGACTGGCTGGTGACGGAAGCCTCACGTTTCGAGCGCGCGATTGCCGAAGTTCTGGGTCAGGAATAAAGCAGGGTTCCAGACGCAATCCTTATGAAAGGGTTGCTCTGGTGAGCAGGGCGAGGGAGCCGGTGGATCGATGACGATCATGTCGCGCGTTGCCGCTTTCTTCCGCTCACGCTGGCTGGGCGACGTGCCGCTCGATCGGCTGTTCTGGCGCGACCTGGTCATTGTCGGCACAGCGATCAATGTCGCGTCGTCGGTGGCGGCACTCATTCTGCTCGGGCTGAAACTGCCGCTTGCGCTGGTCCTGGCGGTGCATTTCGCGCCGGTACCCTACAATATCTTCCTGACCTTTGCCGTTTGGCGAACTGCCGGAAAATCGAGTGGCGCCAAGGCCACGCTGATGACGCTTGGCGCCACATTGTGGCTGATCCTGGTGGTCGTGGCCTGACGATCAGGCGGCCGGCTCGAATTTGAGCGCCACGCCGTTGATGCAATAGCGCAGACCGGTTGGCGGCGGGCCGTCGTCGAAGACGTGGCCGAGATGGCTGCCGCAGCGGGCGCAATGGCACTCGGTGCGGACCATGCCGTAGCTGCGGTCGACGGTGGTCTCGACCGAACCCGGAACCGGGTCGTTGAAGCTCGGCCAACCGGTGCCGCTTTCGAATTTCAGCTTGGATTCAAACAAGGGCTGGTCGCAGCCGACGCAGGAGAAGGTGCCGGCGCGCTTCTCGTGCAGCAGCGCGCAGCTTCCCGGCCGCTCGGTGCCGTGGTTGCGCATCACCGCATATTGCTCAGGCGTCAGCCGGGCGCGCCATTCGGCATCGGTGCGGGTAACGGGGTAGGTGTGGCTGTCCATTTTTTCCTCTTAGCTTACGTCGCTATTTGGGTTGCCTTCCCAACTTCGCCTGAAATAGGCATTTGTTACGGCGTTTGCCCGTATTTCCAACCCTGTTGCAAAGAATTCCTCAGGCGATGGCCGCGAGATAGCGCGCAACCGATGCTGAAAATGCCGCCTTTGCATCTCCGATGACGTTCTGGCTCCACCATGCGCCGTAGATATGGTCGAACGCGAAAGGCTCAAGCGCGGCCTTGATGCCGAGCACTTTCGTCGCGTTGAGCGGGATATAGTTCGGATAGCTGTACATGAAGCTGACATGACGGCGCGTCGGCGTCACCTGCAGGATGTCGCCGGCCAGGATGGCACTGCCGCCGTCGTGCCTCCAGTGCAGCACCTGGCCACCGGCAAAGTGGCCGCCGCAGCGGATGAGCGTAAGCGACGGGTTTATGGCGCGCGTCTCGCCCTCCCAGCTGATGATCGCCGGATGCGGCCGCATGATCCACTGACGATCATCGGCGTGCAGATAAATCGGCACGGCGCCAAACGCCTCGCTCCATTCGACCATTGCCGAATAATAGTGGCAGTGCGAAATGGCGATGGCGGCCAGGCCGCCCCGGCGGTTGATCTCCGCCACCGCCTCGTCGCTGACCATCGAGATGCAGTCCCACAGCACATTGCCGTGCGGCGTTTGCGCCAGCAACGCCCGCTGGCCGATGGCGAAGCGCGGCTCGATGCCGAAGGCGAGCACGCCGGCATCCTCCTTGATCACGACCCGATGCCCGGCGGCGAGCTCTTCCGGCGTGATCCAGGCCTGGCCCTCCCAGCGCACATATTGCCGCTCGTCCTCGCAGATCGGGCAATGTTGCGGCGGCGTCGCTGTCGCCGCGAACTGGACACCGCATTGCAGGCAAAGGAAACAGGTTGACCGTCCTGTTTTGCGTGCATCCATTCAGTGCTTCCTTGAAAGTTGCTTCGTCGCGGCTTCGAGGCCGGCGAGTGTCAGCGGAAACATGCGGCCGCCAAAGATATCGCGGATCATGGCAATCGAACGGGTAAAACCCCAGTTTTTCTCGGCTTCGGGGTTGAGCCATACCGCGTTTGGCCATTGCTGCAGCAACCGGCCGAGCCAGACGGCGCCGGCCTCCTTGTTCCAGTGCTCGACCGAGCCGCCGGGTTGGGCGATCTCATAGGGGCTCATCGAGGCGTCGCCGACGACGATCACCTTGTAGTCGGGGCCGTATTTATGGAGGAGATCGGACGTCGGAATCACCTCGGCATGGCGGCGGCGATTGTCCCTCCACACCCCTTCGTAGAGGCAGTTGTGGAAATAGAAATACTCGAGCTGGCGGAACTCGGCGCGGGCGGCCGAAAACAGCTCCTCGACACTCCTGATATGGTCGTCCATCGAGCCGCCGACATCGAAGAACATCAGCAGCTTCACGGCATTGCGACGCTCGGGTTGTGTCTTAACGTCAAGATAACCGTGCTCGGCGGTAGCGTGGATGGTGCCGGGCAGGTCGAATTCCTCTTCGGCGCCTTCGCGCACCCAGCGGCGCAACCGCTTCAGCGCGACCTTGATGTTGCGGGTGCCGAGTTCGACGGCATCGTCGAAATTCCTGAACTCGCGTTTGTCCCAGACTTTTACCGCGCGGCGGTTGCGGCTTTCGTGCTGGCCGATGCGCACGCCTTCGGGATTGTAGCCATAGGCACCGAAGGGCGAGGTGCCACCGGTGCCGATCCATTTCGAACCGCCCTGATGCCGGCCCTTTTGCTCCTCCAACCGCTTCTTCAGCGTCTCCATCAGCTTTTCGAAGCCGCCCAGCGCCTCGACCAGTTTCTTCTCCTCGTCGGTCAGGTGCTTTTCGGCGAGCCTCCGCAGCCATTCCTCCGGGATATTTGCGACATCGACCGGCTTTTCGCCGGCCAGCGCCTCGACACCTTTAAAGATGTGCGAAAAGACCTGGTCGAAGCGGTCGATGTGGCGCTCGTCCTTCACCAGCGCCGCGCGGGCGAGATAGTAAAAGCCCTCGACATCATAGTCGACCAGCCCGGCTTCCAACCCCTCCAGCAGCGACAGATATTCGCGGAGCGAGACCGGAACCCGCGCTGCCTTCAGTTCGAGGAAGAAGGGGATGAGCAATTGCTATCTGTGCCCCACGATCACGGCGGATTCACCCCCGGATCTGGCGATTTCGCCGGATCGCAGCAAATCCGCTACCGTACTTGGGTTGGGTATGGTTAGGTGCTTTGCAATACGTGCTTCGACCCATTCGCGTGTGGCGGACGTCGCGTCGGCGATTGCTTCCTCGGGGCTTGCGCCGCCTCCGTGGCAACCTGGGAGGTCGGGAACTCGCACCCCCCAGACATCGTCTGCGCCGTCGAGAATTCCGACATAATGCTTCATGCAGTTTGACCTCAAATCCATCCGGCCAGTCTAGCCATCACATCAAATCATATTCGATGAAGCCAGTGCGCCGCGCCACGTGGTCGTAGAGCTTGCGTGCGGTGGTGTTGGTCTCGTGGGTCATCCAGTAGACGTTCTTGACGCCGATCTTGCCGGCTTCCTGCTTGACCGCTTCGATCAGGGCGGCGCCGACGCCCTTGCCGCGCACATCGGGGTCGGCGAACAGGTCCTGCAGATAGCAATTGTTTATCTCCGACCAGCAGGAGCGATGGTAGAGATAGTGCGTCAGGCCGACGGCCTTGCCGTCGAGGGTGGCGATGAAACCTTTTGGCTCGAACTCGCCCGCCGTGAACAGCCGCTTCCAGGTGACGGCGTAAACCGCTTCCGGCAGCTTGGTTTCGTAGAAGGTGAGGTAGGCGGTCCACAGGCGCCGCCAGTCGGCATGGTCGGATTGCGCCAATGGGCGGACGGTGATCTCGGTCATTTCATTTCCCTCTGAACTCGGCCACCCGACGCTGCCTCCGTGCCTGGCCAAGGGCAACGGTCCAGCGACGGGAAAGCGCTGTCCGGCGGCTTTCGTCGGCTTCGACTGACCGGCCCTTCACCCTTGCCGTCTCGCCATGAAGGCCAGGCGCTCGAACAGATGCACGTCCTGTTCGTTCTTCAGCAACGCGCCATGCAGTTTCGGCAGCGCGTTTTTCGGGTCGGCGCGCAGGTCCTCGGGCGCGATGTCGTCGGCGACCAGCAGGCGGATCCAGTCGAGTGCCTCGGAGGTCGACGGCTTCTTCTTCAGGCCCGGCACGTCGCGGATTTCGTAGAATTGCGTGAGTGCGGCGCGCACCAGGTTCTGCTTGATGCCGGGATAGTGCACGTCGACGATCTTGTGCAGCGTCTCGACGTCGGGAAAGCGGATGTAGTGGAAAAAGCAGCGGCGCAGAAAGGCGTCCGGCAGCTCTTTCTCGTTATTGGAGGTGATGATGACGATGGGCCGGACGGTGGCATGGATGGTCTCGCCGGTCTCGTAGACGAAGAACTCCATCCTATCCAGTTCCTGCAACAGATCGTTGGGGAACTCGATATCGGCCTTGTCGATCTCGTCGATCAGAAGCACGACTTTCTTGCCGGCGGCAAAGGCATCCCATAATTTGCCGCGCTTGATGTAATTGCGAATGTCGTTGAAGCGCTCGTCGCCGAGCTGGCTGTCGCGCAGCCGCGAGACGGCATCATATTCATAGAGACCCTGCTGCGCCCGTGTGGTCGATTTGACATGCCATTCGATCAGATCCAGGCCGAGCGCTGCCGCCACCTGACGGGCAAGTTCGGTCTTGCCGGTGCCGGGCTCGCCCTTGACCAGCAATGGCCGCTCCAGCGCGATCGCCGCGTTGACTGCCACCATCAGATCCTTGTCGGCAACATAGGCTGCCGTGCCTTCGAAACGCATTTTTGCTCCCGGGTTCATCGCGCGACCCTAAGGACGCTGCCTTCGCTGTGCAAGGCGCCGCTGGCAAGGCGGGGGATCTTGCGGGCGCGGCCCTCGTCGAGGGGGGTCTGCGTCGATTTAAGCGCCGAAACATGTCGTCTCTCTGGCGCTTAGTCTGCCATCTGCCTATATTGGCGGGGACGGTCTGCGCTTCCCGGCAGGAGAACATTTTCCCCGGGGCCTTAATGATCCCTAGGGAGCTGTCCCTGGGAAGACCCGTGGGTTTTCTCATACGGCGCCCACCTACTTTGTAGGTTCCCGGGATCGCTCTCTCCACCGGTTGTGTGGATCGTCACCTATCGAAAAGGCCATCTGGTATCGAAAAGGCCATCTGGCGGATTCTTGTCGTCGCGCCGCTTTGTGCGGTTCGCGCCGCTCCTCCAAAACGTCGCTCGTAAAACTCCATCCAAATCTGACCTTTTCTATCGTCGGCGCATGACATCCCCAAAAGACCTGAAAAAAAGTCTCCGCAACCAAGCCCTCGGGCGCCGCGACGCGCTCGATCCTTTCTGGCGGGTGGAGGCAGCACTCGAAATGGCGGAGACGGCGCGCGACCGGTTAACGGTCGAGCCGGGCCAGATCGTCTCAGGCTTCTGGCCGATGCGCTCGGAAGTCGACGTCCGGCCGCTGATGTTCGCCTTGCGCGAAAAGGGGGCAAGGCTCTGCCTGCCGGCCATCCTCGACAAGACCACCATCGTTTTTCGCGAGCTGGTACGCGGCGCGCCGATGATCGACATGGGCTTCGGCACCGTCGGGCCGCATGAGGAAGCCGAGGTGCTCGATCCGCAGATTATGCTGGTGCCGCTTGCGGCCTTCGATGCGCGCGGCCACCGCATCGGGTACGGCGCCGGCTATTACGACCGGGCGATCGCGCGGCTGGCCGACAAGGGGCAGCAGCCGCGGCTGATCGGCATTGCCTTCGACTGCCAGGAGGTGGCACTGGTGCCGGACGAGCCGCATGACATGATCATTCCGGAAATACTCACCGAGAGCGGGTTGCGCCGGTTCGCGCCGAAATTGTAGATAAGTTCCTGGACGCATGATCTTTTCCGAAAGTCATGCAGCTTTTTGCTTCGCTGACCTTCGGTTCGGGATCACGCTTATATGAGACTTCTCTTCCTCGGCGACATGGTCGGCAAGACAGGACGTACGGCGGTGTGGGAACAACTGCCCGGCCTGATCTCGGATTTCAAACTCGACTTCGTCATCGTCAATGGCGAGAACGCCGCCGGCGGCTTCGGCATCACCGAGGAGATTTTTCGTGAGACGATCTCGGCCGGCGCCGATGTCGTCACCACTGGCAACCATGTCTGGGACCAGCGCGATGCGCTGATTTTCGCGCCGCGCGAAGAGCGCTTCCTGCGTCCGTCCAATTTCCCCAAGGGTACGCCGGGGCGCGGCTCAGGCGTCTACATCGCCAGGAACGGCGCGCGCGTGCTGGTCGCCAACATCATGGGCCGGGTGTTCATGCATCCCGAGCTCGACGATCCGTTCCAGGCCGGCGAGCGCGAACTTGCCGCTTGTCCGCTTGGTGAGCAGGCCGATGCGATCGTCATCGATTTTCATGCTGAGGCGACCTCGGAAAAAATGTGCTTCGCCCATTTCGTCGACGGCCGTGCCAGCCTTGTTGTCGGCACCCATACGCACCAGCCGACCGGCGATCACCAGATCCTCAATGGCGGCACCGGTTATATTTCCGATGCCGGCATGTGCGGCGATTACGATTCCTCGCTCGGCATGGACAAGGAGGAGCCGCTCAACCGGTTTTTGTCCAAAGTGCCGAAAGGCCGCTTCGAGGCATCGACCGGGCCGGCGACATTGTGCGGCGTCGGCGTCGACATTTCCGACCGTAGCGGCCTGACCGAACGGATCGCGCCGTTTCGCCGCGGCCCGCGGCTGGAGGAAACGGCTCCATCCTTCTGGTCGTGACATTGATATGGACGCTTACAATACCCAATTGCCGGCGAAACTGCTCTAGATCGTAGAGGGGACGACCTCCATGCAGCTAGTCGAATTCCTGGCGCCGCATTTCGCCTTTGTCTCCGACCCGACGGCATGGGTCGCGCTGCTGACGCTGATCGTGCTGGAGGTCGTGCTCGGCATCGACAATCTGATCTTCATCTCGATTTTGACCAACAAATTGCCGGTAGCGCAGCGAGCCCGCGCCCGGCGGCTCGGCATCTCCGCCGCGCTGGTGATGCGGCTGATCCTGCTGGCCACCATCTCGATCATCGTCCAGCTGACGACGCCGATATTCACCGCCTTCGGCCACGGCTTTTCATGGCGCGACCTGATCCTAATCGCCGGCGGCCTGTTCCTCGTCTGGAAGGCGACCAAGGAGATCCACCACACGGTCGATCTCGATGATCACCAGGACACGATGATGGGCGAGACACTGCAGCTGTCGCTGGCCGGCGCCATTTTCCAGATATTGCTGCTCGACCTCGTCTTCTCGATCGACTCGATCATCACCGCGGTCGGCATGACCGACGAGATCGCGATCATGTACATCGCGGTGATCGTGGCGGTGAGCGTGATGATGCTGGCGGCCGGGCCGCTGGCCGATTTCATCGCCAGGAATCCCAGCATCGTCATGCTGGCCCTCGGCTTCCTGCTGATGATCGGCATGACGCTGATCGCCGACGGCATGGGTTACCACGTGCCGAAAGGCTACATCTACGCCGCCATGGGTTTTTCGGCACTGGTCGAAGGGCTCAACATGCTGGCGCGGCGGCGGAAGAAGGCAAAGGGCGGTGGGCACTGATGTTTACATCACCTCGTCATCCTAGGGCCGAGCGACGCGAAGCGGAGCGCAGACCCTAGGATCCATGCCGCTACCCATACCGAAGAATGCAGCGTTGCAGAATTGAGTAGCGGCTAACGGTTAGTCGTCGGACTTCTGGGTGTTTCATCCTGATGCGCGGCGATACGTCGGCGTCGCGGCATGGATCCTAGGGTCTACGCGCGTCGCTTCGCTCCTTGCTCCGCCCTAGGATGACGAGTGTAGGCCCTTCGGATGGCGGTCGCCGATCAGGTTGAGCGTCAGGCCTTGCTTCAGCCACGCCTTGGCGCCGGCGAGCACCAGCGCAAAACCGCCGGTCGAATCGATCGCCTGCTTGACCTGCTCATCGGGGCTGCCGGCAAAGCCGAAATTGCGGACCTCGACAAAGGTCGTGCCGCCCGGCATTTCGGCGAAAGTCCACACGACCGTGGTCGGCGGATCGCTCCATTGCATGACGATCTTCTTGTTTTCGACGATCTCACTGACATTGACCGTCGTCGAGACGCCATACATGCGCCATTCCCAACGGATTTCCTCGCCGCTGTCCAACCTGTCGCTGCCATGGGTGAACCAGAACTTCGTCGTGATCGCCGGATCGACGAAGGCTTCGAATACGTCTGCGACCGGCCGCCTTATCAGCATGCCGGCTTCGGCGGTCGGTGTTTCACGGATTTCCATAGCGTCCTCCTTTTCACGGCACTGCGGCCTGTTCACCAGGCATCGGGTTCGCGCACGAGGTGAATGATGTTGGCCGGATTGGTAATCCAGCCGCCGCGGAAGCCGTCACCGAGTGCCTCGATGGCGTCGCAGCGCACGACGCCGGCCTTGGCGAGATGCTCCGCAGCGGCCGGAAAATCATCGGTGAACAGCTCCAGCCAGATCTCCGCCTGGCTAAGCATCGGTGCTTCGTCGATCCACAGCCGATTGGGACCGAGTTCGAAGCCGACGGCCGGCGCCTTGGCCGTGAATGGCTTCAGGCCGACGACGTCGCGATAGAAGGCGATCGTCGCCTCGTATTGATGCGGCGGGACTTTCATGGCGATGTTGACGCCGCCGGTGATCTTCGGGGTCATTTGCTGGCTCCATTGCCGTGTTCAGGTTCGATTGGCCGGTTCGGTCCAGAACCCGCTATGCCAAATTGATTTGCCAGGAGACTCCGAACCTGTCGTTGAGCCATGCAAACCGGCGGCTGAAACCATAATTGTCCAGCGGCATCAGAAATTTGCCGTCCTTGGCCAGGGCCTCGACAATGCCGTTCAGCTCTGCCTCCGTGGAGCAATCCACATACAGCGAGACCGACGGCGTGAACGTGAAGGCATGGTGCACGGGGCTGTTGTAGACCATCACTTCCAGACCGCTTATGGACACGCGCGCCAGCTTGACCGTTCCTTCCGGGCCGTCTTCGCCGGAGCCGTAACGTGTGACGTCAAGGACGCTGCTGTCGGGGATCGTCTCGCAATAGAAGGTCATTGCCTCTTCGGCCTTGCCCTCGAATATCAGAAATGGCGTCACTTGCTTCATCGCAGGCCTCCGTCATCTTGGTGGCTTTTCAGATGTTGTTCTCGTTGGCCGGCTCGCCCTTCATCTCGCTGCGGTAATAGCCGTCGCGCAGATTGATGCCGTATTCGACATAGGCCTTCATGCAGGCCAGCATCTGCGACCAGCCCTCGCAATTGAGGTAGGACTTCTTCAGGCCGACCGCGTCCTCGTGCCAGCCGGTTTCGGCGATGGTGACGAAGGTGCCGCCATCGTCGAGCGGTTCGAAATTCATCTCGATGCGGGTCTTGTAGGCTGGCTTGCCGTCGGCGTCGGTGGCATCCCAGCGCAGCACGATGCGGCTGTCTTTCTTCACCTCGTCAACCTCGACCGGGACCTTGCCCCACCAGACGACGCCGGCGCCCGCCACCAGCGGTGCGCTGGCGCCGCCGATGGTGGTGAAATAGCCGCTGAGCTTCTTCGGATTGACGACAGCATCGAAGACTTCGGCGACCGGTTTGCCGATGCGGCCCGAAACCCTGAATCCAAGAGACATATCCACAGCTCCTTTCTTGAACGGGTTAACGATATGTTATAGAAATATAACATGTCAAGCCAATCGCGAGACGACAATGTTTTCAAGGCGCTGGCGCATCCGCGCCGGCGTGCGTTGCTGGACCGGCTGAAGGATGCGCCGCAGACCACCGGCATGTTGTGCGATGCCTTCCCAGATATGGACCGCTGCACGGTCATGTTGCACCTGAAGGTGCTGGAGGAGGCCGACCTGGTGGTGGCACGGCGCGAGGGGCGCGAGCGCTGGAACCATCTCAACGCGCTGCCGATCAAGCACATCCACGATCGCTGGATCAGCCAATATGCCACGCACGCGGTCAGCATCCTCGACCGGCTGAAATCCGATCTTGAGGGATGAAAGGTTGCCGAAGCCTGCCGATTTTCGGGTCTTGAAACCCTTGCGTGCCGGCAGCAATGGCGCGGCTGGACGAATTGAGCCGATTTATCTATAAGCCGGCCATTCCGACAGAGAACGCCGTCCGTCCGTCAGGACGCAGCAGGACGTTCTGAAATTTTGAATTCGAGCATTTTGCAAGATGCCGGGTGGCTCACCAGGCGGCAGATGCTCTAGCCGAGAAGACGACAGGGGTGCCATGGCTGGCCATTCACAGTTCAAGAACATCATGCACCGCAAGGGCCGCCAGGATGCGGTGCGGTCGAAAATGTTTTCCAAGCTGGCGCGCGAAATCACCGTCGCCGCCAAGAGCGGCACGCCCGATCCATCGATGAATCCGCGCCTGCGCCTTGCGGTGCAGAACGCCAAGGCGGTGTCGATGCCGAAGGACAATATCCAGCGCGCCATCAACAAGGCGTCGATGGGCGATGCCGAGACCTACGAAGCCGTTCGCTACGAGGGTTACGGGCCGGGCGGCGTCGCGCTGATCGTCGAGGCGCTGACCGACAACCGCAACCGCTCGGCGTCGAATGTGCGCGCCGCCTTTACCAAGGCCGGCGGGGCGATGGGCGAGACCGGCTCGGTTTCGTTTATGTGGGACCGCGTCGGCGAGATCTACTATCCGGCATCGGCCGGCAGCGCCGAGAAGGTGATGGACGCAGCGATCGAGGCTGGCGCCGACGACGTCCAGTCGGACGAGGAAGGCCACACGATCTACTGCGCCTTCGAGAATCTCGGCGAAGTGTCGAAGGCGCTGGAAGGCGCGCTCGACGAGGCTGAATCGGTGAAGCCGATCTGGAAGCCGCAGACCAATATCGCGGTCGACGAGGAGCGGGCACAATCGCTGATGAAGCTGGTCGCGACGCTCGAGGACGACGACGACGTGCAGAGCGTCTACGCCAACTTCGAGGTCGACGAGGAGACCTTGGCGAAGCTCAGCGCGGCATGAGCGAACAGGCGCCCACCGTCCGCATCACCTATTGCACCCAGTGCCTGTGGCTGCTCAGGGCCGGCTGGATGGCGCAGGAGCTGTTGTCCACCTTCGGCACCGATCTCGGCGAAGTGACGCTGGTGCCCGGCACCGGCGGCATCTTCACCATTTCCTGCAATGACACGCTGGTCTGGGACCGCAAGCGTGACGGCGGTTTTCCCGACGCCGCAAAGCTCAAGCAGCTGGTTCGCGACGTCATCGATCCGGATCGCGATCTCGGCCATGCCGACCGCAAGGGCCATAAGCCAAAAGACCCTGCCTGAGGCCTTTTACACTTCCGTCCTGCATTCACCGCCATGCGAAGATGAAGCAGCCCAGCGCCACGATAGCGGTGATGGTGCGGACATGGTTCCACATCACCCAGTCCCTGAGATAGGTGGCCCATACCGCGGCGCCGTTGGCGCTTGCCGGATCCACGGCCGCCAGGGCGTTGTTGAGCGGCACGTTGAACATCATCGTCACGATCGGGTTGCCGATGAGGTAGATCAGGGCGCCGGCGAGGAGCCAGAATGCACCCGGTTGGCTCCAGCCGATAAGAGCGCCGGCGGCAAGGACAAGACAGACCAGCCCGGTGCCGAAAAGCGCGGTCATGAAAGCCGGCGTGATCACGGTGATGTTGATCGAATTCATGGCCGCGATGCCGCCTCCGGCAGGCAAGCGGGCGAGCGCCGGCATGACAAAGTTGGAGAAGGCGAAGAAAACGCCGCCGACAACGCCTGAGCCAATGGCAGCGACGAAGGTGAGGGTGGGAAGCAGTTTCATGATCATGTCAGTTCCTCCAGATGCCCGTGGCGGCGGTTTCGGTTGCGTAGGCGGAAAAGTCTTTTGGGGCGCGGCCGAGCACGCGCTGGACGCCGTCGGTCAGCGACTCGTTGCGGCCGTCGAGCACTTCGGTGAACAGCTCGTTAAGCAGCCAGGCGAACTCGGCCGGCAATCCGTGCTCGGCTATGGCGACGGTGAACTCGGCATGTGAAATCTGCTTGAAGGGAATGTCGCGGCTGGCGGCCCTGCCGATCTCGGCGACCGCGTCGGCGAAGCTCAGCAGCCGCGGCCCGGTCAGTTCATAGAGCTCTCCGACATGGCCTGGCTCGGTCAGCGCGACGAAGGCGGCTTCGGCTATGTCGTCGGCATCGACGAACGGCTCGCCGACATTGCTGACCGGCAAGGCCACCTCGCCTTCCAGCAAGGACTCGACGAGAAAACCTTCGCTGAAATTCTGCGAGAACCAGGCGCAGCGCAGGATCGTCCAGTCAGCGCCCGAGGTTTTCAGCATCTCTTCGGCGCGCTGGGCTTCGGTCTCGCCTCGGCCTGACAGCAGCACCAGCCGGGTGACACCGTTGGCCAAGGCGAGCCGGGCGAAGGCGTCGACGACTTCGGCGGCGCCCGGCACGGCAATGTCGGGGTAGTAGCTGATGTAGACGGCACTCACTCCTTGCAAGGCCGGGCCCCAGGTCGCCGGAATTTTCCAGTCGAAGCTTGGGCTGCCGGAGCGCGAACCGATCCGCACCGGCGTGCCATGCGCGGTCAGCCGCTCGGCAAGGCGGCGGCCGGTTTTTCCGGTGCCGCCGAGTATCAGAATTGGTTTCGATGTCGTGTCAGTCATTTCGGTTTCCTCCGTTTTCCAAATGTGAGTAATCCTCACATTTGCAAAACGTGATAAACCCTCGTATTTTGCGAGTCAAGCCAATTTGTTGATTGTTCGTCTGGAGACAGTGATGGAAGGCTCTGCCGTATCGGATTCACAGGACGGCCAGATCGCATCGCCGCGCCGGGCGCCGAGCCAGCAGCGCAGCCGCGAGCGGGTCGAGCGCATGTTGGCCGCCGCCTCGGCGCTGATCGCCGAGCAAGGTAGCGATGCGATGCGCATGGGCGGGGTTGCAGAGAGGGCCGGCGTGTCGATCGGCTCCCTCTACCAGTTCTTTCCGGACAAGAGGGCGATCATCTGGGCGCTGGCCGAACGCTACACCGCCGAAAGCCAGGCCTGCATTGCGGCAGCACTGGCCGAGGTCAATGACGCCGAAGGCCTGCGCCGGGCATTTTCGGAACTGGTGGATATCTACTACGGAATGTTCCTGGCGGAGCCGGTGATGCGCGATATCTGGTCGGGCACGCAGGCCGACAAGGCGTTGCGCGAACTTGAGCTCGCCGACAGCCGGGCCAATGCCGAATTCCTCACTGCCGTGCTGAAGCGGTTGCGGCCGTCCGCCGATCCGGAAGCACTGGAAACGACGGCATTTCTCATCTGGCAGATGGGCGAGGCCGCAATGCGGCTGGCGATCTCGGTCGGGCGGCAGGAAGGCGACCGGCTGGTTGCGGCGTACAAGCGGATGGCGCTCAGGGAGTTGCTCGACCAGTAGGGCCGCACCTAGGCAACAAAAAACCCGCCACGAGGGGCGGGTTTTCGATGTACGAAAGGCCTGCGGCTTAAAGGCCGAAACCTTCGAAGCGCTTCTTGAACTTCGACAGGCGGCCACCGCGGTCGAGCAGGGTCTGCTGGCCGCCGGTCCAGGCCGGGTGGGTGGTCGGGTCGATATCGAGGTTCATCGTATCGCCTTCCTTGCCCCACGTCGAACGGGTCATGTATTCGGTGCCGTCGGTCATGACGACCTTGATGGTGTGGTAGTCGGGATGGATGTCGGTCTTCATGGGTCTGTTCCTGGCTTGCCGGGTGCTGCCGACGGGCTGAAGCCTGCGTCGATGCGCCCCTTTTTAAAACTCGAAGCCGCAGCTATTGAGGAGCCACGGCTTCTAAAACGGTCGGCGAGCCTATACATCAGCCGGAATTGAATCACAAGGCCGCGGCGAGCGCATATTGATGGCGCAAACCTCAAAGGGCCAAAGGAAACGGTCATGGCGAACATCAGCGGCGATGCAGACGAGCGCAGGCGCTCGCTGAGGCCGCTGCAGCGCCTGTTTCCCTACATCACCCATTACCGCAAAATGGTCATCGGCGCGATCATCTCGCTAGCCGTCGCTGCGGCGACGACACTGGCGCTGCCGCTGGCCGTGCGGCGTATGATCGATCACGGCTTTTCCGCTTCCGATTCCAGCTTCATTGCCGAATATTTCGCCATGCTGGTGGTGATGGCCGCCGTGCTGGCGGCGGCGTCGGCCAGCCGCTACTATTTCGTCATCACGCTCGGCGAGCGCGTCGTTGCCGATATCCGCCGCGATGTCTTTGCTCACGTCACCACGCTGTCGCCCTCGTTCTTCGATACGGCCCAGTCGGGCGAGATCGTCTCGCGGCTCGCCGCCGACACGACACAGGTCAAATCCGCCGTCGGCGCTACCGCCTCGGTGGCGCTGCGCAACGTCATCCTCGGCCTTGGCGCCGTGGCGATGATGGTCGTCACCAGCCCAAAACTGTCCGGCCTGGTCATCGCGGCCATTCCGCTAATCGTGTTGCCGCTGGTCGCCTTCGGCCGCTCGGTGCGGCGCAAGTCACGGCTGGCGCAGGATACACTGGCCAATGCCACCGCCTATGCCAGCGAGCAGATCGGCGCGGTGCGCACCCTGCAGGCCTTCACCAACGAGAAGCTTGTAACCAGGTATTTTTCATCCGCCGTGGAGGCAGCGTTCGAAGCGGCGCGGGCCTCGATCTTTGCCCGCTCCTTTCTCACCTTCTTCGCCATCTTCATGATCTTTTCCTCGGTGGTGGCGGTGCTGTGGTTCGGTTCGCGCGACGTGCTCGACGGCACGCTGTCGCCAGGCACGCTTGGCCAATTCCTGCTCTATTCGGTGTTCGCCGCCGGCGCGCTCGGCGCCTTGTCGGAGGTCTGGGGTGAACTGTCCCAGGCAGCGGGCGCTGCCGAACGGCTGACCGAGATCCTGGCCGAGAAACCCGCGATCCAGGCGCCCGCCGATCCGAAGCCGCTGCCGGCAAAGGCGAGAGGCGCGATCAGCTTCGACGATGTCTCCTTCTCCTATCCGGCCCGGCCCGACCGTTCCGCCGTCCATGGCCTGAGCTTTCAGGTCAAACCCGGTGAGACGCTGGCGATCGTCGGGCCATCCGGCGCCGGCAAGAGTACGGTGTTTTCGCTGCTTCTGCGCTTCTACGATCCGGAGGCCGGCAGGATCGTCATCGACGGGATCGATCTGCGCGAGGCCGATCCGGCCGCGATCCGCGCGCGCATCGCCATCGTGCCGCAGGACGTCACCATCTTTGCGGCGAGCGCGCGTGACAATATCGGCTTTGGCCGGCCTGGCGCCAGCCAGGCCGAGATCGAGGCGGCGGCGAAGGACGCGCTTGCCGACGAGTTCATCCTGAAACTCGAAAAGGGCTATGACAGCCAGGTCGGTGAGCGCGGGGTGACGCTGTCGGGCGGCCAGCGCCAGCGCGTGGCGATCGCCCGCGCCATTTTGCGCGATGCGCCCATCCTGCTGCTCGACGAGGCGACCTCGGCGCTCGATGCCGAAAGCGAGACGCTGGTGCAGACGGCGCTGGACCGGCTGATGCAGGGCCGCACGACGATCGTCATCGCCCATCGGCTGGCAACCGTGCTGAAGGCCGATCGCATCCTGGTCATGGATGGCGGCCGCATCGTCGAGGAAGGCACGCATCAGAGCCTGGTCGCCAAGGGCGGCATCTATGCGCGGTTGGCCAAGCTGCAGTTCGATACCGGGGCGAATGCTTTCAAGGGCGCGGCCGAGTAGCATCGCTACCGAGTCGGAGCCTGTTCCATCCCGATCTCATCGGGGTCGGGTTTCATCTTCTTATTTGACCGTGATCTTTTCCGAAAACCGGCATCCGCTTTTCGGGATCGTGGTCTGCCCGCGGCCGCCGGGATTATTCAGCTACCGAAAGCTCGGCGTTTGCCGCGTCGATAGGCGATGAACAGGGGAACGCCGACAAGCAACGACAACAAAAGCATGCTGGCGACCGTCTGTCGCTGCTCCTTTGCCGGATCGCTGAGCTGCACATCGGCAGGCGGCTCTTCATAGGTAAAATCGTACTGCCAGCGAATTTGGTCTGCGACCTCATCGACGGTTTTCAGATAATCGGCAATCGCCTTCGCCGGCACTTCAGTTGCCAGCGTCTGAAAGTTCCATTCAACTTGAAATTCGGTGGGCGTGTTGGACCAGGACGCCTTGAGAGACAGATAGGGCGTCACGACGTTTTTCATCGACTCGCCGGAAAATCTCGCCTTGAGGTTGCGCACGGTCACCTTGTGGCGGCGGTAGAACTGGGGGCCGAGGGAGACGGGCCCGGTCCGGTCGACGATTGTCGGGGTTGGAAAAGAGCTGTTGCCGAGATCGGCCGCGCGGATCGGGAAATTTTTTGCCAGATCGTTGGCCGCCAGCGCCTCCGCCGGCAAGCGATAACTTTCCTTCACGCTCACTATGTTGCCGTCGCGGCGATCCACGATTTCCGGCTTGGCGATGGTTTGGATGCCCGGATATTGCTTGTTGTAATATTTCAGGTAAGCGTCCGACACCTCGCTCAGCGACCGGCTGGCGAAATTGCCGCGCATCCAATCGGCATCGGCGTCCTCATATGTCGAGAAGACGGTCAGCACGAGGGGATCGCCCGGTTTCGGCGGAAAGTCGAATTCCTCGGCGATCTGGATCGATGGGCTGGTGAGTACAGGGCTCGGCATCTTCTCCAACCCGCCGGTGCTGGAAAGCGGCAGCGCGAAGCCGTAGTCCGGCTGTGCGAGATTGTGCGCCCTGCCGCCCTGAAGATAGTTCGTGGCGTCCAGCCAATATGTCTTTGCTCCGATCCTTGCCTTGACGATGGCATGGTCGAAATCGCGAAGCGCCGGCAGATGCTGGTCCAGGGCCCTTCCCTCGTCGAGATCGGCCAAGGCGACCTCGGCAGCAATGCCAAGCCGCACAAGCGACGAAACCAGCAGCAGGGCCTTGTCCTTGCAGTCACCGAACCCGCTCAGGATAACCGTCGCGGGATCACGCGGAACGTAGGAACCGGCACCCATCGACAGGCTTACATAGCGGATCTGGTCCTGCACCAACCGCATTGCCTCGACCATCCGGTCTTCGGGCACCGGATGCCGCAGAGCGATGTCGTCGAGCTTTGCGGCAAAAGCCGAGGGAAAAACGGTCGCTGGCTTGTAATAGGGCGCAACAGCATCGACCACACTTTGCCAATTCGCGGTAGACGCGACATCGATGGAGCCCCAGCCTGGATAGGTCACGGGCAGGTTATCCTCGACATTGACCGGTTTCGGGTTTGGGATTTCCCATAGATAGGTGGTGTCCGGTCCAGTCGGGGAGATTGAGGGCTTAAGACGGGTTCCCCTTGTCTTGATCTCGAGCGGCTGGGCCGAAGGCCAAATGATGCTTGTGCGGATAAGCGCTACCGGCTCTTCCCATTCGGTGGAGAAATTCTTGAAGAAAAGATCCTTGCCGACCAGCGGCGTTACTTCGTAGGTCGACCCGTAATCGACGATGTCGCCGGCGCGCACGTCATCGATGTTGACATGTGCTGTCAGCCAGCCGTCGAAGACGCCTTTCTCGGCGTCTCTTTCCCTGCGGAAGATGTCGAATTGGACGCCTTCCAGCCGGTCCAGAACGCCACCATCGCGGATGATGTGAAGATGGTTGAGCGTGACCTTGTGCCGGGACGGATCGAACTGCAGATCGATGCTCGCGCCACGATCCAGGCCGGGACGGTCGACGATCTTATAGACCGTGCGTGAGTACTCGATGTAGCCGCCGGCACGATGCTTGATCTGGTCGTCCGAGAGCAGCCATGAAACGCCATTCTTGATTTGATCCGATCGGGTGGGATCGGCAGCCGGAATATCAAGCTGCTTTACCCAGCTTTCTGCCGGACCCTTGAGAACCATGTCGTCGGACATGGCCGGAGAACTCAGGCCGATCAATAAGATGAAAAATACCAAGCGGGGCCAAAAAGACTTCATCCTATGAAAACTGTAACAGATAGACATCTACGCTCGCCCAACTTGCAAGAACTCCTTTTTCAGAGGCTTTCTCACCAAAGTAAAGGCCAGGTTCGCGGATTTCTGCGGTCACCGCGGCAAGAACCGGGAATAGATGAAGCGCCTCAGTTCCCGTACCGCTTCTTCAGATGGTCGGTGAAATGCACGGCATTGAGCTTTTCGCCGGTGGCGCGTTCGAGCAGTTCCGGCGTCGACCAGCGCGAGCCTTGCGACCAGATCCTTTTGCGGCGCCAGTCGTTGATCGCGGCGAAATCTCCCTTGGCGAGGTCTTCGTCGGCTGAAGGATGATCTCTGGTCAGCGCCGCCCATTGCT
This sequence comes from Mesorhizobium sp. WSM4830, assembly GCF_055811495.1. Taxonomy (NCBI): domain Bacteria; kingdom Pseudomonadati; phylum Pseudomonadota; class Alphaproteobacteria; order Hyphomicrobiales; family Phyllobacteriaceae; genus Mesorhizobium; species Mesorhizobium sp. WSM4830. The sequence continues at coordinate 14,762 of NZ_JBVVQI010000045.1, read as the reverse complement.
GCGCCGCCATCATGGCGCCGAGCGTGTAGGAGGGGAAATAGCCGAAGGCGGCACCCGGCCAGTGGACGTCCTGCATCGGACCATCAGCCGGACTGTCTGATGTCGACAGGCCGAGATAATCGCGCATCTTGGCATCCCAGGCCTCGGGCAGGTCGGCTGCTTCCAGCCGCCCCGAGACAAGCTCCTGCTCCAGCTCGTAGCGCAGGATGACATGCAGCGGATAGGTGACCTCGTCGGCATCGACGCGGATCAGGCCGCGCTCGACCCGGTGCACATGCGACAGGATGTCGTCGATCGTCCAGCTCTCACCGAGGTGCCTTTCGACCACTGGCAGCGCCCAGCGCCAGAATTCTGGATTGCGGCCGATCTGCTTTTCGACGAACAGGCTCTGGCTTTCATGCACCGCCATGCCGCGCGCTCTGCCGAGCGGCCAGTGCGCCCACGCCTTCGGCAAGTTCTGCTCGTACAGCGCATGGCCGGTCTCGTGCAGCACGCCCATCAGCGCCGACAGGAAATCCGAGGTCTTGTAGCGGGTGGTGATGCGCACGTCGCTCGGCACGCCGCCGCAGAACGGATGGTGCGAAACCGACAGCGAGCCGTGGGTGAGGTCGAAGCCGACTGCCGCCATCATGGCGAGGCCAAGCTCGCGCTGCTTGTCCAGGGGGTAGCTGCCGGAAAGCGGCTTCAGCGGATGTTTCGCCAGCCGCTCTCCCTGCACGGCCAGTGCCTCCGGCACGAAGCCTTTCAGGAAGGTCTTCAACTCGGCAAACACAGGCGTGATGTCGGCGGCGCGATTGCCCGGGTCATATTGCTCCATCAGCGCGTCGTAAGGCTCGAGCCCGAGCACCTCGGCGCGAAGTGCCGCCTCCTCGCGGACCAGCTCCACGACGCCTTCGAGCGCCGGCAGGAAGCCGGCCCAGTCGTTCTTGGCGCGCAGGTCGCGCCAGAGCTGCTCGGAGCGCATGCGCGCGGTCGTCTGGCGCTCGACGAACTCGACCGGCAGGCAGGTCAGGTTGGTGTATTGCCGGCGGAATTCCCTGACCGCGGCCTGCTGCTCTTCGTTCAGCGTCTCCTGCTCGGCCGCCGCGATCCAGTCGGCAATCTCCGGCGCAGTCGCCCGGGCATGGTGCATGCCGGCAAGCGCCGACATTGCCTCCGCGCGCTTCTCGCCGCCGCCGACCGCCATATGGGTCGCCTCGTCGGCGCCGAGGATGGCGAGGGCGTGCTCCAGCGCTTCGAGCTTGTGGCCGAGGTCGTCGAGTTTTTGAAAGGACATTGTGGGTTCCGCTGATTTGACGGCGGGAAAAGATACCAATGCAAAACTGTTGGCAACCCCGAAAGCCGTCCGCGACCGATCCGGTGCCGGCGGTGCTGGCGCTGATTGCGCTGGCGTTGGGCTAGCGCATGATCCCTGAACCGAGCTGGAAAAGGATCATGCCCAAAATCAATTGCCACAGTGCCGGGGACCGCGGCCGATTTCAGCCGCCTGGATAGATTGGGCCGTAGCCGTTGGGATAGTATCCGCCATCGGCGCCGTTGCCGATCAGGAAGGCACTGCCGGTAGCCGCGCGCAGCTTTTGGCTGACATCGTCGAACTGCGCTAGCAACTGCTGATATTGCGTGCTCGGCATCGTTCCGTCGCGCGCAGCCCTCTTGGCGGCCCGATCGAGCTGAGCGAGTTGCGTGCGCAAGTCGCGCGCCTCGCCCGGCTCGAGCTTGTTCGCCCGGAGGGCGCCCTGGATACCCGTCTCCACGCTCTGGATCTGATTGATCAAGGCCGTCTCACGCGGGCCGGCGTAAGCGCCGGCAAACGGAACGGCGAGGAGAACTGTGGCGAGCGTAGCAGTCCTGAGATTCCTGGGAGCGAAGAAGCGCATGGTTGCGTCTCCTTTACTGGGGAAGGCGATGGTTGGGTGGTCCTGCCTTCCGGCCGCGGGCCGTCAGGTCCCGTCGCGTCGCGATGTGGGAGGCATCGCCGGCGGTTCCCGGCCCCCTTGCCAAAAAGCTAGTGACGCGTCGCGGCAAATTGTAATCAAAAAAAGGTAATTTCTTCGGGCCTTGCCGGCGCCGCGCCGGTGCCCTAGATGGCTCCGCCGCTTCGGCCGGACCCGATCCGGAGCATGGCGCAATTCAAATGGTTGCAGGTCAACGCTCGGTCAGCTTCAGCTCGATGCGGCGGTTCTTGTTGCGTGCCTCTTCGGTATCGGCGGGGTCGAGCGGCTGGAATTCGCCGAAGCCGGCGGCGACCAGCCGGTTGGCCGGCACGCCGTTCTCGATCAGGAACTTGACCACCGATGTCGAGCGCGCCGTCGACAATTCCCAATTGTCGCGGTAGCGGCCGGTGCCGGAGAGCGGCTTGTTGTCGGTGTGGCCGTCGACGCGCAGCACCCAGTTGATCTCCGGCGGGATCTCCTTTTGCAATTCGATGATGGCATCGGCGAGCTTCTTCATCTCGACCTTGCCGGCATCGTTGATCACTTCGGAGCCGGTCGGGAAAAGCACTTCCGACTGGAAGACGAAGCGGTCGCCGACGATGCGGATGTTCTCGCGGTCGGCGAGAATTTCACGCAAGCGGCCGAAGAAATCGGAGCGGTAGCGGTTCAGCTCCTGCACGCGTTGCGCTAGTGCGACGTTGAGGCGGCGGCCGAGATCGGCGATCTTGGTGTTGGATTCGCGGTCGCGCGTTTCGGACACGTCGAGCGCTTGTTCGAGCGCTGCGATCTGCTTGCGCAGCGCCGAAATCTGCTGGTTGAGGATCTCGACCTGGCTTAGCGCCTGCTGGCTGATCTGGCGCTGGCTGTCGAGCTCGCCGGAAAGTGCCGTTGCGCGCTGGTTGGCGGCGTCGCCGGCACCGGCGCCTTGCGCCAGCAATTGCTCGAGCCGGCTCTTTTCCGCCTCCGATGCGGACAGCGATGCCTGCAAATTGGCAAGGGTGTCCTCCTTGTCCTGCGTCGTCGAGCGCTCCAGCGCCAGAAGCTGGGTCAATTCGTTGATCTGCGAGTTGAGGCGGTTGAGCACCGTGTCCTTGCCGGAGATCTCGCGGCCGAGCAGGAACTGCGCCAGCACGAAGACCGTGAGCAGGAACATGATCGCCAACAGCAGCGTCGACAGCGCATCGACGAAGCCCGGCCAGTAATCGATGCGGCGGTCGGAGCGCCGGCCTCGTGCCAACGCCACGTCAATGCACTCCAGGCTTCTTCAAGGCGTCGGCGATCTTCTCCAGCGTGTTGCGCATCGCCTTTTGCTCGTCGGACTGGGCCTCGACCCAGTCGCGCATGATCTGCTGTTCCGAGCGCATGTTCTTGACCAGGCCGGAAATGCCGTCGGCGAGATTGGCCATGGCGGTGGCGACGCGCGGATTGGAGCTGCCGCCATTCTCCTGCAGTGTGCGCAGCTTTTCCGACAACAGCCGGATTTCCTCGGAGGGTTCGGTCTTGACTGCGTCGGCAACGACGATGTCGGAGGAGAGGTCGGTGACCGAGGACAGCCAGTTCTCGAGTTCGGTATAGAAGCGCGTCTGGGCGCGGCCGGCCTGCAGGTCGAGGAAGCCGAGCACCAGCGAGCCGGAGAGGCCGAACAGCGAGGACGAGAAGGCGGTGCCCATGCCGGCCAATGGAGCGGAAAGCCCCTGCTTCAGGGATTCGAGCACGGCGGCGGCATCGCCGGTGCCGGGATCGAGCGACTCGATGGTTTCGCGGATCGAGCCGATCGTGTTGAGCAGGCCCCAGAAGGTGCCGAGCAGGCCGAGGAACACCAGCAGTCCGACAAGGTAGCGCGACGTGTCGCGGCTTTCGTCGAGGCGGGTGGCGATCGAATCCAGCATGGTGCGCATCGAACTGGTCGAGAAGGCAATCGTCGAGGAGCGGCCGATCATCGCCTTCATCGGCGCCAGCAGCACCGGTTCGGTGGTTTCGGAACCGGCACGGAACGAGTTGACCCAGCGCACCTCGCGGAACAGCCGGCCGACCTGGACGAAGGCCAGCAGAATGCCGACCGCCAGCACGCCGATGATCAGGCCGTTGAGGCCGGGATTGGTGACGAAGGCGGTCGAGATCTGGCGGGTCAGGATGGCGGCGATAAAGGCCACGATGAAGAGAAAGATCACCATTGTCAGCAGAAACACCTGCGGGCTCGACAATTTGTGCGGATCGTAGATCAGAACGTCGGAGCGCCTGCCCATGCCGAAGGATCTGAGAAGAGTCATCCGTGCCCCGTTTCCGATGCCGTCGCCGCCGATCAATTTGTGTTTGCGACTCTAAACGGAATTGTGACGAAATTGAATGGCGCTTGGCAATATTGCCACTGTCCGCAACCGGAGGTCAAAGCCGGTTGATGACCAGGCAGTCGACCATGGCGGCCAGATGCAGGCCGGCGCCGGTGACGACAAAGCCATGCCACAGCGCATTGTGGAAGCGCAGGCCCTTCCAGGCGAAGAAGATCACGCCGCAGGAGTAGACGATGCCGCCGGCAACGATGAGCGCGATCGATGTCGCCGGCAGCGTCCGCACGAGCGGCTCCACCAGAACGATGCCGCTCCAGCCGATAGCCAGATAGAAGACGATCGCCAGCCGGTCGAAACGGCCGGGAAGAAAGACCTTGATGGCGATGCCGATCGCCGCGGCGGTCCAGACCAGGACGATCATCGAAACGGCCAGCGGCGAGCCGCCGAGCTGGGCCAGGAACGGCGTGTAGGTCGCAGCGATCAGCAGGTAGATCGCCGCATGGTCGAAGCGCCGCAATATCCATTTTGCCGGCGACGACACCGGCCAGACATTATAGGCCAGCGAAACCGACAGCACGGTGAGCAGCGAGACTACATAGAAGGCGGCGGCGACATATTCGCCGGGGCCGGTTCGATAGGCGGCCAGTGCCAGCAGCGTCGAGCCGGCAGCGATCGCCAGCACGATGCCGACGGCGTGAACGATGCCGTCGGCGATGATCTCGGCGCGCGAGTAATGCCAGCGCCCCATGAAGGGGATGTCGAGCTGGGAGAATTCGCTCTGGGATTGGGGCCGGCTGTTCGTCATCGATGATCCTGCGTCGCCTTATCTGGGCGGCCGCGGGACAGTATTTCAAGCTTTGGTTGCGGTTTTGCGACTGCGGCGCTTCAGCGCGGCGCGCCTCTATCAGCTGGCTGAGAGTGGCCTTTTTACAGTTTTCAACAGCGCGCGCTGGATGAGTTCGTTGCCGGCAACCAGTGAACCGGCGTTCAGCACATCCTGTCCCCCGGCGAAATCGGAGACGAAGCCGCCCGCCTCGCGGATCAGCAAAATGCCGGCGGCGACATCCCAGGCCGACAGGCCGGTTTCCCAGAACCCGTCCATGCGGCCGGCGGCGACGTAGGCGAGATCGAGCGAGGCGGAGCCGAGACGGCGGACGCCAGAGACCTCGGCCATGACATTGCGGAGCTCGATGAGGAAATTGCCGTGCTGGCCACGCCCGAGATGCGGCATGCCGCAGCCGATCACCGCATCGACCAGCTTGGTGCGGCCGGCGACGCGCAGCCGGCGATCGTTCATGAAAGCGCCGCCGCCGCGCTCGGCGGTATAGAGCTCATCCATCGCCGGATTGTAGACGACGCCGGCGACGATCTGGCCCTGGCGCTCCAGCGCGATCGAAACGGCAAAGAGGGGAATGCCGTGCAGGAAATTGGTGGTGCCGTCGAGCGGATCGACAATCCAGCGGTGCTGGCCGTCGTCGCCCTCGATCACGCCGCGTTCCTCCATCAGGAAGGCGTAGCCGGGCCGCGCCTTCGACAGTTCGGCAAAGACGATGTCTTCGGCCTTGCGGTCGGCCTGGCTGACATAGTCGCCCGGCCCCTTCATCGAGACCTGCAGGTTCTGCACTTCGCCGAAGTCACGCGACAGCGAGCGGCCGGCCTTCATTGCGGCCTGGACCATGACATTGAGGATCGCGGAACGCGCCATTGCTGTTCTTCCTGTCGCTGCGCCTATTTGCCTTGACGCATGATCTTATCCAAAAAGTCTGCAACTCTTTGGGATAACGCCTTAGTCGGCGCGGCGTACGTAAGTGATTTCGTTGGTATCGACGATGATGCGCTCGCCCGAGCCGATGAACGGCGGCACCAGCACGCGAATGCCGTTTTCGAGTATCGCCGGCTTGTAGGACGAGGCTGCCGTCTGGCCCTTCACAACCGGGTCGGCCTCGGTGATGGTCAGCGTCACCTGGTCGGGCAGCGAAATGCCGATCGGCCTTTCGTCATAGAGCTGGACCGTCACCATCATGCCGTCCTGCAGGAAGGCGGCGCGATCGCCGACGAACTCCTTTTGCAATTCGAGCTGCTCGTAGCTTTCGGTGTCCATGAACACCAGCGCGTCGCCCTGCTCGTAGAGGAAGGAAAAATCCTTCAGATCGAGCCGGATCTGCTCGACCGTCTCGGCTGAGCGGAAGCGCTCGTTGAGCTTGGTGCCGTTGATCAGGTTCTTGAGTTCGACCTGATTGTAGGCGCCGCCCTTGCCGGGCTTGACGGTGTTGGTCCTGACCGCCACCCAAAGGCCGCCATCATGCTCGATGACGTTGCCGGGACGGATTTCGTTGCCGTTGATCTTGGCCATGGTGAGGTGATCCGGAAATGAGATGATCGCCGCAAAGGGCAATTTGGCGCCTCCAAGACCACAAATCGCCAGCAGAGGCAAGGAGCGCCTTCCGATGAAGCGGCAACGAAGCTGGCCCGGCAGCGCGGCATGGCAGCCTCAGTCCGTCCCGACGGTCGCGATCACGGCCTCGGTCACCGCGTCGGCAACCTTTCTCAAAAGATGCAGGTGCGGCGAACGCAGCACGACAATTCGCAGCGACAGCTCGAGGCCGGGAGCGTCGACCAGGGCAATGCCCTCCGGCAGCTTTTCCCGCAACAGCCGCCTGGGCAGCAGGCCAAGGCCTTGGCCTCGACGAACCCAGTCGATCTGCAGCGCGCTGTCCTGAATCTCGGCGCCGACCACCAACCTGTGGCCGCCCTCGGCAAGGGCAGCCGCCAGCCGCCGGCGCGCGTCGCAAGGTTCAGGGCTGAGGACCCAGGGCATGGTCTTGACGTCGGCTTGCCGGCCGGTGTTTTCGGCAGCGATGATGCCGAGGGGCTCGGTTCCGACAACGCCGTCGCCAGTGTTTGAATTGCCGCCGTCCAGGATGAAGGCGAGGTCGAGCTGTCCGCGCTTGTGCTGGTCGGCCAACTCAAGGCTCCAGCCGCTCTTCAGGCGCAGCGAGACCTTCGGAAACCGCGCCACGGCATCAGCAATAGCGGCGGCCACGGCTTTGTCGCAAAGTCCATGCGCGAGGCCGAGCCGCAGCAGGCCCTCCGGCTCGTCGCCCCTGGCGAATGATCTCAGCGCGTCGACCGCGGCGAGAATGTCCTTGCCGCGTGCCAGCACCTCCACGCCGGCCGGGGTCAGTCGCGACGGCTTTAGCCTGCGGTCGAGCAATTCCGTGCCGAGCATCTCCTCCAGCCGCTGGATCTGGCGGGTGACGGCCGGCTGCGTCAAGGGCAGGCGTTGCGCCACCTTCTGAATCGAACCCTCCTCGGCAAAGAGGGCCAGTGTTTTCAGTTCTTCAAGCACGACGCACCCGAACATGTCATAGAAGCATAATTATCCTGAACATTATGAATTTGAAATCCGATGGATGGCAAGCGATTTTCCTCCGGCAGGACCCAGCCGGAAAGGAACGACGATGAAAGCGATCGAATTGCAGAGCCCGGGCGGCCTCGAGAACCTCAGAATGGTCGAGCGGCCGATGCCCGAGCCAGGGCGCCAGGAGATGATTGTGAAGGTGAAGGCGACGGCGCTGAACTACCGCGATGCCGAGATCGTCCGCGGCAGCTATCACACGAAGTTTGCATTGCCGCTGGTGCCGCTGTCGGACGGTGTCGGCGAAGTCGTTGCCATCGGCGCCGAGGTCAGCCGGTTCAAAATCGGCGACCGGGTCTGCGGCACGTTCTGGCAACGCTGGGTCGGCGGCAGTTTCGCCATGGCCGAGCCCTCCTATCAACGCGGCGGCCCGATCGACGGGCTGCTCAGCGAAGTTGCCCGCCTCGACGAACAGGCGGCGGTGCTGGCGCCGGCCAATCTGAGCGACCTCGAGGCGGCGACGCTGCCATGCGCCGGCGTCACGGCATGGCACGCGCTGTTTACGGAGGGCAGCGTCAAACCCGGCGACACCGTGCTTTGCCTCGGCACCGGCGGCGTTTCGCTGTTTGCGGTGCAGTTCGCCGCCGCCGCCGGCGCGCGCGTCATCGTGACGTCGAGCAGCGACGAGAAGCTTGCACGGGCAAAGCAACTTGGCGCGCAGGATGGCGTGAATTATCGCAGCGTCCCCGACTGGGCATCGGCCGTGCTCGGATTGACGGGTGGCCGCGGCGCCGACCATGTCATCGAGGTTGGCGGACCGCAGAGTTTCGCACAATCGCTGAGGGCAGCGGCGCGCGGCGCCCAGATCAACGCCATCGGCTATCTCGGCGGCAGTGACGGCGCCATCAACCCGCTCGAGATCTTCCGCCGGCAGGTCCGGGCGCGAGGCATACCGGTGGGCTCACGCGAATCCTTCGAGGCGATGAATCGCGCCATTGTCGTCAACCGGTTGAGACCGGTGATCGACCGGGTCGTGCCGTGGAGCCAGGCCGCCGAAGCCTTTCGGTACCTTGAACACGGCTCGCCCTTCGGCAAGGTCGTGCTCGATCATACGCAATGAGCCCGCCTGACGAGCCTGGGTGCGATGAGTCGCGAGATCGCGGTCAGGGCAGGCGGTTAGCCCGTTGCAGCGCCTGCTGCGTCTGCTCGTCGGTCAGGCCCTGCAGGAAATCGTCCATCTCCTGGTCGATGAGCCCGGCGCGGCGGGCGACAACATACCAGGCGCCGGCGAGGATCAGATCCGGGTCGGTGCCGATGCCGTTCATGTAGAGCTTGGCGAGACGGTTCTGGGCGGCGACATTGCCGCCTTCTGCGGCCTGCTTCATCCAGTTGAAGCCGGATTTCAGGTCGCGGGCGCCGCCGCGCCCCTCGATCATCCAGGTGGCGAGATCGATCTGTGCGGTGTCATAGTTCTGCCGCGCGGCCTGTGCCAGCAGGCCGCGGGCGCGGACATCATCGTGCGGCTTGCCGCCGGCGCCATTGGCGTAGACCTGTGCCATCGCATATTGTGCGTCGGCAAGCCCGGTCGCGGCAGCGCGCTCGTAATAGGATACGGCTTTGGCAATACCGGCATCGCCGGGCTCCTGTTCAACCATCAACTGCGCAAAATTGAACTGCGCCAGGCGGTTGCCCGCCTCGGCGGCGGCCTGCATCAGCGCATAGGCTTCCTTCTCGTCCTTTTTGACGTAGCGGCCGTCGAGCAGCATCAGCGCGTACTGGAATTGCGATTCCGGGACGCCCTGCTCGGCGGCAAGCGCGTACCACTTCGCCGCCCCTGCCGCGTCGACAGGCACGCCGAGGCCGCGCGACAATATCTCGGCCACCAGCGTCTGTGCCGCCGGATCGCCGTTTTGAGCACGGGAAAGCGCAAGGTTGTAGGCCGTCTTGTAGAGACCGCGCTGAAAGGCGCCGTAGGCGGCGTCGGACGGTTTTGCGCCGAAGCGGTCGGGGTTGATGGTATCGGCCGACGGCAACGGGGCGGTGGTGGCGGGCTGCGGCAATTGTGCGGCGATCGGCTTGTCGGCAGCTTCGCTGGAATCCGGCCTGGGCTGCGGCAGCGGAACGGGTTCCGCCGCTATCGCCTGCGTCACGGCCGTTGCGAGAAAGGCGCTGAAAAGGATTGTCCGCGAGAGCACGTCAGTCCTCGAAGCGCGGCGCGGTTTCGTCGAGCAGCGCGTTGGCGGCAGCAACCGCCATCTTCGGATCGACGCCGTCGGCAAAGACGGCGCTGGACAGCGCCACGAATTCGGCGCCGGTGGCGGCGACCGCTTCCACCGAGGCAAGATCGGATCCGGCCATGACGATGCAAGGGATCTGGATCACGTCCGCCCACCATTGCCCGAGCGACAGGTTGCGGGGGTGCGGTTCAGGCTTGTTGTCGTAGCCGAAGCGGCCGAAGAAAATGTAATCGGGCCTGACCTCGCCGAGTTCCAGCGCATCGTCGCGGGTCTTGGCACCGCCGGTGCCGACCAACATCCTGGCCTGGAAATGTTCGATCGTTTCGGCGAGCTCGTCCTTGCCGACCTCGACATGGATGCCGTCGGCCTGGACGCGGCCAGCGATGCGGGTGTCGCCGGCAATGATGACGGCAATCCCGGCCGCTTGCGCCACCGGCACGATCTGTTCGGCAAAGGCCTGGAAGGCGGCCTCGTCCAGGCCGTTTTCCGGCAGGATGAGCGAGGCGACGTCACCGCCGTCGAAGGCTGCGGCGATGCGCTCGGCAGGCACGTTCGGCGGCGCGATCAGCACGATACGGCAGCGGTTGGGCGGCGTTGCGTCATTCATTGATGTTCGATCCCGGTTATCGCCTATGCCGGGCGAAGATGGTTGCATTGCGGCATAGAGCAAAGTGCGGGGATTGAACAGGCGGCAGGAGGATCACGATTGCCATCAACGATTCCATGGGGCTCGGCGCATGACTGCCGTTGGCCGAAATTCTCCTCGCCTGGTCGCTTGCGGCCCTACGCAGGCACCTTCGATTTCCACAGCGACCAGCCGAGATTCATGCCGGCGGCGGCGACCAGGATGGCGGCGGCGCCGACGATCTGCGCCGGATGCAGCCGATGGCCGAAAGCGACGACATCGACGAGGATGGCGACGACGGGATAGATGAAGGACAGCGATCCCTGCAGATGCGTCGGCAGCTTCTGGATGGCGCCGTACATGAGGATGTACATCAGGCCGGTATGGACGATGCCGAGCATCGCCAGCATGACCCAGCTCCGCGCATCGACGGGAAGGTGGGTGAGATCGGCGAAGGGTGCCAGCATGAGAACGCCGACGCAGACCTGGATCAGGGCGATCAGGTGCGGCGGCGTGCCTTTGAGTTTCTTGGTGACGATAGCCGCAACGGCCCAGAAGAAAGCCGCCGCGAGCGCCATCGCAATGCCGGTAAAGTAATCCGTACCATGGTCGCCTGCATCGGGCGCGGCCTGCACGATCAGCAGCATGCCGGCAAAGGCGATGCCGAGCCAGGTCAGCTTGGTCATCGTCAGCCGTTCAGAGAAGAAGAGGGCGCCAAAACCCACCAGCATGAAAGGCTGCGTGTTGTAGACAGCCGTGGCGATCGAGATCGATGCGCGAGAAAACGCGCTGAACAGCAGCAGCCAGTTGATGACGATGGCAGCCCCGCCGAGAGCCGCGATCGCGACGATGCGAAGCGACAGCCTGCCGCGCAACAGCCCAAGGGCCGCGCAGATGATCAGCAGCGTTACCGCCCCGAAAGCACAGCGCCAGAACACCACGTCCATGATGGGTTGGCCGGAAAGGACGACGAACCAGCCGATCGTGCCGAGGATCGCCATCGCCGCCGTCATTTCGATCGTGCCGCGTACCGTGTTGTCCATGGATGCTCCTGAAAACCCGTTGAGATTTTATAATCCCAAGGCGGATCGGGCCTTTCCATGACTTGTAGCTGGTGATATGCAGAATGAACCTAATTTAATTAGGTAAACATCGGCTTTTTCTTGGAATTGTAAAATGCTGGACGAGCTCGACAGAAAGCTTCTCGATATCCTGGTCAAGGATTCACGGACTTCGCTAAAGGAACTGGCGCTGCAGGTCGGGTTGTCGTCGCCAAGCGTTTCAGAGCGGCTTCGGCGGCTTGAGGATCGCGGCGTTATTCGTGCGTTCACCATCGACATCGATCCGCAGGCGCTCGGCTACGCCTTGCAGGCGATCGTTCGCATCCGGCCATTGCCGGGCAAGCTGCACATCGTCCAGAAGCTGATCGAGGAAATCCCCGAATTCGGCGAATGCGACAAGGTGACGGGCGATGACTGCTTCGTTGCGCGGCTGTTCGTCCGCTCGATCGGCGAGCTCGACGGGATTCTCGACCGCATCGCCGACAAGGCCGAAACCAGCACCGCCATCATCAAGGCGCAGCCGATCCGGAGACGCCCGCCGCCGCTCGATATGCCAAGCATGTGACGGCGTTCGGTGGCGTGGCCCACATATTTGCGGTCGCGGTCCGGTCATTTCTGGTCTATTCCAGAGGTCAACTTTTTCTCCAGCTTCCCTTCCCCCATGTCAGGCCTGCTCGTCGATCCCTGGTTCTATGCCGCGGCCATTCCGGCCGTCATCCTCGTCGGCCTGTCGAAAGGCGGCTTCGGCGGCGCCGTCGGCTTTGTCGGCGTGCCGTTGATGGCGCTGACCATGCCGCCGGTTCAGGCTGCCGCAATCCTTCTGCCAATTCTGTGCCTGATGGACATTGTCTCGGTGTGGACATGGTGGGGCATCTTCGACCGCAAGATGCTGGCCGACATGATGCCCGGCGCCGTGATCGGCATCGCCCTTGGCTGGCTGACGGCGGCACTTGTAACCGAAGAGATGGTGCGGCTGATCGTCGGCGCGGTTGCCTTGATCTTCGTGCTGCGCTGGCTCTATTTGCAATTCCGTCACGGTGCCGGCCACGCAGCGGAGCCCAACCGCGTCGCCGCCGGCTTCTGGGGTACCGTTGCCGGGTTCACCAGCTTCGTCGCCCATGTCGGCGGTCCGCCTTTTCAGGTTTATGCGCTGCCGATCAGGCTCGATCCGAAGGTGCTGTCGGGCACCGCGGCGATTTTTTTCGCGGTCACCAATGCGCTGAAGCTCATCCCTTATTTCGCGCTCGGTCAGTTCGATACCACCAATTTGACCGCGTCTGCGGTGCTGATGCCGCTGGCACCGCTGTCGACAATCGCCGGCGCCTGGCTGGTGCGGCGGATGCGGCCGGAGCTGTTCTACCCCTTCACCTATGCGACCGTAGCGGTCGTCGCAGTCAAGCTTCTGTGGGACGGCATCGCCGGCCTCCTGTAAGACGGCGGCCCCTGTCGGCCGCCGCCGGATTCCTTATACCTCAGGCGGCACTCGGCAGCAGTGGCCGCGTCCTGCCAAGCGCGAGCGCCGCGCCGGTTGCCAGCACGAACGCCATGCAGCCCAGAATGGTGATGTCGTCCAGCGTCGGCTTCAGCACCATGTCCGCGATGATCACCAGCATCACCGAATAGTCGAAGCGCGCGGCGCTGAGGACGCGCTGGCCCTGGGCAAGCACGGCCGGCGTCACGCCATCCTTGGCGATCATGCCTGCCATGCGGTCGGCAGTCGGCTTGAAGATGAACATGCCGATGCAGAAGGTCGTCGCATAACCGGCAAGGCCGATCAGCACCCACAGATCGGAAAAGCCGACCCAGAAGCCGCACATGATGAGGCCGAAGAGCAATGTCAGCATCGACATCGGCGCGAAGAACCGGTTGCCGAGCTCGCCGGTGGCGCGCATCGCCTGCAGCATGCCTTCGACGTTTCCAGCGCGGTCGGCGCGTACCGCAAGCAGCATCAGCGTGAAGCCGCCGCCGACCCAGAGGATCGCCGAGACGATGTGCAGAAATTTAACGGCCGAGTACCAGTCCATTGTTCGCTCCTTGAGAGATTTTCATGATTCCGGAGCGCAAGGTTTGCTCCGCCTCGTTTGCGAGGAGCGGGGCGTTTAGCGTGGCGCCTGTTTCGGAACGATGTCGCGCGCGGTGCGGTTTTGTTTCGGTAAGCCGGTCACGATCTGGAGGAACCGTGGCGCAAGCGCGTCGCCCCACCTTCCAGCCAGCGGTGTGAACGGCGCCCTGGCCGGACAGCTGTGCTGTTACGGCACAGATGCTGGGCGCTTGATAGAAAAATATACCCTGCGTTAAGGCTTCGTTAAGCTTTACGGGCGTTTACTATGTCCATCCAGTGATCTGGATTCTTACCGAGTGGTTGGAGCCACTTTGTTTGACGCCTCCCTGTTAAACTCCTGAGAGCCGCCTTATCCGCGGCTCTTTTTTTATTCGCCGGCATGGACGTCTTGCGGCTAAATGCGGCCGTTAACCGTTTGTTAAACATGTGCTTGCCTTCGCTGGCAGCGAAGCGCATTTTCAAGCTTCAGTCGTTTAGGCTGCCAGATGTGGCGGCCAAGAGCCGAATCGGCCGGCTGTCAGGCAAGTGCAGGGGCGTAGCGATGAACGAGCCTTCGAAGGCGAGCGCGAAAACCATCAAGCTGGCGGAGCGCCGGGTTTTCTCCCAATCCTTCAAGCCGCTCTATCAGGAAGGCATGGGCCTGGTCGAGCAGGCGGCCGAATATCTCGACGGCAAGGGCCGCGCCGAAGCCAAGAAGCTGTCGAGGCTGGCGGCGACGCTTTATGCGGCCGAATCGATGCGGCTGACCACCAGGCTGATGCAGGTCGCCTCGTGGCTGCTTTTGCAGCGGGCGGCGAATTCCGGCGAGATGACCCGCGATCAAGTGGCCTCCGAAAAATCCAAGGTGCGTCTCGACACCGCCTCGGCGCATGACGAGGCGCCCGGCTGGGCCGAGCTGCCGAAGGATTTCATCGACCTCGTCAACCGCTCGCTGCGCCTGCAGGCGCTGGTGCGCCGCATGGACGAGGAGATCTATGGCGGCCTCGCCGAGGTGCCGCCGTCGAGCCGTCGCCTCAATCCGGTGTCCGACCAGATCACGCTGCTCAACACGGCTTTCGCCCGCGGCTGAGAGACCGTTTGGAAACTCTACTCCAGCGGCCATCTGGCGGCGTTTTCTCCACTTCCGGTGCTCATATGTGGACGGCCCCCTGCTTGCAAGCATTGGTTCGGATAGTTTGATCGGATCGCTTGCGCTCA
>NZ_JBVVQI010000044.1:0-34619 GCF_055811495.1 Mesorhizobium sp. WSM4830 | reverse complement strand
CCCGCCGAAATAGAATCGAGCTTCGCCGCAAAGCGCAACCCAGATGTGTGAATGCGATAGGTATAGTGACGGGGAGAGGGGCGCTCTCATTGATGATTTCGCCAATTTTCAGCGTTGCAAATAAGCGCTGATTTTTGGCGCTCAGCCCCTTCTCCCCGTCACTATACGGGGAGAAGGTGCCGGCAGGCGGATGAGGGGCGGCGCCAAGGTCGGCAATTGTCCTGAAGCGATTACTCTGGATATCCGACGAAGGGCAACTCACCTTACCCGAACGCGATCAGCAGATCCTTGGCATCGATCTGGTCGCCGGCCTTGACCAGCACCTCGGCTATGGTGCCGTCGCGTTCGGCATGCAACGCCGTTTCCATTTTCATCGCTTCGATCGACAGCAGCACGTCACCAGCCTTCACCGCCTGGCCGGCAGCGACCGCAAGCGCCGAAACGACGCCAGGCATCGGCGCGCCGACATGCGCCTCATTGCCCGGCTCCGCCTTGCGCCGCGCCTTGGCGGCAGACGCGCCATGCGCCCGGTCCGGCACCTTCACCCGGCGCGGCTGGCCGTTGAGCTCGAAGAACACGGTGACCATGCCCTTTTCGTCGACATCGCCCAGGGCAAGGCAGCGCACCACCAGCGTCTTGCCTTTTTCGATATCGACGAAAATCTCGTCTTCCGGCTTCATGCCGTAGAAATAGGTCGGCGTCGGCAGCACGCTGACCGGCCCGTAGGTCTCCTGCGCGGCGGCAAAATCGGAAAACACCTTCGGATACATCAGCCACGACGCGAACTCGAACTCGCTGAGCTTGCGCTCGAGCTTTTCCTCGACCTCCGTGCGACTGGCCTTGAGGTCCGCCGGTTTGAGCAGCGAACCCGGCCGCACCGTGATCGGCTTTTCGCCCTTGAGCACCTTCTTCTGCAATGGCTTTGGCCAGCCGCCCGGCGACTGGCCGAGATCGCCGCGCAACATCGACACCACCGAATCCGGGAAGGCGATGTCCCTCGCCGGATTTTCGACGTCGGCGACGGTCAGGTCCTGGCTGACCATCATCAGCGCCATGTCGCCGACGACCTTGGACGACGGCGTCACCTTGACGATGTCGCCGAACATCAGATTGACGTCGTGATAGGTCTGCGCCACTTCGTGCCAGCGCGTCTCCAGCCCGAGCGAGCGCGCCTGTTCCTTGAGGTTGGTGAACTGCCCGCCCGGCATTTCGTGCAGATAGACCTCCGATGCCGGCCCCTTCAGGTCGCTTTCAAAGGCGGCGTATTGGTTGCGCACCGCCTCCCAGTAGAACGAGATGTTCCTGATCCATTGCGGGTCGAGGCCCGGGTCGCGCTCGGTGCCTTTCAGCGCCTCGACGATCGAACCCAGGCACGGCTGCGAGGTGTTGCCCGATAGCGAATCCATCGCCGCGTCAATGGCGTCGACGCCGCTCTCCACCGCCGCCAGCACGGTTGCCGCCGACAGGCCGGATGTGTCGTGGGTGTGGAAGTGGATCGGCAGGTCCGTCGCCTCGCGCAGTGCCTTGAACAGCACGCGGGCCGCCGCCGGTTTCAAAAGCCCGGCCATATCCTTGACGGCGATGATATGGGCGCCTGCCGCCTGCAATTCCCTGGCCAGGCCGACATAGTATTTCAGATCGTATTTGGCCCGCGCCGGATCGAGTATGTCGCCGGTATAACAGATAGCCGCTTCGATCAGTCTGCCCTCGGCGCCGACCGCATCCATGGCGACGCGCATGTTGTCGACCCAATTCAGGCAATCGAAGACCCGGAACAGGTCGATGCCGCCGGCAGCGGCCTGGCGGACGAAATGCTGGACGACATTGTCGGGATAGTTGGTATAGCCAACGCCGTTGGCGCCGCGCAGGAGCATCTGCAGCAGAAGGTTGGGTGCTGCCTCGCGCACCAGCGACAGCCGCTCCCACGGGTCTTCGGTGAGAAAGCGCATGGCGACGTCGAATGTGGCGCCGCCCCAGCATTCGAGCGACAAAAGTTGAGGCAGAGCACGCGCATAGGTGCCGGCAATTCCGGCGATGTCATAGGTGCGCACACGCGTCGCCAGCAAGGATTGATGCCCGTCGCGCATTGTCGTGTCGGTGACCAGCACCTCTTTTTGTTCGCGCATCCACGCGGCGAATTTCTCCGGCCCGAGCACGTCGAGCTTCTGCTTGCTGCCTTGAGGCACATTGCCGTTGAGATATGGCACCACCGGCGGCGCCGCATCGGCCTTTGGCTGCGGCCGGCCGCGCGTCTCGGGATGACCATTGACCGAAACGTCGGCAAGATAGTTGAGCAGCTTGGTCGCGCGGTCCTGCCGCTTCACGCTGGCGAACAGTTCCGGCGTCGTGTCGATGAACTTGGTGGTGTAGGAATTGTCGGCGAAGCTCGGGTGATTGATGATCGCCTCGAGAAAGGTGAGGTTGGTCGCCACGCCGCGGATGCGGAATTCGCGCAGCGCCCGGTTCATGCGGGCGATGGTCTCGGCCGGCGTCGGCGCCCACGCCGTCACCTTTTCCAGCAGCGGATCGTAGAAGCGGGTGATGACCGCGCCCGAATAGGCGGTGCCGCCATCAAGGCGGATACCGAAGCCGGTGGCACCGCGATAGGCGGTGATGCGGCCATAGTCGGGGATGAAATTATGCTCGGGATCTTCCGTGGTGATGCGGCACTGCAGGGCGTGACCGTTGAGCCTGATGTCCTTTTGCGCCGGCACGCCCGATTCCGCCGTGCCGATGGCAAAGCCGTCGAGGATATGAATCTGCGCCTTGACGATGTCGATGCCGGTCACCTGTTCGGTGACGGTGTGCTCGACCTGGATACGCGGATTGACCTCGATGAAATAGAATTTTCCGGTGTCTGCATCCTGCAGGAACTCGACCGTGCCGGCGCCGATATAGCTGGTTTCGTGCGCGATCCTCAGCGCGTAGCCGCAAAGCTCCTCGCGCTGTGGCATTTCAAGATACGGCGCCGGCGCCCGCTCGACCACTTTCTGGTTGCGGCGCTGGATCGAACAATCGCGCTCGAACAGGTGCACCGCGTTGCCATGCGTGTCGCCCAGCACCTGCACCTCGACATGGCGGGCGCGCTCGATCAGCTTTTCGAGATAGACCTCATCCTTGCCGAAAGCCGCCTTCGCCTCACGCTTGCCTTCCATCACCTCGCGGGCGAGATCGGCCTCGGAGCGGATGGCGCGCATGCCGCGGCCGCCGCCGCCCCAGGATGCCTTGAGCATTACCGGGTAGCCGATCGTCTTGGCGAGTTCCTTTACCGCCGCCATGTCGTCCGGCAGGGGATCGGTGGCGGGAATTACCGGCACGCCGACTTCGATCGCCAGATTGCGGGCGGCGACCTTGTTGCCCAGCCTGCGCATCGTATCCGGCTTTGGCCCGATGAAGATGATGCCGGCCTGCGCACAGGCTTCGGCGAACTCGGGGCTTTCGGATAGCAGCCCGTAGCCCGGATGGATGGCATCGGCGCCCGAAAGCCTGGCGACGCGGATAACCTCCTCGATCGACAGGTAGCTTTCGATCGGCCCCATATCCCGGGCCAGATGCGGCCCGCGCCCGACCTGGTAGCTTTCGTCGGCCTTGAAGCGATGCAGGGAGTATTTGTCCTCCTCTGCCCAGATCGCCACGGTTTTAAGGCCGAGCTCGTTGGCCGCGCGGAAGACGCGGATGGCTATTTCGGAGCGGTTGGCGACAAGGATCTTCGAGATTGCCAAGGACAGGGCTCCGGACGCGGGGAAGGGAACTGCCGGACATGATTAGCGCGAAAATGCTGCAGTGCAAACAAAATCGAAAAGAGGATTAAACCGATTTAGTTTGATCTATCGCGCTGACACATTGCGTGTCGATCCGAAGAACGCCTGGGCAGTTCCGATCCAGGCTTTCGGGAACTCTCATAAAAAAATGCCCGGCGCGCGGCGCCGGGCATTTTCATGTAGCAACGTCCGGTTATTTGCCGGGTGCGTTCTCGACATAGGTGTATTTGCCGTCGTCACCCTTCTTCCAGGTGTACATGACGTAGTCCGGACGGGTGATATCGCCCTTCGCGTCGTAGCCGATCTCGCCGATTGCGGTCTTCCAGGGGCCGGCCGACTTGATGGTCTCGGCTACCTTCTGAGCGTCATCGGCTGAACCGGTCTTGGTAATGGCGGCCGCGATGATTTCCATCGCTGCGTAGGAGTAGAGGGTGTAGGCCTCGGGCTCGAAGCCGGCCGCACGGAACTTCTCGACGAGTTCCTTGGCGTTCGGATTCTTGCGCGGATCCGGAGCGAACGTCATCAGCGTGCCCTCGACGGCGTCGCCCGCGATGGAGGCCAATTCGTTCGACACGATGCCGTCGCCGGACATGAAGGTTGCCTTGAGGCCCTGGTCGGCGAGCTGGCGTATGATCAGGCCGGCTTCGGTGTGCAGGCCGCCATAGTAGACGACCGTGACGCCCGCGTCCTTCATCTTGGCGATGAGGGCCGAGAAATCCTTGTCGCCGACATTGATGCCTTCATACATGGCCTCAGTCACGCCGTTGGCCGCGAGCGCCTTCTTGGTTTCGTCGGCGAGGCCCTGGCCATAAGGCGTCTTGTCATGGATGACAGCGATCTTGGCATCCTTGAAGTTCGCGGCGAGATAGTCGCCGGCGACCTTGCCCTGCTGATCGTCGCGTCCGCAGGTGCGGAAGGTGTTCCACATGCCACGTTCGGTGAACTTCGGATTGGTCGCGGCCGGCGTGATCTCAAGGATGCCGTTCTCGGCGTAGACTTCCGACGCCGGGATCGAGACGCCGGAGTTGAAGTGGCCATCGACGTACTTGACGCCGTCGGCGACGAACTTGTTGGCGACCGAGATGCCTTGCTTGGGATCGGAGACGTCGTCGCCGACTTCAAGCTTGAGCTGCTGGCCAAGAACGCCGCCCGCCGCATTGATATCGGCGACTGCCTGTTCGGCACCCTTCTGAAGCTGGGCGCCGAACGCTGCGTTCGGACCGGTGATCGGACCGGCAACGCCGATCAGGATGTCAGCCCACGCGTTGCCGCTGAACGCGACAAGCGCGGTCAGGGCGACGGCGGACAAAAGTGACTTTTTCATTGAAACGCTCCCATTTACCGAGTGGGCGTGGATGTTGCTTTCATGCGATGCCCACTCTTGCTCGCAGAAAGAGTACTTTGCCGATTTTCAGGCACTTGTCACGCCGATTCATCCCTGAAACGCCGTTAATGATAAATGTCAACCTTTTGGTTTCCAGCTCAAAAGAGAGGCTCTTTCGTAAAGCCAATTATACTGCGTTACCATCTGGTTGGTGCGCGTGTATTGGTAGCCAATGAAGCCCAATATCATCAGCACGATGGTATCGACCACGTAGTAATGCAGCGAAAACATCGTTCCGCCGAACAGCGCATGATGGATGAATCTTACGCCGATGCCGAGCCCCAGCATATAGGCGAATAGCTGGCCAAAGCTGCGCCATGTTTGGGCACACGCCTTGCCCGTCATCCAGGCCGCCCAGCCACCGAGCAGGCAGGTGACGAAGAAGAACTGCCAGATCGAGGGTTCCTCATAGAGAATGCCCTGCATGATGAAGACTCCTGAAACTCAGTGATGGCCGCCCTCGAGATAGGCGGCGCGCACTTCCGGATTGGCGAGCAGTTCCTTGCCGGTGCCGCTCATCGTCACATTGCCGTTGACCATGACATAGCCGCGCGTGGCGAGCTTCAGTGCGCCGAAGGCGTTCTGCTCGACCAGGAACACGGTCAATCCCTGCGTGCGGTTTAGCTCGCGAATGGCGTCGAAGATCTGCTTGACGATCAGCGGCGCCAGGCCTAGCGACGGCTCATCCAGCAAGAGCAGCTTCGGCCGTGCCATCAGCGCGCGGCCGATCGACAGCATCTGCTGCTCGCCGCCCGAAAGCGTGCCGCCACGTTGGCCGACGCGTTCCTTGAGCCGCGGGAACAGCGTGAAGACCCTCTCGACGTCCTCGTCGTAATGCTTGAGACCGTCGAGGCTGGCGCCCATCTGCAGGTTTTCCATCACCGTCATGCGCGGAAAGATGCGCCGGCCCTCCGGCGACTGCGCGATACGCATGCGCGCGATCTCGTGGGTCGGCATCTGGGTGATATCGGTGCCGGCGAAGGTGATCGTGCCGGCGCGAGCGCGCGGAGCACCGAAGATGGTCATCATCAGTGTGGACTTGCCGGCGCCGTTGGCGCCGATCAGCGCCACGATCTCGCCCTGTTTGACGGTGACGTCGACGCCGTTCAGCGCCCTGATGTTGCCGTAGTAGGTCTGGACGCCCTTGATATCGAGCAGCGTTGTGCCGGCCATTATTTCCGCCCTCCGCGCCGATTAGAGGTGCCGGGAGTTTTCGGCTTCGCCGGAGCCTTGCCCGGCTTTGCCGTGGAAGATTTCGCGGCCGATTTGGCTTTGGCCGACGATCCGGACTTTGCAGCAGCGCTCGACTTTGCATCGATCTGCCCGGCCTTCGAAGCGCCCTTTGACACTGTGACGCGTTCGCCCTCGCTATGGCCGACCGTATCGACCACCGGCCCGGCGAGATAGGAAGACGATGTGCCCGGGCCGTGTGCGTAATCCGGACCGGTATCCAGTTGCTCGATGACGTCCTCGTCGCCGACCTCGGTCAGCACCGTCTCGACGTCCTCGTCTTCGACACCGAGATAGGCGGCGATGACGCGCGGGTCGGTTCGTACCGATTGCGGATTGCCGTCGGAGATCTTGCGCCCATATTCGAGCACGACGACATGGTCTGAAATCTGCATGACCACCGCCATGTCGTGCTCGATCAAAAGGATCGACGTGCCGGTGTTGTCCTTGATGTCCATCAGCAACGCATTGAGTGCCGCCGATTCCTTCGGATTAAGGCCGGCAGCCGGTTCGTCGAGGCACAGAAGCTCAGGGCCGGTGCACATGGCTCGAGCAATTTCGAGCCGTCGCTGCGCGCCATATGGCAGATCGCCGGCAGGATCGTCGGCGCGGTCGACGAGATCGGCCTTCTCCAGCCAGTGCTCGGCCAGTTCAACCGATTCCGCCGAAGCCTGTCTGTATCCGCTATAGCCGAACAGGCCGAGAATGGTATAGCCGGACGCCTTCATCAGCTTGTTGTGCTGAGCGACCAGAAGGTTCTCCAGCAGCGTCATGCCCGAGAACAGGCGGATATTCTGGAAGGTACGCGCCACCTTGGCACGCGCCGGGATCTCATGGTTCGGCAAGCGTTCGAGCAGGAAGGTCGAGCCGTCGCGCCGGTTGAGCGTGATCATGCCTTCCGACGGCTTGTAGAAACCGGTGATGCAATTGAACACGGTGGTCTTGCCGGCGCCGTTGGGACCGATCAGAGCGGTGATCTCGCCACGTTTGGCCTGGAATGACAAATCGCCGATGGCGACGAGACCGCCGAACTTCATCGACAGATGCTCGACCTGCAGGATGGCATTGTTCACGGAAGGGTTCGCGTTCATCAGCCGTGTCCCTCCTTGGTGAAGGACCCCGACACCGCCCTGCGCACCTTGAGGAAGGCCGTCGGCTCGCGGCTGCCGACGAAGCCACGCGGCTTCCACAGCATGACGATGACCATGGCCATGCCGAACAACAGCATGCGATAAAGCTCCGGCGTGAAGTCGGGGCCGAACCCGGGTATGACCTTGATGTTGCCCCAACTCAGGCCGGTCTTGAGGAAATCCAGTTCGCGCAGGATTTCGGTGCCGCCGATCATCACCATGGCGGCGACGGCAATACCGACCAGCGAGCCCATGCCGCCAAGTACGACGATGGCAAGGATGATCGCCGATTCCAGGAAGACGAAGGATTCCGGGCTGACGAAGCCTTGCCGCGCGGCGAAGAACGAGCCGGCGAAGCCGCCGAACATCGCGCCCGTGGCAAAGGCCGTGAGCTTGGTGGTGGTGGTGTTGATGCCGAGCGAGCGGCAGGCGATCTCGTCCTCGCGCAGCGCTTCCCAGGCGCGGCCGACCGGCAGCCGCCTGAGCCTCACCGTGACGAAGGCGGTCAGCAGGCAGAGTCCAAGGATCAGGTAGTAGAGGAAGATCTTGTAGTAGGCGCCGGACTGCGCGATGCCGAGCACCTTGGAGATGTAGTTCGGGTCGGAGACGTTGAACGACATCAGGCCGAAGAAAGAGACCTTCGGGATGCCGGAAATCCCGGCCGAGCCGTTGGTCACTTCGCGCCAGTTGATGATCACCAGCCTTATGATCTCGCCGAAAGCGAGCGTCACGATCGCCAGATAGTCACCGCGCAGGCGCAGCACCGGGAAGCCCAGCATCACGCCCCAGAATGCAGCCATCAGGCCGGCGGCGGGTAGCAGGATCCAGAAGGAAAGGCCGAAATGCGTGCCGAGCAGCGCATAGGCATAGGCACCGACGGCGTAGAAGGCGACATAGCCGAGGTCGAGCAGGCCGGCCAAGCCGATAACGATATTCAACCCCCAGGCCAGCATCACATAGATCAGGATCTGGATGCCGAAATTGTCGACATACTTCAGCGAACCCTGGAAACCGACCGCCATGGACCCGGCATATAGCGCCAGCACCAACACCACGACGATCGGGTAGAGCGCCAGTGCGGTTATGCCCAATGCCGAGAAATGAGCATGAATGAAGGCCCGGAAACGATAAATCAGCCACGCCAGCGCATAGATGATTGCGAGCGCCCGCAGGAACCGCACAAAATCGGAAATTTCCGGCCCCAAGGCCTCGGTCAGGAAGCCACTGAGCGCGAGCAGAATAACAGCGACGGCGAGCGCAACGATGAACGCGGGAAGGCGGAAGAATCGCGAAGCCAGGCTGACCGGCAGCAGGCCGGTGGCGACGTCGACGATCTTCTGGTTCGCCAGGAAGGGTTGGCCATAGGCGACGTAAAGGAAGCGTCCGGCCATGGTGGCGATCACCACGCCGGCGAGCAAGCCCCAGCGCTGCACCAGGATCAGTTCGTTGGAGATGTTCTGGTCGGTCTTCAGGCCGATGAACAGCACGAACAGGCCAAGCGAGATGGCGCCGGCATAGAGTGCTTCGCGAAAAGCGCGCTGGACCGGGGTGGCGACGACGGTGCTATCCGGAGATACGGTAACCGCCATGATCTCAGACCTTTTCGACTTCTGGCCGGCCGAGAATGCCGGAAGGCAGGAAGATCAGCACGATCGCCAGGATGGAGAAGGCGGCGACGTCCTTGTAATCGATCGAGAAATAAGCCGACCACATGCTTTCGATGAAGCCAATCATCAGCCCGCCGAGCACGGCGCCGGGCAGTGAGCCGATGCCGCCGAGCACCGCGGCAGTAAATGCCTTCACACCGGGCGTAAAGCCGTCGGAAAACACCACCACACCGTAGTACATCAGGAACAACGTGCCGGCGACGGCGGCAAGGGCGGCGCCCATGATGAAGGTGATCGAGATGGTGCGGTCGACGTCGATGCCAAGCAGCGCCGCCATCTTGCGGTCCTGCTCGCAGGCGCGCTGCGCCCGGCCGAGCGAGGTCTTGTTGACCAGGTACCAGAACAGCGCCAGCAGGACTATGGTGACCAGGACGATGATGATCTGCTTCAGCGAGACGCTGATGCCTTCGATGTTGTAGACCTTGGACACCATTGGCGGGACCGGCTTGTTGCGCGGCCCTTGCGTCACCTGGACGAAATTGGACAGCGCAATCGACATGCCGATCGCGGTGATCAGCGGCGCCAGCCGGAATGAACCGCGCAAAGGCCGGTAGGCCACCTTCTCGATCGTCCAGTTATACAGGCTGGTCAGCAGCATCGCGACGATCATCATGATCAGCAGCGCAACGACGATCGGTAGCGAATAGAACAATGCACCGAGGATAAGGAAAACGATGAGCGCGGTGAAAGCGCCGATCATGAAAATGTCGCCATGGGCGAAATTGATCATGCCGATGATGCCGTAGACCATCGTATAGCCGATCGCTATCAGCCCATAGATCGATCCCAGCGTCAGCCCATTGATAAGCTGCTGGACAAAATACTGCATGCTGTCGTGGCTCCCCTGGAATGTCGCCCATGCAGACGCATTCCTTTTCGTATTTCCCCTAGTCGTAAAGTTTCGAGCCCGGATTGCAACGTGATTTTTCGATCATTATGCGTGTTTTCGCCGCACGCCATCCGATTGCCCGTTTTGTTCCCGTCCGACCCCTGGACCATCGCGGACCCTATCATTGGCCTAACGCAATGTCTTTGACGATTCAATCGCAGCATGAGCCCCATTTCGAAGAAATCGGCGTCAAAATAAGTTGATGAGCGGGATCGTTGCGTGATCGATCGCAATTCGTTTGCGCTCTCTTTCCTTCCCCTGCGTCAGTGATTTCCTATTTGACGACGAAACCGTGCGCGAACGGGTCGCGGTCGTCGATGAAGATCGTGTTCAATCCGGTCATCCGCGCCCAGCCGCCGATCGAGGGAATGATTGCCGGCTTGCCAGCGACGGTGACCTCTTTCTCCACCCTGCCCTTGAACAGCGACCCGATGATCGATTCATGGACGAAGTCGTCGCCGACCCCAAGCTTGCCCTTGGCGTGAAGCTGCGCCATCCGCGCCGAGGTGCCGGTGCCGCAGGGCGAGCGGTCGATTGCCTTGTCGCCGTAGAAGACGGCGTTGCGGGCATCGGCTTGCGGGTTGGTCGGCGCGCCGGTCCACAATATGTGCGACAGCTTGTTGATGCCGGGATTCTCCGGATGCACGAAGGTATATTTTTCGTTGAGCCGTTGCCGCACCACCGGGCTCCAGGCGATCAGTTCGCCGGCCGAATGCTCGGCCATGTCGCGATAGTTCTTTTGCGGTTCGACGATGGCGTAGAAATTGCCGCCATAGGCGACATCGACGCTGATCTCGCCGAGCCCGGGGCACTCGACCGTCAGCCCTTCGGCATAAAGGAAGGACGGCACATTGGTGATGCGCACCTCCTCGACGTAGTCGCCGACTTGGCTGTACTCGGCGACGACCACGCCCGCCGGCGTATCCAGCCTGAGCACGCCCGGCGTCCTCGGCTTGATCAATCCATGTTCGACGGCAAAGGTCACCGTGCCGATGGTGCCATGGCCGCACATCGGCAAACAGCCCGAGGTTTCGATGAACAGGATGGCGATGTCGCAATCTTCGCGCGTCGGCGGATAGAGGATCGAGCCGGACATCACGTCATGGCCGCGCGGTTCGAACATCAGGCCGGTGCGGATCCAGTCATATTCGGCCAGGAAATGCGCTCGCCGCTCCATCATCGTCGAGCCGTTGAGCAAAGGCCCACCGCCGGCGACCAGCCGCACCGGATTGCCGCAGGTGTGGCCGTCTATGCAGAAGAAGGAATTCTTGGCCATGCCGGCTCCCAACTGAATGTCTTCGAACTCAAAACCGTTGCGGGTTGAACGGGCCGAGATCGAGCGATGGACTCTGCCCGAGAACGAGTTCGCGGATCAAGCGCCCGGTCGCCGCGGCCTGGGTCAGGCCGAGGTGACCATGGCCGAAACCATACACCACCGACGGCGTTTGTTGCGACCGCCCGATCACCGGCAGCGAATCCGGCAGCGACGGTCGGAAGCCCATCCATTCGCGGCCATTGGCCGGATCCAGTCCCGGCAGGAATTTCTGCGCCTTTTCGAGCAGCGCTTTCGAGCGCGCATAATTGGGCGGCCTCTCGAGGCCGCCGAGTTCGACCGCACCACCGACCCGCAGGCCCGTCTCGAGCGGCGTGATGACGAAGCCATGCCCGGAGAAGATCAATTGTCGCTTTACGTCGAAGGCAGTCTTCGGCAACGTCGTGTTGTAGCCACGCTCGGTCTCCAGCGGGATGCCGTCGCCGAGATGTCTCGCCAGCAGATGCGACCAGGCCCCGGCAGCAATGACGACGTGCTTCGCCCGTCGCCGCGTGCCGCCGGCCGCGGTCAGGATCGCCCCGTCCTGTCCCGCCTCGACACGCTCGATCCGGGCCTCTTCGAACTCCGCGCCCAACCTCTCGGCATAGGCCCATAAGGCCTTTCCAAGCAGCTTGGGATCGGCGACGGTTTTCCACCCCGGCACGAACGTTCCCGTGACGAAGCGCGGCGACAGGCCGGGCTGCAGGGCTGTGAGAGCCCTGCCCTCGACATGGCTGAAGCCGATGCCGAAGCGCTGCCTTGCCGCCCAGCCGGGCAGCGAAGCCTTGAACTCGGCCTCGCTGTCGTAGAGTTCGAGCGAGCCGTCCTCGTGCAGCATCGGCCGTGTACCGGAACGGTCGAGCAAGCCCATCCATTCCGCCTCGGCGAGTTTCATCATCCCGGCCTGTGCGGCAAGGCCGGCTTCATAGCGGTCGCTTCGGCCGGCGCGCCAGAAGCGGACCAGCCAGGGCAGCAGCTTCGGCAAATAGGCGGGCGGAATGCTGAGCGGGCCGAGCGGGTCGGCGAGCCATTTCGGCAACTGCCTGATCATGCCCTTGTGGGCGAGCGGCAGCACATCGGAGAAGGCAAAGGCAGCGGCATTGCCGGAGCTGGTCTCCTCGCAGATCCCCGTCCGATCGAAAATCGTGACGGTTCGCCCCGCCTCGGCCAGAAAGGCGGCGGCACAGATGCCGATAATGCCGCCACCAATGATGGCGACATCGAGCGTAGCATTGTCATTCATTGCCGTGCGCCGCGCTGCACATCTGCAAATGCCATCAAAGCGACTGGATCAGAATGCCGGCAGCTCTGGCCGCACCGCCAGCGCATCCCTGACGATCTTTTCGACTGCCTTGCGCCGCTCGCCCGACAATGGCTGGCGCGGCATGCGTACGCGGTCGTTGGTGTTGATCGCCAAGACTTCGGCGAGCTTGATGTTCTGCACCAAATAGGTCGAGACGTCGAGGTCGAGCAGCGGCCGGAACCAGCGGTAGATTTTCAACGCCTCCTCGCGGCGGCCCTGTCTCATCAGCTGGTAGATGGCGACGGTCTCGCGCGGGAATGCGGTGACCAGGCCCGCCACCCAGCCGATGGCGCCGACCGACAGCGCCTCGAAGGCAAGATTGTCGACGCCGGTGAACAGGTCGTAGCGGTCGCCGAGACGGTTGATGATCTCGGTCGAGCGGCGGATGTCGTCGGAGGACTCCTTGATCGCGACGAAGCGCTGGTCCTTCGCCAACTCCTCCATCTGGTCGACAGTGACGTCGACGCGGTAGGCAAGCCTGTTGGAGTAGATCATCACCGGCAGATCGCCGGCGGCGGCGACAGCGCTGAGTGCCGCGACCGTCTCCTCGGCATTGGTATGATAGATCGGGCTCGGCACCACCATCAAACCGTTGGCGCCTTCCTTGGCGGCGCGGCGCGCGATCGCCGCCGCCTCGCGTGTACCGGCCTCGTTGACCGTCAACAGCACCGGTTTCTTGCCGGCGATCTTCTGCGCGGTCTTCAACACCGCGATCTTCTCGTCATGCGACAGCATCGGGCCTTCGCCGAGCGACCCGCAGACGATGATGCCGTCACAGCCGGCCTCCATCTGCAGCGCAAAGCAGCGCTCCATCTCGGCATGGTCGAGGCCGTCGTCCTCGGTGAATTTGGTCGTAACGGCGGGGAAGACTCCGGCCCACATGTCGATCGCTCCATCTGATATATCAGTTGTATATTTCTTAAGAAGCCGGCTGTCAACATTGAATCCGCTATGATATATCAACAATATATCAGGAGACGCCGCATTGGTATATGACAACCCGGGCTCCGAGCCGGCAACTGCCAAGGCCCATCGCAGGCTCGAGCACATGATCGTAACCCTCGAATTGGCACCGGCGAGCTTCATCACCGAGGGGGCGCTGATCGACAGGCTCGGCCTCGGCCGCACCCCGGTTCGCGAAGCGATCCAGCGGCTGGCCTGGGAGGGGCTGCTCGAGGTCCGGCCGCGCGCCGGCATCGCCATCGCGCCGCTTCACCCCGGCGACTGGCTGCGTGTCCTCGACGCCCGCCGTGGCGTCGAGGTGGTGCTTGCCCGCTCGGCCGCCCGCTTCGTCACCCGCGAGGCCGCCGACCTGTTTCATGACGCTGCCCTTGCCATGCAAAAGGCGGTGATTTCGGAAAATGTGTTTTACTTCATCCAGGCCGACAAGGCGCTCGACGAGGCGCTGGCGCTGGCTGCCGACAACCCGTTCGCCGCGCGCCTGGCGGCGCCCTTGCAAACCCACAGCCGCCGCTTCTGGTTTCGCTACAAGGCCGACACCGGCTTGGCCGAATCCGCCGAGCACCACGTCGCGCTGATCCGCTCGATCCTCGCCGGCGACGAAGAGGCCGCGGCCAAGGACGCCAAGCGGCTGATGGCGCTGCTGCGCGGCCACGCTGAGGCAGCTGCTACGCGCTGACGCCGCCCGCTCCCTCATGAGTTTTGGCCGGGCAGGGCCTCCACGCTTTCCCAATTTTCGCCGGCTGCGACGATGCAGCTTCTGCCGGCGACGTCGGTCACGATGACCGTCCAGCTTCCGCTATCGGCGACAAAAACTTCCATGACCGCCTCCTGACCGATCAGTCCGAGAGCAAACTGTTTTTCCTGGAAATTCTCAGTCAGGTGGGCGACGAGGGCGCCATGTTCAACGCAGTATTGATATTGGGCGCTTGCGGCATTCGTACCCACCCCGAATAAGCCGGCAAAAGCTACGGTCTTCACCCATCCTAACAGCGATTTGCGTGCCATAGGGCACCTCCTTTGCCATCGCGATCCGGCAAAGGGAGGTGATTGACGGCCTCATTTTGCCGGAGCGATCCAGGCCGGTTCCGACGTCATCATCGCGTCGCTCCTTTCCGTGTTCCGGTCTGCCGTCAGCGGGAACGATTCTGGATGTTCTCGCTATGTTCGATATATGGTATCGCTAACGAAAAATAGCAAGCGATGCACGCCTCAAGCGGGCGCGGGGAGATCCGTTTCAAGGTCGCCGAGAATAAGGCCGCTGCCCGGCTACCGTGCCGAGGCTGCGGCCAGGTGAATAGGAAAGGCCTACTTCAGGTGCCTGGCAGCGCCGCTATCGTCATCGCGCTTTCCCAGCCTTCGCCGACTGAAATCACGCAGCTTTGACCTTTTGTGTCGCTGGCGAGGATGGTCCATGTGCCCTTGTCGGAAACGAAGACTTCAAGCACCACATTCGGATTGACGACGCCGACCGCGCTAGGGTTTTCATGAAACTTCTCGCCGAGCGCCTTGACCATATCGGCGCGTGCCGCACATTGCTCGGCAGCCATTGCCGGGACGGCGGAAAGCGCCATCGCAGCGCAAGCTATAGTCGCCATGAGACGTGTCATCTGACACCTCCTTTGCGCCGGACGATGTCCCCCGGAGCCGTCACCAGCGCCGTTGGTTGATCTGCCAGCGTCTCCTTCGCGGCAGGACTGAAACCTAAGAAGATTGCTGGCTTCTTGGTTCCATCACATTAGTGTTCATGCCGATGAAGAC
This sequence comes from Mesorhizobium sp. WSM4830, assembly GCF_055811495.1. Classification (NCBI taxonomy): domain Bacteria; kingdom Pseudomonadati; phylum Pseudomonadota; class Alphaproteobacteria; order Hyphomicrobiales; family Phyllobacteriaceae; genus Mesorhizobium; species Mesorhizobium sp. WSM4830. The sequence continues at coordinate 19,222 of NZ_JBVVQI010000044.1, read as the reverse complement.
CGCGACAAAAAGGCCCGAGCTTGGTGCTCGGGCCTTGTCTGCTTTCTGCGATTTGGATCAGTTCATCGTCGGAATGACGAACTCGGAGCCATCCTTCACGCCGGCCCCCGCGCCCGAAGCCGAAGGCGAGGACGCGCAGACAGAAAACCGTCCGGCTAATTCATCGTCGGGATGACGAACTCGGCACCATCCTTCACGCCGGACGGCCAGCGCGACGTTACCGTCTTGGTCTTGGTGTAGAAGCGGAACGCGTCCGGCCCGTGCTGGTTGAGATCGCCGAAGGAGGACGCCTTCCAGCCGCCAAAGGTGTAGTAGGCGATCGGCACCGGGATCGGCACGTTGATGCCGACCATGCCGACCTGGACCCGCGAGGCGAAGTCGCGCGCCGCATCGCCGTCGCGGGTGAAGATGGCGACACCATTGCCCATCTCGTGCTCGTTGGCGAGCTTGATGGCGTTCTCGTAGGTCGGTGCGCGCACCACCGACAGCACCGGCCCGAAGATCTCTTCCTTGTAGATGCGCATGTCGGCGGTCACGTTGTCGAACAGGCAGCCGCCCATATAGTAGCCATTCTCGTAGCCCTGCATGGAAAAGCCGCGGCCGTCGACGACCAGCTTGGCGCCTTCCTTGACGCCGGTGTCGACATAACCCTTGACCCGCTCCAGCGCCTGCGCCGTGACCAGCGGGCCGAAATCGGCGGAAGAATCCGTCGACGGTCCGACCTTCAGGCTCTCGACGCGCGGCACCAGTCTTTCCATCAGCCGGTTGGCGGTGTCGTTGCCGACCGGGACGGCCACCGAGATCGCCATGCAACGCTCGCCGGCCGAGCCGTAGCCGGCGCCGATCAGCGCGTCGACGGTCTGGTCCATGTCGGCATCGGGCATGATGATCATGTGGTTCTTGGCGCCGCCGAAGCACTGCACGCGCTTGCCGGCCGCGCAGCCGCGCGAATAGATGTATTGGGCGATCGGTGTCGAGCCGACGAAACCGATAGCCTTGATGTCGGGATCGTCGAGGATGGCGTCGACCACTTCCTTGTCGCCGTTGACGACATTGAGGATGCCCGCCGGCAGGCCGGCCTCGATGAACAGTTCGGCAATCCGCATCGGCACGCCCGGGTCGCGTTCGGACGGCTTGAGGATGTAAGCATTGCCGCAGGCGATGGCCGGCGCGATCTTCCACAACGGGATCATCGCCGGAAAATTGAACGGCGTGATGCCGGCGACGACGCCGAGCGGCTGGCGCATCGAGTAGACGTCGATGCCGGGGCCGGCGCCATCGGTGAACTCGCCCTTCATCATATGTGGCGCACCGATGCAGACCTCGACCACTTCGAGGCCACGCTGGATGTCGCCCTTGGCGTCGGCGATGGTCTTGCCGTGTTCGCGCGCCAATATCTCGGCCAGCGCGTCATACTCCTTGGCGACCAGCTCGAGGAACCGCATCAGGACGCGGACGCGCCGCTGCGGATTGGTCGCCGCCCAGCCGGGCTGTGCCGCCTTGGCGTTTTCGACCGCCGCGCGCAATTCCGCCTGCGAAGCCAACGCCACCGTGCCGCGCACCGTGCCGTCCATCGGCTGCATGACGTCCTGCTTGCGGCCGCTGGTCCCGGCGACACGCTTGCCGCCGATGAAATGACCGTATTCGATCATGGTCTCTCTCCCTGGTTCGTGATGAGCCATTGTCCGCCTTTGCCGGAGCGATGGCAACGCGAGCGAAAACGCAACCGTTGTGCAGAGAATAGAGTGCGATTGACGACAGGGCATCAATTCCCGCAAATGAGAGAGATGTAGTTGCAGATATACGGATTGAGATTGAGATCCTTCACCGCCCCCCTCTGTCCTGCCGGACATCTCCCCCTCAAGTGGGGAGATTGGACGTCACGCCCGCCTTCGCAAATCTTCACCGCAGCAAGAGAGGCGCCTGCAGCGAAGCTGCTAATCTCCCCCCTTGAGGGGGAGATGTCCGGCAGGACAGAGGGGGGCGCCGTAGAGCGCTGCTGTAGTCGTTATCATCCGGACCATCCCCATGAACTGGGATGACGCCCGCATCTTCCTTGCCGTGGCGCGGGCCGGCCAGATCCTCGGCGCCGCCAGGCGGCTGGAGCTTAATCATGCGACCGTCTCGCGCCGCATTGCCGCCCTCGAGGATGCGCTCAGGACAAAACTGTTTCGCCGGCTTACCACCGGCAGCGAGCTGACGCCGGCGGGCGAGCGTTTCCTCGAGATCGCCGAACGCATGGAGGGCGACATGATCGCCGCGCGCTCGACTGTTTCAGGCGAAGGCGACGACGTCTCGGGCACCGTGCGCATCGGCGCGCCGGACGGTTTTGGCGTCGCCTTCCTGGCCAGGCGCCTCGGCGCGCTGACCGCCCTGCACCGTGAACTCACCATCCAGCTGGTGCCGGTGCCGCGCTCCTTCTCTTTGTCCCGGCGCGAGGCCGACATTGCCATCACCGTCGAACGGCCGACGGAAGGCCGCCTGGTGGCAGGAAAGCTTGTCGACTACACGCTCGGCCTGTTTGCGTCGCGCACCTATGCCGAAACGCATGGCCTGCCCGGAACCGCCGCCGAGCTAGGCCAGCATACGCTGATCGGCTACGTGCCGGACCTGATCGTCAGTCCCTCGCTCGACTACGCGGCCGAATTCAGCGCCGACTGGCGCACCAGCTTCGCCATTTCCTCAGCGCTCGGCCAGGCCGAAGCGGTGCGTTCCGGTGCCGGCATCGGCATACTGCACACCTTCGTTGCCCGCTCGATGCCGGAGCTGGTGCCCCTCGATATCGTCGCACCCATCCGCCGCGCCTACTGGCTGGTCTATCATGAATCGGTCAGGCCGCTGCGCCGCGTCCAGATCGTCTCGAGCTTCATTACCAAGGCCGTCGAACGGGACAGGGGTTTGTTCGCGTAAAGCCTGTCGGCCGCTGGCCGTCTTTAGCTGCTGGGGTCTCACTTGGCGTATCGTCCCGGCCCAAGGTCGCCGACGTCGATGTCCGGCACCCGACTGGAGATGATGTCGGCTAGAACCTTGGCCGAGCCGCAGGCCATGGTCCAGCCGAGTGTGCCATGGCCGGTGTTGAGATAGAGATTGGAGAAATCGGTGCGGCCGATCAGCGGCGGCCCGTCCGGTGTCATCGGCCGCAGCCCGCACCAGAAGGTCGCCGACCGCATGTCGCCGCTGCCCGGGAACAGGTCGCCGACCGAATGTTCGAGCGTGCGCCGCCGCGATTCGTGCAGCCGCAGGTCGAAGCCGGAAATCTCCGCCGTGCCGCCAACCCGGATACGGTCGCCGAGCCTGGTGATCGCTACCTTGTAGCTCTCGTCCATCACGGTCGAGACCGGTGCGGCGGCGGCGTCCTTGATCGGCAAGGTGATCGAATAGCCCTTGACCGGGTAGACCGGGATGGGCCGCTTCAGCATGCGCATGAACCGCGCCGAATAGCTGCCCATCGCCATCACATAGGCATCAGCGACCATCCAGCCCTTGCTGGTGCTGATATTGGTGATGCGATCGCGCTTCTTGACGACGCGCCGTATCTCCGTGTCGTATTCGAAAGTGACGCCGCGTGCTGCGCAAAGCTCGGCAAGCCTGTCGGTGAACATCTTGCAGTCGCCGGTTTCGTCGCCGGGCAACCGCAGGCCACCGACGAATTTTTCGCGCACGCCGGCCAGCCCAGGCTCGGCCGCAATGCAGCCGTCGGGGTCGAGGACCTCGTAGGGGACGCCATAGGTCTTCAGCACCTCGACATCGCCACCGACGCCGTCGAGCTGCTTTTGCGTTCGGAAGAGCTGCAGCGTGCCCTTGGGGCGCTCGTCATAGGCGATGCCGGTCGCCTCGCGCAGCGCCTTCAGCGTGTCGCGGCTGTACTCGGCCAGCGGCACCATGCGCGCCTTGTTCAGCGCGTAGCGTTCAGCCGTGCAATTGCGCAGCATCTTGATCAGCCATATCCACATATGCGGATCGAGGGCCGGCCGTACCACTAGTGGACCGTGCTTCATCAAAAGCCATTTGATGGCCTTCAGCGGAACGCCGGGCCCGGCCCAGGGCGAGGCATAGCCGGGCGAGATCTCGCCGGCATTGGCAAAGCTGGTTTCTAGCGCCGGGCCTTTCTGGCGATCGATCACGGTCACCTCATGGCCGGCCTCGGCAAGAAAATAGGCGGTGGTGACCCCGATCACGCCGCCGCCCAGCACGAAGATCTTCATCGTTTGGTTCTCCGCGGCGGCACCTCGTCGGGATTCGAGAGCGGGATCATCGCCGCCTTCTGTCTGCCGGATTCTGTGGCGTCAGCCAAGGCCCGATGCTTAGGGAAAAGACATGCGTGAGGACAACAAGCTTGCGTCCTAGCCATTCACATAGCGCCGGTGGAAACGGTGGCCGAGGCTGGTCAAGACCTCGTAGCCGATGGTGCCGGCCTGGCCGGCTACCTGGTCCACCGTCTGCGACGACGGCCCGATCAGTTCGACGAGGTCGCCGGCCTGCAGCCTGCCGGGCGGCAATGCGGAAATGTCGAGAATGATCGTATCCATCGAAATCCGGCCGACGAAGGGCAGCCGCACATTTTCGAACCAGGCGGAGGAAGCGGCGCGACGATGCCAGCCATCGCCGTAGCCGAGCGAAATCGTCGCCGCGGCAAGCGGGGCCTTGGCATGGAAAGTGTGGCCGTAGCCGACACCGGCGCCGGCCTCCAATATCCGCGTCTGGATGACCTTGGCCTGCAATCGCACCACCGGCAGCATCGGATTGTCCTTCGCCGGCGTCGGATTGATGCCATAGAGAGCGGCACCCGGACGAACGAGGTCGTAGTGATAGCGCTGCCCGAGAAAAATGCCCGATGAATTGGCAAGCGAAGCCGGCGCTTCCGGCAGCATCCGGCGCAGCCGTTCGAATTCCAGCCGTTGCTGTTCGTTGGCCGGTTGCTCGGGTTCGTCGGCGCAGGCGAGATGGCTCATCACGAAGGTCAGTTCGACACCGTCGAAGGCGTGTGGATCCCGCGCGACTGCCTTCACCTCGGACGGCGTCATGCCGAGCCGCGACATGCCGCTGTCAACCTGGAGGGCGGCCGGCAGCTTACGGCCCACCCGTCCGGCCATTTCGCGCCATGCCGCGAGTTGGCTGGCGCTGTTGAGTACGGTGCAAAGCCCTGCTGCAACCGCTTCCCTTTCCGCACCCGGCGGAATGCCGTTCAGCACGTAGATGGCCGGGTCTGAGCCGAGCGCCTTGCGCAGCAAGATGCCGCCGGCCAAATGCGCGACAAAGAAAATGTTGCAGCCCTCAGCCATCAGCGCCGCGGCCACCGGCGCCGCGCCAATCCCGTAACCGTCGGCCTTGACTACACCAGCGCAGCCGACGCCGCCCAGCCGCGCCTTCAGCCGCCGGTAATTCTCACGGATGGCGCCGAGATCGATGGTCAGGATCGCCCCCGCCGCCGCTTCGCTGATCGGCTCGCTCGGGGCGCCAGCCTTCGGTGGAGATTTGCTGGAGATGTCGTTCATGCCGACCTGTTTTAGCGGAAGGCCAGCGGCTACGCCACCAGGTGCCGGAACGCTGCCACCACGTCTTCGTAGACCTTGCGCTTGAACGGCACGATCAGGCCGGGCAGTTCCAGCATCGGCCGCCACGCCCACCGGTCGAACTCAGCCTTGTGGCCACCCGGTGGCGGATTGATCGCGATCTCGCTTTCGTCGCCGTGGAAGCGGAAGGCAAACCATTTCTGCTTCTGGCCGCGATACCGTCCCTTGAAGGCGACGCCGACCAGATGCGCCGGCAGGTCGTAGTTGATCCAGTGCGGCGCCTCGGCCAGCAGCGACACCGAGCGCATGCCGGTCTCTTCGTAGAGTTCGCGCGCCGCCGCGGGCAGCGGCTCCTCGCCATCGTCGATGCCGCCCTGCGGCATCTGCCAGAGCTGCGTCGTTCCAGCGAATTCGCTGTCCGGCTCGGCAATGCGACGGCCGACCCAGACCAGGCCGTCGCCATTGAGGACCATCACCCCTACGCAGGGCCGGTAGGGCAGTGTCTCGGCGTCAACGAGCTTGTTCTTTGCCATCTCAGCCTTTTTCCGGATCTATGGCCACCGCCGAAACCGGCACGATCTCGATGCCGCGCTTCTTGGCCTCGGTCACCCAGGACGATACGGTATCGACCGTCAGGTCGAAGGCCGAGCCGATGCCGACGGCAAAGCCTTTCGCTCGCGCCGTCGCTTCCAGCCCATCCAGTTTCTTCAATATGGCGCCGCGGTCCTGCACCGCGTCGATCGCCGTATCGCCGCCGACGAACGGCACGCCGTCCTTCAGCGCCAGTTCGGGTGCCAGGCTGCGCGCCGACGAACCGTCGTCGACATAGGCGAGGCCACGCTTGCCAAGCTCGGCCATCAACGGCCCCATCGCCGTCGCGTCCGCTGAAAAGCGGGCGCCCATATAATTCATGACGCCGGTGTAGTTGGTCGTTCGCGACAGCGCCCAGCGTAAATTCTTCAAATTCTCGTCCGGCCTCGCAGCTACGGTCAGGGTGTTACGGCCGGGATTGACGTTCGGATAGTCGAACGGCTCGAGCGGCACCTGCATGATGACCTCATGGCCGCTCTGCCGCGCCACCTGCATCCATCGGCCGATGCTGTTGCCTTGCGGCGCGAAGGCCAGCGTCACCTCCGCCGGCAGCTTGGCGATGGCTGCCTGCGTGCCGGTCTGCGACACGGCAAGCCCGCCGATGACGAGCGCCACGCGTGCGCCACGAGCCCCGGACCACGGCCGCGCATAGACATCGAAGGGGCGCCGGCCGTCGGCGGCGCGGATCGGCAGCAGACCGGTCTCGCTGGCCTCGACCAGCGCCTTGTCGGGAATGTGCGCGATCCTGAGATTCTGGCCGATCGTCGAAGGGTCGCGAATGACGATGGCTGCCTCGGGTGGATCGTCGCCCTCCTCGGTCTGGACATGGATGATCTGCGGACCGCCCGTCTTCTCGCCGGTCTTCTGTTGGCTTGCGTTGCTTGGCGCTGCCGGTTCGGGCGCCTTGGCGGGCGCCGCGGCGGTATCTGCCGCTGCCGGCAGCTTCGGCATCGAAACGGCGACTTCTTGCAGCTTCCGGAACGGCTTGTCGCGTAAGGCGATCGCGCCGGAGACGCCGACCACGGACAGCACGACAAGCGCGGCCGCGACCGCACCGGCGCTGATCCCGCTGCCTGAACGCGACGGCCGGATCGCCTGTCCGAGAGGTCGTTCTATGTCCTTGCCGATATCAGCCAAGCCGCACCCCCGGCGTGCATCCCCGAAGTAAACCTTCTCCGGAGGCGCAAAATCCAAAATGTCGGCGCGTCCCCTTGCTTCACTGGACGCGCAGCATGCCGGCCGCAGCCCCGAATCAAACTGCCGGAACCTCGCGGCCCCGGCAGCATCGCATCGCTTCGCTCAGGCAGCCAGACCTGTTTGGCCCGGCTTGCCCGCCCTTACTGGTTCAACACGGCCTTTTGCGGATTCGGCGGGAACGCCGGATCGGTCTTCTGGCCGCGCAGCAGCTGCTCGGCAAAGATGAGCTGCAAATCGTCCTTCGGTTCCGGCGGCACATAGGCTGCCGAACCCGAACCGGTCGTGCCTTCGTCGGCGCCCTTGATGTGGCCCTTGAGGTCGGATTCGCCGCGCGTCAGGTCCCTGCCCTGCAGTTCCGCCGGCAGCGGCTGGTCGACCTTGATGTCGGGCGTGATACCCTTGCCCTGGATCGACTTGCCGGACGGCGTGTAATAGAGCGCCGTCGTCAGCCGCAGCGCCCCGTTCTCGCCAAGCGGGATGATGGTCTGCACCGAACCCTTGCCGAAGGACTGCGTGCCGACCACTGTGGCGCGGCGCAGATCCTGCAGCGCGCCGGCGACGATTTCCGAGGCACTGGCCGAGCCGCCGTTGACGAGCACGATCAGCGGCTTGCCGCCGATGTCGTCGCCGGCCCGCGCGTCGAAGCGGGTGACGTCCTTCGGATCGCGGCCGCGCGTCGAGACGATCTCGCCACGGTCGAGGAAGGCATCCGACACGCTCACCGCCTGGTCGAGCAAACCGCCCGGATTGAGGCGCAGGTCGAGCACGTAGCCCTTGAGCTTGTCGTTCGGCACCTGCTTCTTGATGGTGTCGATGGCATTCTCGAGGTCGTCATAGGTCTTTTCGGTAAAGGAGGTGATCTTCATGTAGCCGATGTCGTTTTCGACCCGGAACTTGACCGCCTTGACCTTGATGATATCGCGCACGACCGTCAGTTCGATCGGCTTGTCGGCGCCCTGGCGCAGGATGGTGAGCTTGATCGGCGTGTTGACCAGCCCGCGCATCTTCTCGACGGCGTCGTTGAGCGTCAGGCCGCGAACCTCCTCGCCGTCGATCTTGGCGATATAGTCGCCGGCGAGCACGCCTGCCTTGGCGGCCGGCGTATCGTCGATCGGCGTGATCACCTTGACCAGGTCGTTTTCCATGGTGACCTCGATGCCGAGGCCGCCGAACTCGCCCTTGGTTTGCACGCGCATGTCCTGCGCTTCTTCGGCGTTCATGTAGGAGGAGTGCGGGTCGAGCGAGGACAGCATGCCGTTGATGGCATTTTCAACCAGCGACTTGTCGTCGGGCGGCGTCACATAATTCGCACGTACCCGTTCGAAGATGTCGCCGAAGATCGCCAGTTGCTTATAGGTCTCGGAGCCCGCAGCCTTCGCCGTCGAGCCGGGCGCGCCATAGACCAGGCTCATCGCCGATGCACCCATCAGCGCACCGGCAAACAGAAGCGACAGTTTCCGCATCATTCACGTCCTTCCAGAAAAACGGTCCGCCCACCATGGGGCCGGATCGACGGGTTTTCCATCCTTGCGGAACTCGACATAGAGCTCCGGCGTGGCATTTCCATTCTTCGATGCCGAGGTGCTCGCCACCCGGGCCTCTCCCATCGCGCCGACCGGCTCACCTGCGAGCACCGACTGGCCAGACGCGACGCTGATTCTGCTCATCCCCGCCAGGACGACATGATAGCCGTCACCCGCATTCAGGATCAAGAGTTGACCGTAAGAGCGGAAAGGCCCCGCATAAAGCACATTTCCATCCGCCGGCGCTGTGACGATGGCTCCCGATTGTGTCGCAACCATGTCACCGAGCATCACCGCGCCGTTACCGTCATTGGCCCCGAAGCGCCGCTTGATCCTGCCGGTGACCGGCAGCGCGATCTGTCCTTGAAGCGCGGAAAACGGCGCAGCAGCGGTGAGCCTGTTGCTCTCCGGCACCGGCAGCGAGGCCAATTCCGTGGGCGGTGGGGCTGATGCCGGGCCCTTGTCGGCGTCCGCGGTCTTTTGCTCGGCCGCCTTGGCCGCATCCGCCGCCTTGCGGGCCCTGTCGGCCTCGAGCGATGCGATCAGCTCTTTCAGGCTGCCGGCCTTGGCCGCCAGCGTCGCGGATCGCTGCTTTTCGGCGGCCAGCGCGGTTTGCGTATCGGCGGCGAGCTTCTGCTTGGCTTCGAGCAGCATGCCGAGCCGCTTTTTTTCCGCCGCCTGCTCGCCGACCGCTGCCGTCAGCCGCGCCCGCTCGGCCTCGATCGAGGCCGTCACCCGCGACTGCTCTTTGAGGTCGGCCAGCAACATGTCGGTCTGCAGGCGCAGTTCCGGCACCACGGCACCGAGCAGGATGGCACTGCGCACCGACGACAGTGCGTCCTCGGGCTTGACCAGGATCGCCGGCGGCGGGTTAAGCCCCATGCGCTGAAGCGCGCCGAGCACTTCGGCCAGAACGTCGCGTCTGGCGGCCAGTGAGGCGCGGATTTTCCGCTCCTGCGCCTTCAGCCCTTCGAGCTTGCCGCCAATGTCCTCGATGTCCTGGCCGAGCTTCTGCTCGGTCATCGCCGACTGGATCAGCGCCGCGGTGATCGAGGCGTGGTCCTTCTTGACCGCCGCTATGTCGGCGGCGAGCTTGGCCAGCCGCTCGGACGACAGCGTGATCTCTTTCGATACTTTTTCGTATTCGGCGCGGCTCTGGTCCGGGTCGGGCGCCAGGTCGAGCGTGTTCTCGGCCCGCGCGACGCCGAGCAAAAGCGCGATCGTCGCCACGGCGATGCCGCAGCGTACGCGCCAGGAGCCCGTTCGTGATTTCCAGTCTTCAGACATTGAAGCCTAACTCTATGCGCGGCTTCGTTAACGAACCATCAACCATGTTCGAGCCCCGGCCGCCATCCGCAAACCCCATGCGCCCAAACTGTCGATGAGCATTGGGGCAAAAATCCGGGCGGCTGGCGTCAATTCGCCGACCGAGCCGACTTCATGAACGATGGTAGGGGTGGCCGGAAAGGATCGTGGCCGCCCTGTAAAGCTGCTCGCCCAGCATCACGCGGACCAGCTGATGCGGCCAGGTCGGCGCGCCGAGCGACACCGTCAGATCAGCCAGGTCGCGCAGCGACTGGTCATGGCCGTCGGCGCCGCCAATGGCAATCACCAGCGCCTTGCGCCCGCCATCGCGCAGCGAACCTATGCGGCCGGCGAAATCCTCGGAGGAAAGGTTCTTGCCGCGCTCATCCAGCAGCATCAGCGCCGTGCCCGGCTGCAAGTGCGTCTGCAGCTTCTGGCCTTCCTCGCGCCGGCGCTCATTGGCCGTCTGCGCGCGGCCTTCGGCAATCTCGACGATCCCGGCGAATTCGAGGCCTACGGCAGGACCGCTCTTGGCAAAACGCTCGAAATAGCGATCGGCCAACTGCTTCTCGGGGCCGGCTTTCATTCGGCCCACGGCATGAACGGTAATCTTCATCCTTGCCTCGAAGAGCCGCTGATGCATGTCGGACAACGACATGCATCAAGACGAGTACGGCTCAGTGGAGGGTCTCCTCCTCGAGATCAGGCGCCTGCCACATCTTTTCGAGATTGTAGAAGTCGCGGACCTCGGGACGGAAGACATGGACGATGATGTCGCCCGAATCGATCAGGACCCAGTCGGCGCCAGCCAGCCCCTCGACGCGCGCCGTGCCGAGCCCGGCATCCTTGAGCGCCTTGAGGAGATGATCGGCAACAGCCGAGACATGACGGTGCGATCGACCCGATGCGACGACCATGTAGTCGCCGAGGCTCGATTTCCCCTGAATGTCGATTGAGACGATGTTTTCGGCCTTGGAGTCTTCCAGACTGGCAAGGACTGTCTTGATGGCGCGGGACACGGCGTCGTTTACGCTGATCCCGGCCGGCGAAGGCACGATGTCGGCCTTCTTCCGAAGTGCTGTTCTCAGTGTATTTCCTTTCGCAGCAAGAACAACCAAATCACCTATGAAATCAGGTGACACTGCTTAGATAGGCAGAGTTAGGTTGCAGTTTCAAGACACCGCTCGCAAGCAGGCGCCCGGCAGCGGCCGAATATGCGGCTTTTCGGGCGAGAAATTCGGAACCGCCCCGCCCCGCAGCGGTTATCGGCTCATCCACGAACCGGAATCCCGACATGCCAATCGATCCCCAGAACGCTCTCCTCACTGTGCAATCCGGCCTTGCGCAACTTAGCACGCTGATCGTCTCCTACTCGCTTTCGGCGGTCGGCGCCGTCATCCTGCTGGTCATTGGCTACATCGTCGCCGGCCTCGCCGAGCGTTCGATCTACGCCGGCCTCGGCCACGTTCACGGTTTCGACGAAACGCTCCGCCATTTCTTCTCGCAAGTCGTCCGCTACGCTATCCTGGGACTGGTCGTGATCATGGTTCTCGGCCAGTTCGGCGTGCAGACGGCTTCGATCATTGCCGCTATCGGTGCCGCCGGCCTGGCCATCGGCCTGGCGCTGCAAGGCACGCTGCAGAACATTGCCGCCGGTATCATGCTCCTGGCGCTGCGGCCGTTCCGCATCGGCGAATATGTCGAAGTCGGCGCCATATCCGGTACCGTCGAGGAGATCGGGCTGTTTGCCACAACGCTGAGAACGGTCGAGGGCGTCTACGTGCTTGCACCCAACTCGACCCTGTGGAACCAGCCGGTCCGCAATTTCACCCGCAACGGCGTGCGCCGCGGCGACATCACGCTCAGCATCGGCTCGTGGAACGACATCGATTTCGCGCAAAAGACCATGCTTGGCGTTGCCGCCGCCGACCGGCGTGTCAGGCGGCAGCCGGCGCCGATCGCCTTTGTCGCGACTGTCGGCGATAGCACCGTCACCATCACCTTGCGCTACTGGACGGCAGCCGCCGACTTCTTCGCCGCCCAGATCGACCTCACCAAGAGTGTCAAGCAGGCGTTCGATGCCGAGGGCCTTTCGGTCCCGGCGCCGGCGCCGAAAGCGCCGCAGCCCGATGCCTCAGCCACACGGCAATAAAGCATTTGAAACCAGCTGGAGGGCGTTCAAAGCTCTCCGCGCCCGCGCTGACCTTCGGGCGCGAAGGCGAGATCGACGGGCAACGGCGCCTGCGCCGTCATCGGCGCGAAACTGCCGGTCTCGGTGGCGGGCACCGGCCGCACCATGACGACCCGCCAAAGAACGAACAGGCAGTAGGCTGCGGCAATGACGATCGCCACATAGATGAAGGCCTGCGTGCCGTAGATGGCGGAAAGCCCGGTCACAATGCCGGGCACGACGAAGCCGGACAGCGACCAGGCGAACAGAAGCGAGCTCGACAGCGCCACCATGTCGTCCTTGCCGGCGCGGTCGCCGGCATGGGCGCTGGCCAGAGAGTAGATCGATTCCGAGGCGCCGTCCCAGACCACGTAGATGACGAGCAGCGCCGCCAGCGCGCCACCGTCGAAACCCAGCGCAAACAGGCCCGCCGCGGTGGCAAGCGCCGACGCCGCGATCAGCACAAAGCGCCGGTCGGTGCGGTCGGAAATCCAGCCGAGCGGGATCTGCAGGATCAGCGTGCCGACCGGCATTGCCGAAAGCAGCAAGGCGACGTCGGCCTGGCTGTAGCCTCTGGCGGTGGCATGGATTGGCGCAAAACCCGAAATCGTCATCGACAGGCCGCCGACGGCAAGCATGCCGGCAACGCCGACCGGCGAGATCCGCCAGGCGCGGCCGAGCGCCACCGACGCCGCTTGCGGCGCCGGTGGCTGCGCGAGGCGCGTCAGCCCGACGGGAAGGATCGACAGCGCGGTGAAGGCAATGCCGATCAGCGGCGCATCGGCCGAGCGGATATCGATCAACGCCAGGGTCGAATAGCCGACGCCGAGTCCGGCGACATAGGCAACGTAGAAGATAGCCATGACCCGGCCGCGGATGGCGTTGGCGACGACATCGTTCAGCCAGCTCTGCGCGACAATGAACAGGCCGCATATGGCAAAGCCGTAGAGCGCCCGTGCAGCGATCCATGGCAATGGGTGCGGCCCGACGCCGACCGCGGCGTTGGACAGCACGATCAGTGCCGACAGCACCATGAACACGCGGGCATGACCGACACGCCGCACCAGCGGCCCGGTCAGGATGCAGCCGGCGAGGCCGCCAGCCGAAAGACCCGTGACGATCAGCCCCGCCCATGTCGGATCGAAGCCCTCGGCGCCGAGCCGGACTGGGATATAGGCGAACATCAGCCCATTGCCGACGGCGATCAGCCCCATCGACAAGAGGATGCTGGCAATGGCGATCGACGGCGCCGGCTGCCCTAGACCGTTCTTGTCCTGGTCGCGCTCGAGAATCGTCATGACCGAGGATCGCCCATCAAGCAGGTCAAGGCAGCGGCAAATGCGACATGGCTGGACTTGCCTTCCGCCCGCTCAGCCCTTTGCCACATTGCGGATCGCGCTCGACGACAGCGACGAACGCGGGCCGTGGATGAAGGTCCAGGCCGGCGCGTCCATGCGGGCGAGCCGCGGTGCGTCGCCTTCGTCGACGCGGGCATAGTCGAACGTCTTGGCGACCACGGACGACAGGAACGACAGCGTCGCACCTGGCCGGTCGACCACCGCGATCGGGAACGTTATCACGATACGGCGCCAGCGCTGCCAGCGGTGGAAGTCGCGAAGCGAATCGGCCCCCATGATCCAGACGAAATCGACGCCGGGGTTACGCGCCTTGACCAACGCCAGCGTGTCGGCGGTGAAGCGGACGTGGTGGGCCGCCTCGAAGGCGGTAACCTTGATCTTCGGGTTCTTGGCGATCTTTTCAGACAGCTGCAGCCGCTCGGCCAGCGGCGCCAGGTCTCCGGCATTCTTGAGCGGATTGCCGGGCGTCACCATCCACCACAGCTGGTCGAGCGCAAGCCGTCTGAGTGCGATCTCGGCGACCAGCGCATGGCCGGCATGCGGCGGGTTGAACGAACCGCCGAACAGCCCGACCGCCACGCCTTTCCCGGCATGCGGCATCTTCAGATAGCGGGAGGATATGGCATGTTCGGACAAGGCAAGCATGCGTCAGGCACCCCGCTCTGCCCTGCCGGGCATCTCCCCCTCAAGGGGAGAGATCGTCAGTTTCAATGACGGCATGAACTCTGCCCGCCCGGCAATTGGCGAAATCGCGAAAGAGAGCTGATCTCCCCCCTTGAGGGGGAGATGCCCGGCAGGGCAGAGGGGGGTGGCTGCGCGCACGCCTCTCAGGCTCGGACCGCGGACGGATTCAAGGCCTCACCTGTCCTGACCCGCGCACGCGGTATTTGAACGAGGTCAGTTGCTCGACGCCGACCGGCCCGCGTGCATGCATCTTGCCGGTGGCGATGCCGATCTCGGCGCCCATGCCGAACTCGCCACCATCGGCAAACTGGGTCGAGGCGTTATGCAGAAGGATCGCGGAATCGATCTCGTTGAAGAACCGTTCGACGGCGTTTGCATCCTCGGCGATGATCGCCTCGGTGTGATGCGAGGAGAACGTCTCGATATGCTCGATCGCGCCGCCAATACCGTCGACCAGCTTCACCGCAATGATGGCGGCGAGATATTCGGTCACCCAGTCTGCATCGGTCGCGGGCTGGGCATCGGCATAAAGCTTCAGCACCTCGGCATCGGCATGGATCTCGCAGCCTGCCGCCCGTAGGGCCTCGAGGATCGGCACCAGGTGCGTGGCGGCGACGGCACGGTCGACCAGCAGCGTCTCGGCAGCACCGCACACCCCGGTGCGCCGCATCTTGGCATTGACCGCGATCCTGACCGCCATGTCGAGATCGGCCGATCGGTCGATATAGAGATGGCAGATGCCCTCGAGATGCGCGAACACCGGCACCCGCGCCTCGTTCTGCACACGCTCGACCAGGCTGCGGCCGCCGCGCGGAATGATGACTTCGAGATTGCCGGAAAGCCCTTTCAGCATTTCGCCGACGGCGGCACGATCGGTGGTCGGCACCAATTGTATGGCATCCTCCGGCAGCCCGGCTGCCTTCAGCCCCTCGACCAGGCAGGCATGGATCGCGGCGGAAGAATTCACCGAATCCGAGCCGCCGCGCAGGATCACCGGATTGCCCGCCTTGAGGCAGAGCGCACCGGCATCGGCGGTCACGTTCGGCCGGCTCTCATAGATGACGCCGACGACGCCGAGCGGCGTGCGCACCCGTTCGATATGCAACCCGTTCGGCCGGTCCCATGCGGCAATGACATCGCCGACCGGATCGCTGAGGTTTGCGATCTCGCGGATACCGTCGGCCATGGCCCGGATCCGGGCGGGATCGAGCTTCAGCCGGTCCATCGACGCTGCCGATAGGCCAGCCTCCTCGCCATTCCTGATATCGATGGCATTAGCGTCGAGGATATCCTGCTCATGCCTAAGGATAGCCTGAGCCATGCCGACCAGCGCCGCGCGCTTGCGCTCGGCCGCAGCTATGGCCAGCGGCCGGGCCGCGGCACGCGCGCGGCGGCCGATATCGGCCATCAGCACGACGGTATCATCCCGGGATTTTTCATGCAGCGTCAGCATGGCTCATCCTCCGCTATGTAACCTGGTCACCGACTACTTGCTCGCCACCGGCATGGCTCACCACAAGGTCGTCGCGGTGGATCATCGCCGAACGCGCCTCGTAGCCGAGCACGGTTTCGATCTCGGTCGTCTTCAGGCCAGCGATCCTTACGGCATCGGCCGCATCATAGGCAACCAGTCCGCGCGCAATCTCGCGGCCCTCGGGCGACAGGATCGCCACCGTGTCGCCACGCGCAAAATTGCCGCTGACCAGTTTGACACCGGCCGGCAGCAGCGACTTGCCGGAGAGCAGCGCGCCGATGGCGCCGGCATCGACGGTCAGCCGCCCCGCCGGTTCGAGCTGCCCGGCGATCCAGGTCTTGTAACCTTTGACCGGGCTGCTGCTCGGCCGGAAGAAGGTGGCGCGCTCGCCGCGCTCGATTGCCAGCAGCGGCGACAGCCGCGTGCCTGATGTGATGATCATGGCGGTGCCGGCGGCGGTTGCAATCTTGCCGGCATCGAGCTTGGTGCGCATGCCGCCGCGCGACAATTCCGAAGCGGCGGCACCCGCCATCGCCTCGATGTCGGGGGTGATGCGGTCGACGATCGGAATGAACCGAGCTTGCGGGTCACGCGCAGGCGGTGCCGTGTAGAGCCCGTCAATGTCGGAGAGCAGCACCAGGAGATCGGCGCCCATCATGGTGGCAACGCGCGCTGCCAGCCGGTCGTTATCGCCATAACGGATTTCCGATGTCGCCACCGTGTCGTTCTCGTTGATGACCGGCACCGCCTTCATCTTGAGCAGCGTCGAGATCGTCGCCCGCGCGTTGAGGTAGCGGCGGCGCTCTTCGGTGTCGCCGAGCGTCAGCAGGATCTGGCCCGATTTCAGGCCATTCTTGCCGAGCGCATCCGACCAGGCGCCGGCCAATGCGATCTGCCCGACGGCAGCAGCGGCCTGGCTCTCCTCGAGCTTCAGCGCTCGTTTGCCGAGGCCGAGGATGGTGCGGCCAAGTGCAATCGCCCCGGAAGACACGACGAGAATTTCGGCGCCGCCATTGGCCAGCACGGCGATGTCGTCGGCAAGCGAGGCCAGCCAGTCGCGTTTCAGGCCCGCCGTGCGGTCGACAAGCAGCGCCGAGCCGATCTTGACGGCAATGCGCCGATAATTTTTCAGCGATTGCGTGGCCATGGCTATGTGTTCCAGCGCGTCTCGACCGGCGCAGCGACAGCTTCGCGCGCATCGGCCACCACAGCCATCAGCGCGCGCAACACCGCCTCGACGCCTTCGCCGGTGACCGCCGAAAGCAGCATCGGCGCGCGGCCGGCGGCGCGTTTCAGCGAGGCGGCTTTCGTCTTGCGCGCGGCGGCATCGAGTATGTCGACTTGGGAAAGCGCGACGATCTCGACCTTGTCGGTCAGCCCGTTGCCGTAGGCGTCGAGTTCGGCGCGCACGGTCTTGTAGGCCTTGGCCGGATTTTCTTCCTGCGCCGAGACAAGATGAAGAAGGACACGCGTGCGTTCGACATGGCCGAGGAAGCGGTCGCCGATGCCGACACCTTCATGTGCGCCTTCGATCAGGCCGGGAATGTCGGCGATGACGAATTCGCGCCCGTCGATGCGGGCAACGCCAAGGCCCGGATGCAGCGTGGTGAAGGGATAGTCGGCGATCTTCGGCTTGGCCGCTGTGACCGCCGCCAGGAAGGTCGACTTGCCGGCGTTGGGCAGCCCGACAAGGCCGGCATCGGCGATCAGCTTCAGCCTGAGCCAGATATTGAGCTCTTCGCCCGGCAGTCCGGGATTGGCGCGGCGCGGCGCCTGGTTGGTCGAGGTCTTGAAATGCTGGTTGCCGAAGCCGCCATTGCCGCCCTTGGCCAAAAGAAAGCGCTGGCCGACGACCGTCAGATCGCAGATCAGCGTCTCATTGTCCTCGGCAAAGACCTGTGTTCCGGCCGGCACTTTCAGCGTCACGTCGGCACCCTTGGCGCCGGTCATGTTGCGACCCATGCCGTGCGTCCCGGTCTTGGCCTTGAAATGCTGCTGGTAGCGATAGTCGATCAGCGTGTTCAGCCCATCGACCGCCTCGACCCAGACATCGCCGCCGCGGCCGCCATCGCCGCCGTCCGGGCCGCCGAACTCGATGAACTTTTCGCGTCGGAACGACACCGAACCGGCGCCGCCGTCGCCGGAGCGGATGTAGACCTTGGCTTGATCGAGAAATTTCATCGGATTGTATGGTTTCTGTTATTGGCTTTGCGGGATTGCTCTAAACCAAGGCGGGTCGAAGGGCGAGGGCCGTTTTTGCTACTGTAACGTCGCACGTGTCTCTGGACGCGTAGCATTTGGTTGACCCCCTTGCCGAAAATCGATCCTCGGCTTCCAAGCGCGAGATGTCGGAATGAAGCTGGTAACTTACAATATCCACTACGGCGTCGGTCTCGACGGCCGCTACGATGTCGGCCGTATCGCCGATGCCGTGCGCGGCGCCGACGTGATCGCGCTGCAGGAGGTCACTCGCGCCAACCCGAAGAATGGCGGCCGCGACATGGTGGCCGAGCTCGGCGAGGCGCTGCCCGACTATTTTGCCGTCTACGGCAGCAATTTCGAGGCCGACGCCGGCTCGCGCCTGCAGAACGGCCGCGCCATCACGACCACCTTCCAGCTCGGCAACATGGTGCTGTCTAGCACGCCGATCCATCTGTCGCGCAATCTCCTTTTGCCGCGCAGCCGCAGTTTCGAGGCGATGAACTTCCAGCGCGGCGCGCTGGAGGCGCTGATCGAAACGCCGCTTGGTCCGATCCGCTTCTATTCCACCCATCTCGACCACCGCAGCCCGGTTGAACGCCTGAGCCAAATCCGCTTTCTGCGCCAGCGCCTGTTGAACTACCCGCTCGAGGGCGGCGGGCTCTCCGGCGTCGCCGAGATCGGCTTGCCGGAGCTGCCTTGTCCCGATGGCTTCGTCGTCATGGGCGACTTCAACATGCTCGCCGGATCGCCGGAACACGTCGAACTCGCCGGCCAGCCTGACCATGAATTCGGCATGCCGGTGACCGCCGACCTCGCCGTCGATGCCGCCTTGCGCCTCGGCGCTGCCGGCGCCGATCTCGTCACCTGGGTCGACCCCAAACGGCCGGGCGATACCAGTCGCTACAAGCGCATCGACTACATCTTCACCAGCGCTTCGCTTGCCAAATCGCTGAGGCGCCTGTGGGTCGACCGGCAAGTGGCCGGTTCGGATCACTCGCCGGTCTGGGTCGAGATAGCGTGACGTCAACGTTGGTCCGCAATCTTTCGCGCCGAGGTGTGTCGAGATTCAGGTCAGGCCGTGCCGAGAGTGGTGGCTTCCGAGAACCGGAGCGGAGCGTACTTAAAGTACGTGTTGGGGTGGACGGCCCCCGACGGCATCGTGATGTGCCAGAATGAGGTCGTTGCAGATCTCAATCAAGGGAGAC